>JBCCYN010000031.1:0-32206 GCA_039189655.1 Pseudomonadota bacterium | reverse complement strand
GCCGCCATCAAAACGGCGGTGGTCAGCCAGAGCGGATCAACCTTGGCGGTGCTCACCACCACAAAGGCCACCAGCGGATGAACCAGCAGCTTGATGGTGAGGAAGATGGAAAGGTCGGCCAGCGCATCGCGGCTCGGCGGCGTTTGGAGCGCCACCGTGACTCCCATGGCAAAGAGCGCGCAGGGCGCTGCAGCGCCACGCAGCATTGTGAGCAAACGATCGATGATCTCTGGCGGCTGCCACTCGAATGCCGCAGCCGTAATCCCGGCAATCACTGCCAGGATGAAAGGGTGGGTGAAGATACGCCTCGCGATCGTGATGGTTGTCTTTACAGCCGACGTGTTCTGCGCCCCAGCCATCGCCATCAGGATAGGCGTCAAAATGAAAAACATCGTATTTTCAATGGCGAAGATCAACGCCACAGGTGCGGTCGCCGCGGCGCCTAGTGCACTGAGCGCAAGACCGGGCCCCAGATAACCGTTGTTGGCGTAGGCGCCTGAAAGGGCGTTAATGGTCGCCTGCGCGATGTTGAAACGGCTGCGAAAGAATGCAATCGCAAACGAGAGGGCGAAAACACTTCCGGTCGCTCCAACGACGGCAAAAACGAAGCCCAAGTTCGAAAGCTCGTTGAACGGTGTCTGGGCAACGAGTTGGAAAAAGAGCGCAGGCAGCGCGAAGTAGATAATGAAAATATTCAGCCAAGCGAGCCCCGACGCGGGCGTTTTCACCCATTTGCCTGCAAGAAAGCCGAATAGCACAAGCCCGAAAAACGGGACCGTCAGGGAAAGTACGCTGCCCATCGAAAATGACTTGTTCCCGAAAGAGGTTGGCCCGGGTCGCCCTCACCACAAGCTGCCGACAACCACAAGAGCGCATCCACCGCACACACGCCTCTCGCTCGGGTTTTCAAAAGTCTGCTTGCAGGTAAGCCTCGCCGCGGCAGGTACCGATGGACGCTGAACACCCTGCGGTCGCGCCTCGGCCAAAGCGGGGAAAACGCCGGAAAAAGGGTGGCGGCATCGGTTTTCAGCACCGCTTTGAGTATGTTTTTGTTCGCATTTTCGGGCTGTTTCTGCGTCGCTTACCGATCGGGTTGACGTCCGCCGCCCTTGGGACGGCGCTAGGCTTCATCATGCCCCTGACGGCCCGCCACCGCCGCGCCCTGGACAATTTGGCCTATGCCATCCCCCAACTCACTGACGCAGAGCGCCAGACCATCGCCCGCACGATGTGGCGTAATCTCGGCCGCGTCAGCGCAGAGGCGTTCCAGATAGATAAGCTGATTGAAGATCCTCAACGCGTTGAATTACCGGAAGATTTCGAGAAGTACCGCGGTTTGTGCAGGGAGGGCGTGATCGCGGCCACAGCGCACCTGGGCAACTGGGAAATCGCAGGCACCTTGCCGCGCATAGCCGCGCTTCCCTTCGCCGGCGTCTACCAGGCGCTCCACAATCCGCTGGTGGAGGACTACCTCAAAGCCATGCGCATGCCCGCCTATCCGGCAGGTCTCTTCGCAAAAGGCCCCCGCCTAGGCCAAACGCTGGTTCGGCTTGCGCGGGAGGGCAAGGGTGTCGGCATGGTCGCGGATTTTCGCGAGTTGCGCGGGGTTCCCGTGACTTTTTTTGGCCAACGCGCCTACGCAACCCCCCTTCCGGCGATGCTCGCCCGGTTGAGCGGGAAACCGCTGCTCGCCGGGGCGATTTTGCGCACTGAGGGCGTACATTTCCGGGTGATCTTAAAGCAGATCAGCGTTCCATCGTCCGAGGACCGGGACGCCGACATTCGCGATGCGACACAACGTCTTCACGACGCGTTCGAAGAGTGGATCCGCTGCGAGCCGGCGCAGTGGATGTGGATCCATCGCAAATGGGCGCGGCCCCGCGCATGACCCGGCGGCGCACCAGCGGGTGGGCCGCCCCGTTCATGAGTCGGTCACAACAAACGTGGCAGGTTGAACGCACTTCACACTTCCTTGAGGCTTTTGCCACGAAAGAGCCTAAAATTAATTTCTCAAGACGAACAAAATAGGCTTATAAAAGTCGAATGAGTGCATATGTGGGGTCTTGGGTTCCCGACGAGCTGTTGCGGATTAGCGATTATGGCAAAAAAGCGTCAGGTTAAAGGCGTGCCGTGAAAAAGCCTTGATTACATTCTCGCATAGATTGCGTGCCCAAACTTGTCTGAGCCTTGCTGGGAGGACGAACCGGAATGGACGCACACCGTTTCATTGTCACGACTAGGCGGTTAACGGCGCGATTGGAGAGCGCCTCATCCAAAGACCAATATGCGTCGTTGGGCGCGGAGCCGCGTGGTCATTATGTTCGTACAGGTCGTGAATCGACCAAGCGTTAGGCCTTAATCATGCGTAAGATTAGAACTGCCAAATATCAGCTTGGCCAAGTTGTCCGCCATCGAGTGTTCAGCTTTCGCGGTGTCATCTTCGACGTCGATCCAACCTTTTCAAATACCGAAGAATGGTGGGAGGCGATTCCTGAAGATATAAGGCCTCGCCGGGATCAACCATTCTATCATCTGTTTGCCGAAAACGACGAAACCGAGTACATAGCCTATGTCTCGGAGCAGAATTTGTTGCCCGACGACACGGGTGAACCGGTTCGTCACCCCCAAGTCAGCGATATGTTTGACCGTCGCGATGGTTCCTATTCTCCCCGCGCCGACCACTTCCACTAAGCGGTAAGGGGCGGGCATCGCCCCTCTTGAACCCCTGATGATCCGCTCCGTGCTATAGCGTCTTGAGCGGATCATTTCCTCAATCTCAGGCTCGGCCGCTGAGCTTAGTTTCCTTTGAAACACCTCAAGCTTGTCACAGGCTTTTGATCGGCTGCCTAAACGCCCCGCCGTCCCTAAAATGGCATCATCGTTCGAGCGGCATCAGCCCTAATTGCCGGGCGCTGCCCACGGGATGTCGCCGGTCGCTTCGCAACCGCGCAGCAGAAGCGTCGAGGTTTAGCAGCCCCTTGGCTTTCCCGGCGAAGTTGAACACAACTAACGCTGATGATCTCTGGCATTTAATTTCGATACAAGTAAATATAGGAAAGATTTATCTGCCAGATCCCGAGCGCACCCTCATTCTCGCCTTAATTACGCCATGTTTTAAAAAATAAATCGCGCTCTGGTTGTGCCAGTCGAATTTTCGCTGCTAGCTTTAGTGTTTCCCGACGTTTCGGGCGGTGATCCCTTTTTATGCCGCTGAAACCGGCTGTCGGGAGGGCGCAAAAAACCGTCGCCGCGGGGTGCGGACGACGGTGCGACGACGCAATCGCTCTAGGAGCGGGGGGTGTGGCGGCGATCTGCGGAGCGCCGCCGCGCCAAAACGCCTATTCGCTGTTGGCTTCCTCCAAAGCCTTGCGCTGCTCGGCCACCAGTTTGTTGCGGGCCTCTAGCGCCTTCGCTTCCAAAGACTTCTGCAACTCCTCGGTCCTTTGGGCGATTTCCGTGGGATCCACGCCTTCACTGTCGTATGCCGATGTGAAGCCGATCAGCGTCATATCGAAACGCACTTGTTTGCCTTGTTGGTTAAACGTTGTGAGCTGCAGTTTTCCGCCCGCTTTCAAACGATTGACGAAGCCGTTGTCGATGGCGAGCTCCGCGTAGCAAGCGTTGGGGAAGCAAATTGTGTACTTCGCCTCGGTGGGCTCACCGCCGTCGATCTGGATCTGCACCCCAGGTTGAACCAGCATCCCCACCGGGATGGATGCAATCACAGTTTTGCGAGCCTCGCCCGGCGTTTCGCGGATCGCGATTGACGCCAGGAACTGGCCCTGCTCGGTGCGCAACTCCTGGGTGATGAGGCAGACTTTTTTCTGAGCTTTCGGGTCCGAGTTGCAGATCTTCACCCACGCGTCCGCGGGCTGCTCGCCCTGCGCCGCAGCCGGTGTCACATTCCCAGTGGCCATCAGCGTCGCGAGAAGCGCGCTGCCGAAGAATGCCAAACGCATGATACTATCTCCCATATGTGTTGGTGGCCGACCACGACCGTCACGCACCCCAAACGCTTAGCCCGCATCATTGAGAATGGCTAGAATGAGAATGATACCGAGCGGCAAAATTCGTCAGATGTCGACCATCGCAGCGGCGTTGTGGGTGGCTATTGCTGGTTTCGTGTACGGGACCGAGGCGCAGGCTAGCGATGGGGCGACCCATGGTATCTCCATGCACGGCGCCCCGCAGCTTTCGCCAGGCGATCGGCTGCCCTATGCGGATCCGAACGCACCCCAGGGCGGGCGAATCACGTTCGGCGCACTCGGATCCTTCGACAATCTCAATCCGCTCATTCCCAGAGGCTCCCTTGGCCCCGGCACTCGCGATCTTTTGTATGGAAATCTCGTTTATGAAAGCTTGCTTGACCGCAATCGCGCCGAGCCCTTTGCCCTATACGGCCTGTTGGCGTCCGAGGTCATCGTTCCACCGGAGCGGGATTTCGTCACCTTCAAGCTCGCCGAGAGCGCGCGCTTTTCCGACGGGACGCCTGTCACCGCCGACGACGTCGCTTTTACGTGGGCGCTTTTGAAGGAAAAGGGCTGGCCCTACGCGCGCAACTACTACGCTAAGGTGGAGGACGTGGATGTCGCGGATGCTCGCACGATCACCTTCCGTTTCCCCAATGCCAACGACCGCGAGCTACCGCTTATCCTCGGGTTGATGCCCATCCTTCCCGAGCACGACACCAATCCAGACGAGTTCTCCCGCACCACCCTAGACCCGCCGGTGGGGACTGGCCCCTATCGTATCGCCGATGTCGTCCCAGGCCGTTCCATCACTTACGCAAAGAACCCGGACTACTGGGCGCAGGATCTTCCCATCAATTCGGGGCGCTATAACGCCGACGAGATCCGGTTTTTGTTTTTCCGAGACGAGAACGCCATGTTCGAGGCGTTTAAGACCGGCGAAATCGACGCCTTCATGGAGGCGGACACCGGCCGCTGGGCGCAAAGCTATGATTTTCCTGCGCTGAGCGAGGGAAACGTTGCGCGCCTCGAGATCCCCACCCGCACGCCGCGCGGCATGTGGGCGTTTGTGATGAATACGCGCCGGCCGCCATTTGACGACAAGCGGGTGCGCGAGGCCCTTGGCTACCTCTTCGACTTTGAGTGGATCAACAAGCAGCTCTTCTTTGATCTGCGCAGTCGCACCGACAGCTTTTTCTCCAACTCCGCCTTGTCATCACCGGGCCGACCCGCCAGCGACGGCGAGCGGCAACTCCTCTCCCCGTTTCCAGATGCCGTCGAGCCAAGAATGCTGGAAGGCGAATGGCGTCCTCCCGTTTCGGACGGTTCGGGGCGCGACCGCACCAACATTCGTGCCGCGCTCAAACTTTTGGGAGAAGCAGGCTGGCGCATCGACAATGGCCGGCTCGTCAATGGCGAGGGTGAACAGCTGTCCTTCGAGATCCTGGTCGCCACCCGAGACGATGAGCGGCTAGCCCTCGCCTTCCAGCGCATGCTGCGACCGGCGGGCATCGACGCTCGGGTGCGCTATGTGGATAGCAGTCAGTACAATCAGCGCATGCTCGGCTTCGACTTTGACATGGCGCGGGTCTATTGGCCCGCCTCGCTGTCGCCCGGGAACGAGCAGACCCATCGGTGGTCGACGAACGCAGCCACCACTGAGGGCACCTTTAATTATGCCGGTGCACAAGAGCCCGCCGTCGATGCGATGATCGCAAGTATGTTGGCCGCAAAGGATCGAGAAGCCTTTGAAGATGCGGTGCGAGCGTTGGATCGGGTGCTGCTTTCGGGGCACTATGTGATCCCGCTGTTCCACACGCCGGTTCAATATGTGGCGCACTGGAATCGGCTCGGACGGCCGGAGCAGCACTCGTTGTCGGGCATCGAATGGGAAACATGGTGGGTGAAATGATTGACGCGTCGGCGCTGGAGCCGTTGAAAATCGACGTGGTGTCCGACGTCATGTGCCCCTGGTGCTACGTCGGCAAGAGGCGCCTCGAAAAGGCCCTCAGCGAAGCGAACGATGTCACCGTAAAAGTCGAATGGCACCCCTTCCAGCTCGACCCGACACTCCCCAGCGAGGGCAAAGACCGCCAAAAATACCTCAGCGACAAGTTCGGCAGTACCGAGCGCGCGGCCGAAATTTATCAGCGCGTGTCGGCGGCCGGTGCGGCGGAGGACATTCCGTTCGCCTTCGACAAGATCAAGAAGTCTCCCAACACACTCAACGCCCATCGTCTCATCCGCTGGGCCGGCATCGAGGGCGTCCAGGACCAGGTGGTGGAGCGCCTGTTTGAACTTTATTTTCTGGAGGGCGCTGATCTGACCAATGCGGACGTCTTGGCGGACGCAGCAACCGCGGGCGGTATGGATCGGGAAATGGTTCTGCGGCTCCTGGCGTCGGGCGCGGACGTCGCGGAAACAGAGGCCGAAGTGGTCCACGCCCAGGCCATCGGCGTCACCGGCGTGCCGTGCTTTATCGTCGACGGCAAGTATGCCGTTTCCGGAGCGCAACCGGCGGACGTGTTGGCAGAGGCGATCCGGAAAGCTGCCGTCGAACGCGGAGGTAGCTAGGCCGACCGCCCTTCAGCGAATTCCCCTAATACGGAATACGTCCATTAGTTCAGCATGATAGAACTACTTTATTGTGCCATTGGGAACGCAACTTCGGCTCCGATAGCGCGCTCGCGCCAACGTCACGCTGTTATGGACCGGACGTGCCTTGACAAGGGTCGTGTCGATCGCGCCAGCCCTGCAAAAGCTCGATAGTTCTATATTGCACGGGGCTGGCCTGATTGGCTCGTTTCGCCAGCAATCGTGGGGCGGATCTGGTACTAATGACGTCGTCGCGTTTGGTTATGTAGAGTACTCGTAGTAGCGTGAGCATTGAACAGAACGACGTAAATGCGAGCACGGGATCAAGGCTCGGACTGGTCGGCATTTTCGGCCTGACGAGCGCAATCCCCGTTCTCAGCGGTTTCTTGTGGCCATCCCCTGTAGCGGTGTCGGCGGCGGCCATGGTGGCGCTGTTCCTGGCCATGGTGTTGACGTACTACATCGCCGAAACAAGCATCGACGCTGCCAGTGAAAAAAAGAAACCCACCGCGCAAACGAAGAGCGCCAACGACGCTCCAAAAATCGGCTACACCGAAGCGCTGAGGGGCGGACCGAAAAACCCCGAACCTAGCCGCGCGAAGGAGCTTGAAGACGAAAACAAGAAACTGACCCAGGTGGCGGACTTTGCCACAATCGGACTGTTGCAGACCAACAGACGTGGGGAAATTGTTTACGCCAACGCACGCTTACTGAACGTGCTCGACGTCGATACGCCGCAGGACTTGGAAAGTGTCCAGCTCCACGTAGAGTTCGATTCCCACGAGGTCGATACCCTGCGGGGTCTTGTTGATGTTCTTCTGAGCAATCCTTGCACCGAGATCGAATTTGTCGCGACGATCGACGGCGAGAAGCTTCACTTCATTGGTCTTGCGAACAAAATCCGCAACCGCGATCGCCAGGACTCCGGCGAGCGTGTCGTCCAGCTGCTGGACATCAGTTCGCAGCGTCGCAAAGAGGCTCGCATCCGCTACTACGCCCACCATGACGCCGGTACGGGCGCACGCAACCGCGTAACCTTTTCCCGGGATCTTGCTCGCGCTGCCGAACGAGCCAGCGAACGCGAACCATTTGCCCTCATCGCCATCGACCTTGACCACTTCAAACCTGTCAACGACCGCTTCGGCCACCAGGTTGGCGACGAGGTTTTGCGGGCGACCGTCGCGCGCATGGATGACCTGGCGGACGGGCGCGCCTCTGTCTATCGGGTGGGCGGCGACGAATTTGCCATACTATGGGCAGAGATGGACGCCCAAGATCCGGTGGCTTTTGCAGAAGAACTCATCAAAGTGGTCTCTAAGCCCCATCGCCTCGATGGTGGAACCGTGACCGTCGGCGCCAGTATCGGCATCAGCTATATGCCTCGCCATGCGCGCAAGCCTGAGACGCTGGTGCACCTCGCGGACGTGGCGCTCTACAAGGTCAAGCGCACCGGTCGGGGACGGGTGCTGGTCTATGATGGGGCGGAGTGTGACGACACGAACCTGCTCGAACCCCCGAACCCGAAGAACCGTCCACACCGTTCCCCCCACCGAAATGCCTACACGGAGAACGAGCAAACCGCCCAGGCGGCGAGCTGACGAACCACGGGTTTTCGCCCAAAGAATATCCAGCGCCCGGCGGTCGGGCGGGCGACCCACGATGGATGCCGCGGCCAGCCATTCTGCTCTGCACCGGTTCGGAGGTTGGTAGCCTGGCCGGTTGGACGGTCTTACTCCGGGCGATTTTCGCGGCAGAACAAAAGTGCGTTCACCCCAGCCGCTGGCCCGCAATCGCGCGGGCGCCAGCCTTTATTTCCATTGACAGGACAAGCACTTCCTGGCGGCGGACCCACCCCAAGCTTTTGTGCTTGCGCGCGTGTCGACAGACGATAAGGCTTTGTGTCGCTGGAACGCACTCTAGATGTGCTAGGCATCGCCATTATTCAGGCTAGCCGGCGGCAAGAGCTCCCCCCTTTGCGCCACCCATCCCGTCTAGTTCTTTTGGTGGGACACCAAAAACGACGTTCTTCCGGAGCCGACACATTTTTTAGGCCCACGCAGTGCCTGATGGGTCAAGGGCAAAGAGCGAAGCGTCCCTTGAGGCATCGGGCGATGCGCGGGATGATCGATCAAGGCGGGAGTGTTTTGGCACAGTACCCAGCGGTCGCGCCGAAACGAACAACCTTCTTGGAAACTACATCTAGCCTAGCGTGACGAGGATGAGCCTACGCAAAACATGGTCGGAACGACGCAACAGAGTTTTTAGGACGTTGAAGGCGGCTTGGGCGGTTCTTCTCGCTATCGTCCACAGACCGCTGAATATCGGTAGGATTAACGAATTCCTAACACCTCGCCGATCCGATGAGATGAAACTGTCTCATCCAAAATCGAGGGCGTTGGCGTTGTCGGACGATCCTAAGGTGCTTGACATTGCCCATTCGACGACCGGGCGGACGTGGCGGCGGCGGCTCAATGAGGCGCAGGAACGGACCGCGCTTGCGCTCGCCCAGCGGTTCGATTTGCCTGAGGTCGTCGCCAGGGTCCTAGCGGGGCGCGGCGTCACCCTGGATACCGCCGAGACGGACCTCAGGCCAACCCTAAGAGCTTTGTTGCCCGATCCGTCCGTGCTGACCGACTGTGATCGGTTGGTGGCGGCGCTGGCCGACGCCCTAGAGACGAACAAACGCATCGCAATTTTTGCCGACTATGACGTCGACGGGGCAACGTCCGCTGCCGTGGCCTGGCGGGTGTTGCGGCATTTTGGTGTGACGGCAAGGCTCATGGTGCCGGACCGGGTGAGCGATGGATATGGGCCGTCGGCGGAGCTGATGAACACCCTCGCGGCGGAAGGCACCGATGTCGTCATTTGTGTCGACTGCGGCTCCGGTGCGATCGAACCTGTGGATGCCGCAAACGCCGCAGGCATGACGGTCCTGGTCGTTGATCACCATCCGGTCGATGCCTTGGCGAGAGCCCATGCAATCATCAACCCCAACCGGGACGACGATGATTCCGGCATAGGGTATTGCGCGGCGGTCGGGGTCACCTTCATCGCCATGGTGGGATTGGTGCGCGAGATGCGTCGGCGCGGCCGCCAGGATGCCCCGGACCTGATGGCCTTGCTCGATTGCGTGGCGCTGGGAACGGTTGCGGACGTCGTCCCCCTCACGGCGCTCAATCGCGCTTTCGTGCGCGGCGGCTTGGTGGCGTTTCGCGGCCGAGAAAACCGAGGGCTTGCGGCTTTGGTGACCGCAGCGCGGATCGGCGGGCCGGTGGACGGCGGCCATCTTGGCTACGTGCTTGGACCACGCATCAATGCCGGCGGCCGGATCGGCGATAGCGGTCTTGGCGCGCGGCTCCTCGTTTGCGACGACGACGGCGAGGCGGAGCGCATTGCCGGAATGCTTGAGCAGCTCAATCAGGAACGGCGAACCATGGAATCGCGCGCGCTCGAAGAGGCGGTGGCGATGGCCGACGATGCCCCCGTCGTCGTGGTGGCGGGCGATTGGCATCCCGGCGTTGTGGGGCTGGTGGCTTCTCGGCTGAAAGACCGGTTTCGGCGGCCAGCCATCGCCATTGCGCTCAGCACCGAGCAGGGCGTCGGGTCGGGTCGTTCCATAGAAGGCGTTGACCTTGGCGCGGCAGTGCGAGCGGCCGCGGCGAGCGGGCTTCTCACCAAGGGTGGCGGACATGCCATGGCGGCAGGGCTTACCGTTGCGCCCCAAAGGCTTGGGGATCTGCGTACGTTCTTCTGCGATCGTTTAGCCCCTGCCGTGACCGCCGCCACGGCTGTCGACAATTTGAAAATCGATGCAGTGGTGGCGCTTGGCGCACTCACCGAACCCCTTGCGCGCTCGCTTGCTGAGGCGGGTCCGTGGGGTGCCGGACGACCGAAACCCCGATTTGCCTTGGAACGAGTGCGTTTGGAGCATGTTCAGCCAGTGGGCTCTGGCGACAGCTTGAGGCTATCTTTGCGCGCCCTTGATGGAACACGCGGGCAGGCAATTGTGTTTCGAGCAAACGGCGCGTTGGGCGAACGTTTGCGCGGGGGTCGGGGCGAGACGATGCATCTCGCGGTGGAAGTTTCGCACAGCGTGTTTCGCGGCACACCCCGGGCGGAAATCATCGTTGTGGACGCTGGCGATGTGAGCGGAGCGCTGTCCCGCGCAGCGTAGGGACAAAGGTTTCCAGCTGAGCGCTCCAAAGGCAGTGACCTTACTGCCCTCCCCTTCTCCAACCGATTCGGCACTATTATTTATTGCGCCGATCAAGTATTCCCTCGCTTACAATGCGAAGAGCAGAAATTTAGACGTATAGGTACGGTTCTGAGCAATGCCGTACGCAGAAATATGTTCGCTCGCCCATGTTCATGTTCAAAAAATATACTTCTAGTTTTGCGTGACGCTGACGGTGCCCCAGTGGGCGCTTCGGACCGCTCGCGCACCCCCTGCCATTAAAACACCGGCAACACTCCGCCGACGCCCTTAGGGCGGCGTTGGTGGCGGCAAGCTCTTCGGTTGGGGGCGTGGCGTGTTTGTCGCAGCGGCCGCAGCCGGGAGGCTCGCTCACTGGCGGATTTACCCGTTTGTCTCATTTTTTGCAGCATCCGCTCAAATGCACAGCCCTCAGGGTCTAAGATCACCATCGCGACCGTGCGGTTTAAGAAAAGCGATGGGGAAGAGGAATGGCGCTGGAGATCAAGCTGCTCGACTATGGCGATATCGAGCTGGAATCGAGCTTCTTGGTTCTGGGACGGGACTGCGGGCGCACACGCCGCGTTCCGGTGTACGGCTTTCTCATCACCGGTGGGCAACATCCCGTCCTCGTCGACACGGGCTATCGCGACAACGCGATCATGGAAACGCTCGGCATGCGTGGGCTGCAGTTCCACGAAAACATGGTCGAGAACCAGCTCTCCCGGCATGGGCTCAAAGTGGGTGATATCCGCTACATCTGCCACACCCATTTGCACATCGACCACGCCGGAAAAGACGATCATTTCCCGATGAACACCACGGTGGTGCTTAACCGGAAGGAACTTGAGCATTCGGTCTCCGGGCTGATGTATCCGCAATACCCCAAGCCAGACATCCAGCATCTGATTGAGCGGCTCCACACCCCAGGGGCCCTGCGATTTGAGGACACTGAACTCACCGGAGAGGTGGAGCTCATTCCGGGCGTCACGCTCGATTGGGCTGGGGCGCACACGGAAGGTTCGATGAATGTGCACGTGGAGACGGCCGATGGGCGTGCCACCATCTGCGGCGACGTGATCTACGATTTTAACGACCAGATCGTGAACCCGCTCAACGAAGTGAACGACCATGAGCCGCGGGTCACGGGCAACCACTCTGTCTCGAAACGCCAGGAAAAGGCGGCCATTAAGAAACTGCTCAACGGCTCAAAATATCTGCTGCCGATCCATGACAAGCCGGCCAAGATCGAGGGTACGCAGGTGGTGGGCCGGCTTGATATGCAGGTGCCCGGACCGGTGACTCAGACCGTTCCCCGCCGCGACTGGTTCCCGGCCTAGGAAGATGGCCCACGAGGCCGTCCGCCCCGCCTTCCGCGATCTCGTCGACGAGTACGCGCCGGTTCGGCAGCTTGGCTCGTGGTTTACCTTTACCGAAGGCCCCATCTGGCACCCCGAAGAACAATATTTGCTCTTTTCCGATATGCCCGGAGATGTGCGCCGGCGGTGGGATCGCGCGGGCGTACGCGAGGTGCTGCGGCCCTCAAATATGGCAAACGGCCTCACCTACGATGGCGATCTCAACCTCATCGTATGTGAGCACGCCACCTCTTCTTTGGCGCGCGTCGCCCCCGATGGGACACGCGAGGTTTTAGCCAGCCATTTTGAAGGGCGTGAGCTCAACTCGCCCAACGATGTGTGTGTGCGCGCCGACGGCTCCATTTACTTCACCGACCCCTGGTACGGACGGATGCCCGTCTTTGGGATAGAGCGGCCGCGCGAGCTTGGTTTTCAAGGGGTTTATCGACTGCCACCCGGGCATCGTTCAGGCGAGCCGCAGCTCCTTGTGGACCGCTACCTCTTTACGATGCCGAACGGTCTTTGCTTTTCGCCCGACGAAAGCTTGCTCTACATCAACGACACAGAGCAGGCAAACATTCGGGTCTTTGAAGTTGCGCCAGATGGTTCGATCTTTAATGGCCGCGTGTTCGCATCGGGCATCAAGGACACGCTGAAGCCAGGCGTTCCTGACGGTATGAAATGCGACCAGCGCGGCAACGTGTGGGTCACCGCCCCCGGCGGCCTCTGGGTCTTTTCCCCCGATGGCGCGCTCCTTGGCAAAGTATCTATCCCCGAACTCGCCGCAAATCTCCATTGGGGCGGTTCCGACTGGCGCACGCTCTTTGTCTGCGCAAGCACTTCACTTTACGCGCTGGACACGAAAGTGGGTCCACGCAACGAACTCTTTATGCGGGCGAAGGCTGCTCCTGCGGTGGCATCCGGCGAGCCCAGTTCGGCGCCTGAGCCGGCCACGACCAGCGACGGGCTGACGCTCGATCCGTCGCGCTGCGCCCTCATCATCCAAGACATGCAAAACGACGTGGTGATGGACGGGGGTGCGTTCGCGTCCTCTGGCTCCCCACAACATTGCCGGGAACAGAACGCCATCGAGAACGCGCGGCGTCTGGCTGAGCATTGCCGGGCGCTCAAAATTCCGGTGATCCATGTGTGGTTCAAGGTTGAGCCCGGTGCCCCTGGTTTGACACTGAATGCACCCCTCTTTGAAGGGTTGGCAGGGGCGAATGCGCTTGTGGAAGGCACTTGGGGTTCGGAACCGGTTCCCGGTCTCGAGGCGCAGCCGGGTGACCATATCGTGCGTAAAATGCGCATGTCGGCCTTTGAGGGGACGTCCCTTGAGACGATTTTGAAGGCCGAAGGACGAGACACCATCATTGAGAGCGGGGCATGGACCAACATGTCCGTGGAGCACACCGCGAGGACCGGGGCGGATAAGGGCTATTTGATGGTGATCCCGGAGGATGCCTGCTCGACCATGAACGCCGACTGGCACCGCGCCAGCATCCAATTTGCCATGCAAAACGTTGCGGCAGTTACCGATACCAGCACCGTCATCGCCGCGCTTTCCTAGCCAACCTACACTTGCATTCGTCGCTGGCTGGTCGACCGGCAACTCGGCACAGATGACCTTTTAGAATTTATAAAAATAAGAATCGGAGCAATTTCAAAGAGCTGCTCCACGAACAGCACACCTTAAAGTTAGGCCTAATACTCCAGTTTAGAATAGATTTCGTCTAATGAGCTAATTTAGAATTTTTCACTATAAAAAACTTCGAGGTCTTCGTACCTTCCGTAGGAAGCGACGTGCCGATTTTTCCTGAGAGGAAGACCGATGAAGTTCACCGTTTTCGACCCCCAAAATCGATCCCAGAGAGCCGACGCGTCTGAGGATGTCGGCAGCAACCGCTCCAATGCGCCCACCATTGGCGACATCATCGCAGAGCGGTACAGCCGTCGGGACATTATGAAAGGGGCGCTCGGCTTCACCGCTATCGCTGCGACGGTGACACCGATGGCGTTTGCCGCCAGCCGCGCCAAGGCGAGCGACGGCGAGTTCAACTTTCCCGAACTTGAAGCAGGTGTGAGCGCCGATCACGCCGTGGCCGACGGATACGACGCAAAGATCCTCATCCGCTGGGGTGATCCGGTGCTTTCAGACGCGCCCGCCTTCGATCCGACAAGCCAATCCGCGGAAGCACAACTGAAGCAGTTCGGCTACAATAACGACTTCGTCGGCACCGTGCCGCATCCCGATGCGCCGGACGATGCCGACCGCCTCCTTATGGTGGTGAACCACGAGTACACCAACGAGGAGCTGATGTTCCCGGGCCTCGGTCGTCAGGATCGTGATGCCGAATTTGCTGGCATGACCAAAGACCTCGTCGACATCGAGATGGCGGCGCACGGCGGAACGGTGATCGAGATCGCCAACGATGGAAACGGCAACTGGTCGGTGGTGAAAGACAGCCCCTACAATCGCCGTATCCATGCCAACACGCCGATGAAGGTCTCCGGGCCGGCGGCTGGCCACGACAAGATGAAGACCAGCGCCGATTCCGCCGGCACCGACGTGCTTGGCACCATCAACAACTGCGCCGGCGGCATCACGCCCTGGGGCACCTGGCTCATGGCCGAAGAGAATTTTAACGGCTATTTCTGGGGGCCCAAAGCGGACGGCGAGGACGACGACCCCGTTAACGCGCTCTACGCGCGCTACGGCGTTCCTGGTGGCTGGTACGCTTGGGGCAAATACTACGACCGCTTCGACACCGAAAAAGAGCCGAACGAGCCGCACCGCTTCGGCTGGATGGTCGAGGTGGACCCGTCGAACCCCAGCGCGCCGCCAGTCAAGCGCACTGCGATGGGTCGGGCCAAGCACGAAGGGGCCCATACGGTCGTGAACCCCGACGGACGCATCGCCGTCTTCATGGGTGACGACCAACGTTTTGACTACGTCTACCGCTTCGTCACCGATGACGCCTACGACCCGGCGAACCCTGATCCCAACATCCTCGACAAGGGCACCCTTTCGGTGGCGCGCTACGACGCTGACGGAAGCATCCATTGGCTGCCGCTTGTGTTCGGTGAAGGTCCGCTCAACGC
Source organism: Pseudomonadota bacterium (assembly GCA_039189655.1). GTDB lineage: Bacteria > Pseudomonadota > Alphaproteobacteria > Rhizobiales > Amorphaceae > Acuticoccus. Next base: position 16,991 of record JBCCYN010000031.1, on the reverse strand, counting down.
CGAAAACGGCTTTGACAGCCAGGGTGACGTTCTGATCCAGACCCGCCGGGCCGCGGATCTGCTTGAAGCGACACCGATGGACCGTCCGGAAGACGTGGAGCCCAATGGCGAGCGCGGCACCGTTTACGTCATGCTCACCAACAACACGCGCCGCAAGCCCGGTGACGAGAACGCTGCAAACCCGCGCCCCGACAACGCCTTTGGACACATCATCGAGATGACGGCCCCGGATGGCGACTTCACGGCGGACACAATGACTTGGGACATCCTCGTGAAGTGCGGCGATCCGTCGATCCAGGAGGTGGGCGCAACATTCTCGCCGGAAACGTCGGCAAACGGTTGGTTCGGCATGCCGGACAACTGCGCCATCGACGCCGACGGCCGGTTGTGGGTCTCAACCGACGGCAACGACTACGAAAAGACTGGCAGAACCGATGGGCTTTGGGCGATGGACACAGACGGCGGCGCGCGCGGCACATCGCGCCACTTCTATCGCGTCCCGGTCGGTGCCGAGCTGTGTGGTCCCACGTTCAACGAGGGTGGCGACATGCTCCTCGTGGCTGTGCAGCATCCCGCAGACGGTGGTGACGAGTGGCCCGAGTTCGGCCGAACGTCCACCTATGACGACCCGTCGACCCGCTGGCCTGACTTTGCCGACAACATGCCGCCGCGCCCGTCCGTGGTGGTGATTACGAAGCAAGGCGGCGGCAAAATCGGCTGAACCGATAAAGACGCTAGCAGGATCTGATCGCCCCTTTTTGCGTGGGGTGTGGGGTACCGGCATTTCTTGCCGGTCACCCGTCTTCGCCGAGCCCGTTGGACTAATCGAGTGCCGAACGGGTTCGACGAAAGCGAGGCCCGATCACGCGCGAGAGCACTCGCCTGCCACGGGCGAGCGTTGTGGTGGGACACGCTCTGATTTCTCCTGGCGACCGCAACTTTCCAACAGGTTTTCGGCGAAGCTGGGAACTGGCGGCAATTTTTTTGAATAATCAGACTCTTGGTGATGGTTTTGCGCCGATCGAGCGTTCGCCAAGCCTTCAGGGAAGCTAACCTCCCCACTCGCGCGAAGAGTAAAACAGCGCGCTTCACCATAGGGGAGGAACTACGTGAACAAACTTATGTGCAGCGTCGCGGCTGCGGCGCTCCTCGCCACTGGCGCCGCGCAGGCGCAAGACGATCCCATCAAAATCGGCTTCATGGCCACCCTTGAAGGCACCTATACCGTCCTCGGCGAAGACGGCCTTCGCGGCTTCCGGCTGGCGCTCAAGCAACATGGCGAGGATGCCGGCGGCAAAGCCATCGAGTATGTGATCGCGCCCACCGATGCCTCGCCCGACTCGGCCGTGCGCGCGGCACGCAAGCTCATCGAGCAGGACGAAGTCGACCTCATCATTGGGCCGCTCTCCGGCTCGGAAGGGATCGCCATCCGCGATCTTGCCAAGGACTATCCTGACGTCACGATCATCAACGGATCATCTGGCGCCCAAGAAACCACCTACGTCGATCCGGCCGACAACTTCTTCCGCTTCAACATGGACGGTGCCCAATGGGGCGTTGGCCTGGGCGACTATGTGGCGAATGACAAAGGCTGGAAGTACGTCGCCACCGTCGCTGAGGACTATTCGTTCGCCTACACCAATTTCCTCGGCTTCGCGCTGGAGTTCTGCAATAACGGCGGCGAGATCGTTGAACGTTTTTGGGTGCCTCTGGGCACGAAAGACTTCGCTTCGGTAATTGCAGCGCTCCCCGACGATGTGGATGCCATTTACCTGGGTCTTGGCGGCGGCGACGCGGTCAACTTCCTCAACCAGTACCAGCAGGCTGGCGGTGAGGCGAACCTCATCGGCGGCACGATCATGGTGGACGGCACCGTGCTTTCCTCCAAGGGTAACGCGAAACAAGCACTGATCGGCACACCAGCGGCCGGTCCCCAAGCCGACACCTGGGACGATCCGAAGTGGCAAGAATTCGTAAAGTCTTACCAAGACGCGTTCCCGCCGGAAGAACGTTTTCCGTCGCCCTCGCTGCTTGGTACGGCCTACTATAACGCCACCAACGCCGCGCTGATGTGCCTCGACGAAATCGGCGGCACATTCGACGACGGCCAGGCCAACTTCCGGGCGTGCCTGACGGATCTTAAACTCGATGCGCCGAACGGGCCCATTGAGCTCGATGATAACCGGCAGGCCATCGGTTCAAACTTCGTGATCGAGGTGGTCGAGCTTGGTGACGGCAACCTTGCGACGAAGATGGTCAAAAAGGTGGACGGCATCAACCAAATGCTCGGCATGGACAAGTCGGCGTTCGACGCCATCGGCCGCCCGGGCCGGGACGTGCCAACCTGCGGCTGACAACGTCGCCAGCCTGACTACAAAGCGCCGGCCTCGCGGCCGGCGCTTTTTTTGTTGTGATCTTGGTCCAAATGAGCGGACACCGGGGCTATCCGCCGGTGGTTGTGAGCGGAACGAATGGGAGGACGATCGTGGAACGGTTAGAGCAGGTCACGCGATCAGGGATCGCATGACCTGCTCTAATTTCTTGTTTTACCACGCGGTTCGAGCCGCAACATGCTTCCATGTTGCTGGAGCACGCTCGAGTAGCCAGCCTCGACCTGTTGAAGAATGAGCCATCGAACTTTGTGCGCAGTGAGGGTTGCCGCGGCGGTCACTCCAGAAAAATCTCCACGTAACCCGACAGGCGCTGCGCGGTGTTCTTTGGATTGGCGAAGGGTCGGGACCTCTGCCGACTTCACGTTGCGGCGACAACAGCTGGGTGCGATCGACCACGGCGGGCGGGTCTACTAGCGAGAGGATCGGCTCGTGCACACATTGCTCTATGGGGCCGCCAGTAGGTTTCTCTACCGTGCCGCACTGGGTGTTGGACAAGCACTCAAAGGCTAGATGTTGCCCTTGAACTAGCGGACCAATCGCAAGGCGGATGCCGTCGCTCTCACCCGCAAGTAAGCAAGCATTATGCACGGGATCCGGATATGCGGCACCGACTTCCAGCTACGTCAGGCATGATGAAAGATTAAGCTGCGAAGATCCGGATTCATAAACTGCCGCATCGGCGAGAGCAGCAGGCATCAGGTCAAGCCCGTGACATCTGCGTAAGGACGTGAACATACCGCCAATCAGCCCCTGAGCCGCCCCAGCGCTCCACGCCAAGACAAACCTCCCCTTGCGGAGGACTTTGGATGAAGACTTGCGGACGTCCGACGTCGACAAACGACTTGCCGGGCGCAGGTATCAATGGAAGAACCGCCGTTTTCACCGGGAAACGTTGTCTCCTACTCTCGGCTGCCATTCATTTAGCGACCCGAGAAATCATCGGATCGTCTATGCGTGAGACTCGCCATGCGGGAAAGATAATCAATGTTCCGCACATGGCGGTTATGGAGCGGACTGATTTCGCGTTGATCCAGAAGCTGATGGCTGCAAGCGTGATGGCAGCGAGAAAGTTGTCGGGCCGGCGATCGTAGCGTGTGACGATACCGCGGAAGTGTATGAGTTTGTTGAAGAACCTCTCGACGAGCCGACGTTCTCGGTAGAGCCAGCGGCTGAAGGCAAGAGTGTCTTTGCGGATGAAGCGAGGCGGGGCGTTGGCCCAGCAGTCCGGGGTGGCGACATTCGGTCGGATGGCGTTGGTGTCATAAGCCCGGTCGGCGATGAGGATCGAGCCCTGTGTCAGACCGCCGGTCAGATTGACTGCGGTCGGTGCGTCATCGGTCTGCCCAACGGTGAGCGCGAGGCGAATCAGCTGGCTCTGGGCATCGACAAGAGCATGGATGTTCGTGGTTAGACTGCCGCGGGAACGGCCCATGCAACGGTCATCCGCCCCGCCTTTTCGATGGCTACGCCGTGCTGAAGAACGCGCACGCACGAGGAGTCGATCATGACGATATGGACAAGACTTGGGCTTTACTATGGATCATTAGCGCTGGGACCTCTCCTGCACTATTCTCGTCTTCCATCGTCATACAGATGCAGACTTATGGTAGCTGGCCGCCCGGCGCGATGTTGCCAGGGATTTGGCGACTTTGCTTAGGGGTCAGAAACGTCACCAGGCCTTGGCCCACGGACCGAAATTGGCCGGCAAGGCGCGTCAGATGATGTTGTTCGCCGCGAGAGAGAGCATCCCCTTAACGAAATGGTGGCTACCGCTTTTTCCTGACCGCGTCTTGACCGTTAAGGCCCGAAACGCCTTGAGCATAAGATAGCAACCCGCTTCGCTCGTCCTTGCAAGGATGTTCGATCCCTCGGACCGACGACATCGTTTCCGATCAATTTCCGTTGGTTCGATCGAGTGCCTATATCGCCTATGAGAAAATAAAGTCTGCAGCACCAATGTCGCCTGCTGAGTTCAGTATTCGAATAACATTCCCATCGTCAGACGCGTCATAAACTAGGGTCGTGTTGCCAACTGTTCGGATCACCAAATCACCCATGTCGTCAATGCCACTTCGACCAGCAAATTTGATGAAGTCTTTACCATCTTCAAAGTCGACAATCACGTCTTTGTCCCACATGCGATGGAACACAAACCGGTCGCTTCCGCCGTTCCCTGCCAAACGGTCGGCCCCGCGACCACCCGAGACGATGTCGGAACCACTGCCGCCTCCGATGTTGTCGTTGTGAGCCCCTCCATAAAGGCGGTCGTTTCCGTCATTTCCACGCAAGATGTCGTTGCCCGCCCCCCCGCGAGCCTCGTCACCACCTCGCCCACCGAAAGCCCGGTCAGCACCAGCGTGGCCCACTAGGAGATCGCTGCCGCCATCCCCAAGAAGTCGATCGTTGCCGTTGTGGCCATAAAGCCAGTCTTTTCCTTGACCTCCACGGATAATGTCGTTGTGGGCACCGCCATAGGCGATGTCGTTGCCATGGCCTCCATCGATGTTGTCATTGCCGCTTTGACCGTAAAGTCGATCGGCGCCGGACGCACCGCGCAATACATCCCGAGCCGTCCCGCCGAAGACAAGATCGTCGCCTGTTCCGCCATTCAGCACATCGCTGCCGTGGCCGCCGTTGAGCGTGTCTTCGCCTCGCATGCTGAACAAGCGGTTGGCCGTGGCATCGCCAATCAGTCGATCGTTGCCGTCACCAGATATTGCGTTCTCGATCCCGATGAACGTGCTAAGAACGCCATCAATGGTGCCCGATTGACCGTTCAAGTTTATCACTGAAGCGGTGCTGACTGCAGCGGCGTTGATCCAGTCAACGCCGGTATCATCATCTATCCTTCTACGGGTATTGTCCTGAGATACAGTGTCTGAATATTCATCTGTGAAATGATAAACATCGTTGTCGGCATTGCCGGCTATTCCATTGCTACCGTGCAGTGTTAGAGATGCGCTGTTGAGGATTCCGGGATCAGCGCCGTAGGTGTCAGTCACCCTGATAGTCCAGGTTCCTGAGCCGTCCTCACCGCGGAATGCGTTGGCACCGAACGTCCAATCCCAACCGCCAAACCCCAGGCTCGGACTGCCGTCACCATCAAACAGCGTTGCAACGGTGCCGTCCGGAGAAACCAGTTCGATAATCAGGTCCGGCAGCCAGGTGTGAGTGATGTCCAAGCTCAGGTTGACGTACTCCACCGATAGACCGGGCTCACTAACGCCAATGGCGATCTCCGTTGTGGTGAGGTCTGGCAGAGCAACAGGACTTCCGATGGAGGCGGTCGCGCTTACTTCGTTTGCGCTGGTCTGCGATGGCTGGAAATATCCCCATACTTCGGCCATCCGCACGGCATTATACGCGTTTATCGACCCAAAGCCGTAGTCCTCAGAAAAGTGCAGACCGCCGCCGTTCCAGGTCGATGCGCCATTGTAAAACCAGGCATGATCCTCGTCTGAGGTTTGAACACCACCGACGCCACTTCCCACTTCGTGAGCCGAGTTCGCGATGATGTTTTGGACATCACGCCACCCAAGGTTTGGGTTCGCATCGAGCATCAAGGCGACGACACCCGCCACCACAGGACTCGCACCGGAAGTACCGCCAAATCCGCTAGTGTAGTCACCGTTCGAATAATCGCCGGCGCCGTCCCCGGTCAGGTCCGTGGTCGTCTGGCCGAGCGTGCCACCATTGGACGGAGCTGACACAAGAATGTTGGCGCCGTGGTTGGAGTACCATGACGCATCACCTGTGTTGTCATAGGCAGCAACGCTGATGACTGCGCGCGATGTTTGAATGTCCTCAGAGTTTGCGTTGTAGTTGGAGTTGCCAGCCGCCTTGACGTTGATTGTTCCTAGGCCACCACGACCATCGACGACGGCTGCTTCGAATCTGGCGGTATTTGCGGCCACATAGGACGACGGCGTAAAATACTGATTATAGCCCCAACTGTGATTTGTGACGTCGAAGGATCCGAGCTGATCGAGCGCCTGCAACATCCCTGATCCCGTGCTGGCTGCACCGGAAAAGATGTTCACGCCAGCGAGCGTTGATCCCCAAGCAACGCCGACGGTCCCGGATCCATTGAGCTCGGCGCCGATAATGCCCGCGACGGCGGTGCCATGGCCGCCGGCCACCGGCATGGGGTCGGCCACACCGCCTCCAACGGAGACATGGAGCGAAGCATCATAGTTGTCGTTTAGATCGTGGTGGGAATATTCAATTCCGTCGTCATACACGCCGACCTTGACGCCACTACCATTAAAACTTGCCCAAATGTCTTCAAGAGCACCGATCTTCGTCAAATACCATTGCTGGGCGTAGAGGTTATCTGTGGGCGTGAGTGGCATGGCGCGCATCCCTTAGCGTAAAGTTAAATGCGGTAGCGTAACTCCGGAACGCTCGTTTTAGTTGTCGTCATTTTTTGTATGCCTGTTAGTTCCTCCTTCGTCACACGCAAATTCGGGCTAGAGCAGGAGCACCTGACGAAGCGCGCCCTCAGTGGGTCGGAGAAAGACTGGCTAGTCAAAATGGCAACCGGAAAAGGACCCGCCTTTTATGTTGTTGGTCTCTCTAGTAACTGACCATTGTCCCTCGGTTGAGCGGGTTTTTTTGTTGAGGGTTCCCCCTCGCACTGGGTCTCAGATATGTGGTCTCGTTCCGCGATACCCGCCGCCTAGGCTGAAACTCGCCGAAATAGTTTGAGGCTTAGGGGACTAAGAACTCTTTGGTCGTGGATAATGAAGTGCGCTAGTTCACTGTGCCCCAAACCTTTGCCCTCGCGATCAGAACAAAAAGTCCGCTGCGCTCAAATCACCAGGCGAAATGTCGGGAAGGCGAATGATGTCCTGACCACCGTAAAGTATTAGTGTCGCGCTCCCGCTCGGCAAAAGCAGAAGGTCATCAAACGTGAGGCCGGTGCCGATCATGGCGATGGTATCGGTACCCGGTTTGAAGTCGTCAATGGAATCGATGCCGTCTCCTAGGCTGAATAGAAAAATGTCGGCCCCGCCACCCCCAAAGAGGTCATCTGATCCTTCCCCCCCGCTGATGACGTCACTGCCGCCTCCGCCATTGATCACATCAGAGCCCGTTCCTCCGAAAATCAAATCACCACCACTACCGCCAACCAGACGGTCACGGTCAGCGCCGCCATCAAGAAGGTCGTTGCCACGCCCTGCGATAATCTTGTCGCGGCCCCCATCGCCCTCCAGGGTGTCGTTGCCGTCTTGGCCAAGAAGCCTGTCGCGCTGCCCACCACCGGAGATGAAGTCGTCGCCGCTGCCGCCGTCCACCGTGTCAAACCCGTCGCCAGCGTCAACGTCGTCTGCGCCGTCGCCCGCAAAGATCAGGTCGTTTCCGCCGGCGGTGAAGACTTCATCGTCGCCGCCGAGGGCAACGATGGTTGTACCGGTGTCGCTTTCACTTTCGAGGATTTCGTCTGTCTCATTGCCAAAGATTGCGGCAAGAACGTCACCCGCACCCGCAAGATCGAGCGTGCCGTCGGTGGTCCCGTCGGCTGCATCGAATACGCCTAAGCGTTCTTTGCCGCCGAAGACCAAGTAGCCTTCACCAGCGCCGCTACCGGAATTTGGATCAGCAAAGGGTGCGCCGATCAATAGATCATCCACTCCATCGCCGTTGACGTCTCCGGCCCGAGAGACCGCCTGACCGCTGGCGTCGTCGGCTGCTGCACCGATCAGTATGTAGCCTGTGGTCCCGTTGAGGCTTTCGACATCGAAGTCGGCGGAAAAACCGTTCGATGAGCCGAAGACAAGGTAGGTGACGCCTGCGCCCAGGCGACCGGCCGTACCTGCACCGCTTGCGGCAACCAAAATGTCGTCAATGCCGTCGCCGTTGACGTCGCCAACACCAGCGACAGCGGAGCCCAAACTGTCGGACGCATTCAACCCGCCGATGTAAAATCCGTTGGTCCCATCAAGATCACTGCCCTCGACGGTGGCTTGAAACCCTGACGAACTGCCGAAAACAATAAAGGCGGCGCCCGCTTCAACCGCACCGTCGACAGTGGCGTTTGGAGCGCCGACGACAAGGTCATCGATCCCGTCGCCGTTTACGTCTCCCGCGGACGCAACTGACTTGCCCAAGCCGGCGCCCACTGAGCCGCCATCGATGGAAAATCCGGTCGTCCCGTTGATGGTGGAGAGGTCGAGATCGGCGGTGAAGCTCGTGTTTTTGCCGAAGATGACATGGGCAGTACCGGCGCCGCTTGCACCCACAATGAAGTCAGCAATGCCGTCACCGTTGACATCTCCGGCGCCGGACACGGAGATGCCGGCGAAGTCGTCCGCCGTAAGGCCGTTTACGCGAAAGCCGGCGGAGCCGTTCAGGGCCGAAAGGTCGGTGCTGGCTGGAAGACTTGAAGAGCCAAACACCACATAGGCTTCACCCGCGTCGGCATCGCCATTGGCATCCACGCCCCACGCGCCGATGGCGACATCGTCAATGCCGTCGCCGTTTACGTCGCCGATGCCGGAAACAGCCGCACCGCTCGAGTCACCTTGGGCGATGCCGTTGAGAACCACACCATTGCTGCCGTCTATGGAGGAAAGCTCGAACGTTGCAGCAAAAGGGGCCGTGGTCCCGAACACAATATAGGTTTCGCCGGCAGCTTGGTTCCCACCGGGGTCGGCCGAGGGTGCACCAACGATGAGATCATCGATGCCATCGCCGTTCACATCGCCCGCACCGGAGACAGAGCGACCGGAAAAATCAAGCCCGTCAATGCCCGTCAGCTCAAACCCGTTCCCGCCCGTGAGCGAGGCAAGGTCAATGGAGTTGGGCAGACCGGCGCTGCTGCCAAAGACAACGAAGCTTGCACCAACGGCGAAATCCCCGTCGCGCCTTGCGCCCGGCAGTCCGACGATGAAATCGTCGATACCGTCGCCGTTGATGTCCCCGGCACCGGCAATTGAAGCACCGGCATTCGCGCCAGACCCGTCACCCACCACAACCACGCCCGCGCTTGCGTTGGCCATCCAAGTCTCCAGTGCAAATTGCCGCTACTTCTGTGAAAAACAGTTATCGAGGCAATCTGGTGCGGGGCTTGCGGTGGGCGTGTGGGATGGCGGCTTGTTTAGGGCCCGATCGCCTTCCGTGGGCACGTGCGCGGAACCGAAAAAGCGCCACACCGTCGCCGAATGTTGGGTGGACGAACGAGCCGCTCCGGCCTTGTTGGGTGGAGCGCCTCGACCGCCACCTCCTGGCGACTATTCTTCGCGGCGGAAGGTGAGCAGCGTGATCAGACCCATGGGCGGCAACGGCTCTTGGGACGTCAGCGCAAGGCCGGGGATGTCCAGCAATCCATCCACCTCCATGGACGGGTTCCATCCCAAACGCTTCGCAAACGGGCTCATAAGCTTGTCGGTGACCCACCAGGGGCCGGAACGGGCTTCAAAGTGACTTGCGACCATCACCGTCCCACCGGGCCGGGTAACCCGAGCGAATTCTCCAAGGACCTGGCGGGGATCTGGGACCGCCGTGATTGTGAACATGCAAATGACCCCATCAAAAGCGTCCTCGGGGAACGCGAGGGTCATAAGGTCCATCTCGATGACGGCCTCGACATTTTCTAGCTTTGCGGCCCTGTCTGAGGCGATCTTCAGCATGTCGTGGGAAAGATCGACCCCCACCAGACGCACGTTCTGTTCATAAAGCGGCAGTGCGGAGCCGGAACCCACACCGGCCTCCAAAAACCGGCCGCCCACCGCATTAACGCGTTTGGCGGCGATTTTTCGTGCCGGCACCGTCGGTGTGGCAATCAGTTCATAGATCGGAGCCCAGCGAGCATAGGCGGACTTCACGTCCTCCCCGTTAACGGTCTGGTTGGGGCTGTTGCTGCTCATGGTTTGGGATGCGGCAAGGGCCTACGCGTACGCGGGCGGTGTTCCAGCCAGCTGACTGGCCCGCTCGATGAACCCCCCGCCCAGCACCTCGGCGCCCGCGGCATCGGAGGCATAAAGGACACAGGCCTGTCCGGGCGCCACCCCCTCTTCGCCGCCAACGAGCTCAACGACGAACCCATCGCGACCGCGTCGCACCAGGGCCGGCTTCGGCGGGCGGGTGGAACGAACCCGTGCAAATACGCCCCGCGCTTCTCCGTCCTTCAGCGGATCGTCCAGCCAGTTGGGATCGCGCAGCGTCATGACGTGCGTTGCCAACGCTTCCCGAGGACCAACAATAAGGCGGTTCCTCTGCACATCGATGGAGATCACGAACAGCGGCTCACCAATGGCAATGTTGAGCCCGCGCCGCTGTCCCACGGTGTAGTGGATGACGCCGCGGTGGCGGCCGATGATCCGGCCATCGACGTGCACAATGTCGCCCTCGCCCCCCGCATCGGGCCGCAACGCGGACACCACCTTCGCGTATCGTCCGTCCGGCACGAAGCAAATGTCCTGACTGTCGGGTTTTTCGGCCACCATCAGGCCCATATCGGCGGCAAGCTCACGCACCCGCTCCTTGGGCATGTCGCCGAGGGGAAAGCGAACAAAATCCAGCTGCTCTGTGGTCGTGGCAAACAAAAAGTAACTTTGGTCGCGCCGCTCGTCGTGGGGGCGGAAAAGTCGCCGCCGCCCCCGCTCGACGCGACTTGCGACATAGTGCCCGGTGGCGAGCGCCGACGCCCCAAGGCTGCGAGCAGCACTTAGAAGATCGGTAAATTTAACGGTTTGATTGCACGCGATACACGGAACCGGCGTCTCGCCGCGGGCGTAGGCATCGGCAAACGCTTCGATCACGTGCTCCTGGAAGCGGCGTTCATAGTTGAGCACGTAGTGGGCAATGCCAAGCTTGTCGGCCACCAGTCGCGCGTCATGAATGTCGCTGCCAGCGCAGCAGGCGCCCTTTTTGCCCACCGCAGCGCCGTGATCGTAGAGCTGCATGGTCATGCCGACCACGTCAAACCCGTCGCGTGCGAGCAGGCCCGCAACCACCGAGGAATCCACACCGCCCGACATGGCGACGACGATCCTATGGTCACTCGGGTGCCCGGAGAGCCCCAGCCGGTTTGTGCCAACTTCACTCATGGGTGGTTAGCTAAGCCGAATTCGGCGCCACGGCAACGGCCTCGGTTAGGGGGCTGTTAATCGCCACAGGCTTTAACAGGAGTGTCAAACTAAGCGTCCGGATGAAGTCCTGTCATGTCTGAGTATTCCCAGCCAAGGTATCGCTATGTGATTGGCCCCGACGGGACACCGCTCACGCTGGCCGATTTGCCGCCGCGAGACACAAAGCGTTGGGTGATCCGGCGCAAAGCTGAGGTGGTGGCGGCCGTGCGGGGCGGGCTCTTGTCCATCGATGAAGCGTGCGAGCGCTACACTTTGACCATCGAAGAGTTTTTGAACTGGAACGCGCTGATCGATCGCCACGGCCTTGCGGGACTAAGGGCGACAAGGGTCCAAGATTATCGGAATTGAGGGCGGTGAGCGCCTTTCCGCGCTCGATTGCTAGAGATCAAACCGGGCCACCTGGCCAAATTCGGCCGACGGCCCGACCATAGCCCGCCGCACCACGCGAACCTCGCCGCGAGCCGTATCAATATCGATGAGCGCGTATCCCGCGGGGGGATGCTTAACCCCATCGGAGGACGCGGACGGTACTCCTAAGAGCGTAGCCTTGCCGGTGGCCGTGCGCAAAGAAGCCTCGCTGGCCTCGTGGTTGTGGCCGTGGAGCACCAGATTGGCGCAGCCGTCCGACAGCACGTCCGCCACTGCGCGGCCATCGGCAAGGGCGCGGCGCCAGGGTGTGAGACGGCGATCGGGGGGATGATGGATAAGCACCACCTTGAAGGCGTCATCGGCCTTGTCGAGCATGGTGCGCAGGGCAGCGCGCTGCTCGCGACCGACCCGCCCGCGTGCTGAAAAGGGCGGCGTGGCGATCGCCGTGGATACGCCGATGAGCGCCACGCCGCCCCGGCGCCTCAAGAATGGGAAGCGTTGGCGGCCATCGTCGCCGCTCATATGGGCCGCCCACGCGGAAGCTGCCCGCGCCGCGCCTCCTGGCACATAGGCGTCGTGATTGCCCGGAACGCAGGACACGTCGTCGGGATTGCCCAGCGCTGCAAGGAAACGGGCAGCGGTGTCATATTCATGCGCCATGGCGATGTTGACGAGATCGCCGGTTACGCAGATGTGGTCTGGGCGATGGGCGTATAAATCCTCCTGCAGAGCTTCGAGGACGCCGGGGACAAGCGCTCTAGCGCGGCTGCGCAGCCAATTTGCGTAGCCAAACATCCGTTTTGACAGGAGTGCGCGCAGCGGCGGGCGCGGCAGGGGCCCCAGGTGAGGGTCGGACAGGTGGGCAATGCGCAGTCGAGACAAAAAAGTGGGCTCCGAGCGGAATCGAGCGCCTATCGGTGACGAAAGAGCATGGCGCCTGCCAAGCCGCGAAGCCAAAGGATATTTGCCTGTCCACGACTTAGCGACATGGGTGCGCCTTTCCCATGGTGCGCGGTGCCCGAGTTTCGCCCGCCGCACCCGCCGGCCCTGTCATCGATAGATCGGTGGGACGCGCTCCATGCGAGGCCACCTAATTTGGCGCCTGAGGGTACTTATACGACCGCCAGTGACGCTGGGCGTGCGTTGCCTCGTGCGCGACAGCACCGGCGCGGTCGTGCTTGTGCGCCATACCTATGTGCGCGGGTGGCATTTTCCGGGAGGTGCAGTGGATCCGGGCGAAAGTGCAGCGGATGCAGCACACCGCGAACTGATGGAAGAGACGGGCATTTCCCCCACTGAAGCGCCGCACCTCGTCTCGCTTTACTTTAATCGGAGCCTTGCCGCGCGCGACCATGTCGCTCTCTATCGCTGGGATTTGGATCACGCCATTGATCCAAGCTCGCTACGCGCGCAACCGAGGGAAATCGCCGAAGTGGGCCTTTTTGCCCCGGGCCAACTACCGGACGGGGTGTCATCCTCCGTGCGCCGAAGGCTGGAGGAAGGTGCTCAGGACGGCGAGCCGAGCACGCACTGGTGAGCATCGCCCAGCAAATCCAGCTTGAAGCGGCGAAAATCAGTGTGCGGTGTGTTAGCGTCGGCGGAGCTCGCCACCGCCAGCGCTAGGACATTTCGGAAAGCACCAGTTCGGAGGCATCCGAAACTGTTTCAGCGCGCGGCCAGGCCTTGAAGCGGTGGCGGAACCAGGTTTCCTGCCGTTTCGCGTACTGGCGCGTTTCAGTGACCGCTTGGGTAATCGCGTCAGAACGGCTCAACCGCCCGGCGGAAAAGGCGCTGAGCGCTTCGACCCCGATCGCCTTGAGCGCTGGGGTCGATGGCGCTAGCCCGCGATCAACGAGCGCCCGGGCTTCGTCAACGGCGCCGGCCTCGAACATTCCTTCAAACCTTTCAGCGATTTTATCGCGCAGAAGCATCCTTGGCGGCGCAAGAACCACGCGAACCGCCTTTGCGTCCGCCATGGGGCCGGGCTCGCGTTCATGGTGCCACTCAGCCAGCGAACGGCCGGTGCCCTCGGCCACCTCCAATGCCCGCACGATCCTTTGGCGGTCCGAAGGCGCAAGGCGCTCCGCCATCTGGGGATCGGTGCGGCGCAGTTCGGCATGGAGCGCATCCGCGGGTTCGACCCTTTGCCGTTCGCGCCATTTTTCTCGGATATCCGCCGGGATCGGTGGGACCGCCGATAGCCCATCCTTGAGGGCAGAAAGGTATAGGCCCGTCCCGCCAACGAAGATGGGGAGACGGCCATCGGCGTGGGCAGCGTCGATGGCCGCCCTGGCATCTTCCAGCCAACGGGCCACCGAGTAAGGGGCCGCGGCGTCCACATGGCCGTAGAGGGCATGGGGCAGCGCGATCTCCTCTTCCGGGCTCGGTCGCGCAGTGAGGATGCGAAGATCGCGATAAACTTGCATCGCATCGCCATTGATGATGACGCCGTCGAGGCGATTTGCCAGAAACGAGGCAAGGGCAGACTTGCCCGAGGCAGTGGGACCGGCGATGAGAACGGCCATGGATCTCGTCGTCACCCTCGTTGCTGCCGACCGCCTCGATCCGGCGGTCGCGGCTCAAATCGTCCAAGCGCTGGGGGCGGACGAGGCTGTGCGTCTGTCCGACCGCGCCACGGATGTCTATGCCACAGGCTCTTGCGCTGAGGTGAGAGCAACCGTCGCCAGCACTTTGGGCGAGGAACCGGTGGATGCCATCGTGCAGTCCGCCAAAGGACGCCAGAAATCGCTGCTCGTGAGCGATATGGACTCCACAATGATCGAACAGGAGTGCATCGACGAGTTGGCCGGCGTTCTTGGCCTCAAGGAGAAGGTGGCGGACATCACCGCGAGGGCCATGGCCGGCGAGTTGGATTTCGGCGAGGCGCTCACGGAACGCGTGGCGCTGCTAGCGGGAATTGAGCAATCGGCCATTGCTGACGTCCTCGCCACCATCCGCCCATCCAAAGGCGCAAAAACCTTGATCGCAACTTTGAGAGCGCACGGGGTGCGCACGGTCCTTGTGTCCGGTGGGTTTTCGCAATTTGCCGAGCCCATTGGCGAGAAACTCGGGTTTGATGCTGCCTTCGCCAATCACCTCATCGTGGGCGATGGGGCGCTGACGGGCGACGTTGCTCAACCGATCCTCGGCGCCGATGCCAAACGCGAAAGGCTGGAGAAAGAGGCGGCGACGCTCGGGGTGACGGCCAGCGCGGCGGTCGCGCTCGGGGACGGGGCAAACGACCTTGAAATGATTGACGCCGCCGGACTGGGGATTGCCTATAGAGCGAAGCCTGCGGTGGCGAAGGCAGCCGATGCGCAGCTCCGCCACGCCGACCTTACGGCTGTCCTCTACGCCATGGGGATCCCCCAGGACCGTTTCGTGACCGACGGGGACTGAGGGTAAATGCTCCGCGGGCATCCACACGAACAAACCAACCCTGTTTTGGGCGGCCGCGCAATTGCCATCGCGCGGCAACCCGACGCCGACCTCCCATCTTGTCGCAACAATGCTGACCAAGACTGAGCGGGCCAAACGGCCCACCGAGATCGGCGCGGCGCCTGTCGCTCGGCGGGACGCACTCCCGTTGGTTCGCCGGTTTTGGCACGATCATGTGCAGGAGCACAGGACAATGCTCGCTTTCACGATGGTCGCCATCGTGTTTGTGGCGGTGAGCACCAGCACCTATCCGCTCATGATCAATTGGGCGTTCGATGCGTTTGCGGAGAAAAGTCACTGGGCGATCCATACCCTGCCCTGGCTCATTCTTGTGGCCGCCGCCGTGCGCGGTGCCTCCACCTACGCGCTGGTGGCTCTCACCCAACGGGTGGTTACCCGGGTGGAGGCTGATCTGCAGCGGCGTCTTTACGCCCACCTCATCGCGGCTGACCTTCAACAAATCGACACCGAAAGTCCTGCCGCGTGGACCCAGCGGTTCACGACGGATCTCAACTATATCCGCCTCGCGTTGACGCGGACCATTGGCATCCTCCTGCGTGACGGCCTCACCATCGTCGCGCTTTTTTGCACCATGATCTACCTGGATTGGCTGCTTTCCCTCATTGCCGGAGTAATCCTGCCGCTCGCCCTTGTCCCCATCACGACGATTGGTCGTCGCCTGCGCCGGGTGTCGCGCTCCACCCAGGAACGGACCGGTGACATGGCAAGCCTCACCGCTGAAACCTTTGGCGCCGCGCGGGTGGTAAAGACCTACGGCCTAGAACCCTACCTGACGGAGCGCGCCAACGCGGCGTTCGAAAAGCTGCGGCGTTTGCGGCTAAAGGCAGCGCTCCAGCGGGGCCGCATGGACCCGATGCTGGAGACGCTCGGCGGCGCGGCCATCACCGCAATACTTCTGGTGATCGGCTGGCGAATTCTCGCCGGAGACAGCACCGTCGGCGAGTTTACCGGCTTCCTCGGCGCCCTCCTGATCGCATCCCAACCCATGCGCGCGTTGGGCAACCTCAACGCCATCGTCCAGGAAGGGCTTGCGGCCCTCAATCGCACCTACGCTGTCCTTGACGAGATGCCTCTCATTGACGAGCGGCCAGACGCGCTGCAAGCGACCTTTGGCGCCGATGCTGTGCAATTTGAGGGCGTAACGTTCTCCTACCACGGCTCGGCGCCCGCGCTCCACGACGTTTCATTCCGAGCAGCAGCCGGCGCGACCACAGCCATCGTCGGACGCAGCGGTGCCGGGAAATCCACGGTTTTCAACCTGATCCCGCGCCTATTCGATCCTTCGGTCGGGCGCATTCTGATCGGCGACGAAGACGTCTCGCAGCTCACCCTTGATAGCCTGCGTTCGCGGATTGCCGTCGTCTCCCAGGACGTTGTGCTCTTTGATGATACCGTGGCGGCCAACATCGCGCTGGGGCGCAACGGAGCAAGCCGGGCAGAGATCGAGGCTGCGGCGAAAGCGGCCGGCGCTGATGGCTTCATCATGGGCAATCCCGCAGGCTACGATGCGCCCATGGGCGTACGCGGCGGCAATTTTTCCGGCGGCGAGCGCCAGCGGATCGCCCTTGCCCGGGCATTCCTGAAAGACGCTCCGATCCTCTTGCTGGACGAGGCTACAAGCGCGCTCGACGCCGAGGCCGAGGCCGCGGTGCGCACGGCGCTGGAAAGCCTCTCGAAG
>JBCCYN010000030.1:0-32280 GCA_039189655.1 Pseudomonadota bacterium | reverse complement strand
GGTTTCCGCCCTTGCCTGCGCCGGCGGCCCCACCGTGGCGGTGAGAATCCCCGAAGGGTCGCTCCTGCGCGAGGCGAGCGCTGCCATCGGCCCGCTGGTCGCGCCCAGTGCCAACCGTTCAGGCCGGGTATCAGCTACCTCCGCCGACGCGGTGATGGCGGAGCTTTCCGGGCGCATCGAGCTGGTGGCGGACGGCGGCCCCTCGCCCATCGGGCTTGAGTCGACCGTGGTGGACGTGACGGGATCGCCCACGCTCCTTCGGCCCGGCGCCATTCCAGCCGAAGCGCTCGAAGCCATCGTAGGCCCCCTCGCCAGCGGCCCGGTGGCGGGCTCTCCTTCCACCAGCCCGCCGCCGCTGCCCCTGCGCTCACCTGGGCTCCTCACATCCCACTATGCGCCGAAGGCACGGCTACGGCTCGACGTTCCCGCTGCCGACGTCCTGCCCGATGAAGCCTGGCTCGCTTTTGGATCGGAGCCGAGCGCCGCGGCACCCTTCCGCACCGTCCGCCTGTCGACCGAGCGCGATCTTTCAGAGGCCGCGCGCAACCTATACGCTGGCCTGCGGGCGCTGGACCGGACTGGGGCATCGGTCATCGCCGTTTCCCCAATCCCCCGCGACGGCGTCGGCGCCGCCATCGCCGACCGCCTCGCCCGCGCCGCCGCCCCCAGGGAAGACCCGCCGCTGGACGATTGACGGGCCCCGGGCAGTTGAGCGCACCCCCATCCTCTTCCATGGTGCGCCGGACAAGCCAAAGGACCCGCGAAATGACGCTCATTTACACCGATCCCGTCTTCGCGCGGCACGAGATGCCCCACGGGCATCCCGAGCGGTCCGAGCGCATGGCAGCGGTGGCCCAATCCCTCGACGATGAGCGTCTAAAATCGCTGCCCCGCCGGGCGCCACGAGCAGCGCCGATGGAGGCGGTCTATCGGGCCCATCCAAAGTCCTATGTGGACGCTATTTTGGCGCGCAGACCCGAGGCCGGTCTCGTGTCCCTCGACCCGGACACCCACATGGGCCCAAATTCCTTCGACGCCGCGCTACAAGCATCGGGGGCAGTGATGGGTGCCATCGACGCCGTGATGGCCGGCGAAGCCAAAAACGCCTTCGTGGCCGCGCGTCCCCCCGGCCACCATGCGGAGCGCACCCGTGCCATGGGGTTTTGCATGATCAACCACATCGCCATCGGCGCCCGCCATGCCCAGGCGGTCCACGGCCTTGGACGCATCGCCATCGTCGATTTCGACGTCCACCACGGCAACGGCACCCAGGATATCTTTTACGAAGACGACAGCGTCTTTTATGCCTCCACCCACCAGTGGCCACTCTATCCCGGGACGGGCGCTGCCGCGGAGCGGGGAGTGGGCAATATCGTCAATGTGCCGCTGGGGGCGGGCACCGACGGGCGTGGCTATCGGCCGGTCTTCTCCAACACCATCGTGCGCGCGCTCAAGGCCTTTGGCCCAGAACTCGTCCTCCTCTCCGCCGGTTTCGACGCCCACGCGGACGACCCCCTCGCGAGCATGATGCTGGTGGAGGACGATTTTGTGTGGATCACGCGCGAAATGATGAAGGTGGCGGACGAACACGCCGGCGGTAGGCTCGTGTCGCTGCTGGAAGGCGGGTACGATCTGGGTGCCCTCGGTCGCAGCACGGCCGCCCATCTTGCAACCCTTGCGGGCCTATGAGGACCCCTATGGCAAAGCAGTCAGCCCCCGAAACGCCCCCCGTGGACGAACTCTCGTTCGAAGCTGCCATGGGAGAACTGGAATCCATTGTGGATCGGCTGGAACGCGGCGACGTTCCGCTGGAGGAAAGCATCGCGTTTTATGAGCGGGGCGAGGCACTCAAAGCCCGATGCGAGGCTCTCCTGAAGCAAGCCGAGATGCGGGTTGAAAAGGTTCGCCTCAAAGCGAGTGGCGAGGCTGACGACAAAAAGCCGGTGGAATCCTTCGACGAGGTCCCTTTCTAGCGTGGCATCTAGGGTCGCAACCCAAAAGTCGTCACCCTTCGGGGCCTGTTTGGACCGGACTGGGCATTCGCCAACGACCCCAGTTGGCGCCTGAACCTAGCGTGGATTTGGGATCGCGTTTCACCGCTGGGGCGAGCGGCGAAATGGGGAACTTTCGATCCGCCACACTGAAGTGGTTCCGATCTGACTTTATGTCGTTATGTCCGCCCTACTCTAGCCGGCTCGACGACTGAACTGACCGACCGGCGCGCTATTCCTAGATCGGGTCACACGATCATGCGACCGCACGACCTGCTCTAAGTTCTTGTCTTTCCTCGCGGTTCGGGTCGCAACATGATACGATGTTGCTGAATCGCATCCTAGGCAACCTCTTTCTCGGCGCTCGCAGGGGTAGCGTTTGCCGACGGCGGGTTTTTGAGAAAGACGCGCTTGTCGAGCACGAAGGCCCCAGGTTCGAGGCGAGGCGTGCGGGGTGGTGTGGAAAGCCGCTGCAATAAACCCGAACGCACCCCCATGGCCTTTTCCCGGGCCGCGTCCTTGACGGCGCCGTAGCCGCGAACGGTGGATCCCTGGCGCAACAGCTCGCAAAGGGCACCGTAGGGCGCTTCGCCCAGCTTCGCCCTCGCGGTGGCGATGTCGGTGAGAACCGTTTCGACAAATGCCCGCTCAGCCCGGCGTTCGGCGGTCCAGCCGAAGGGATCAAGCATGGTGCCGCGCAACCACTTCATGCGGGAAAGCACGGAAAAAACGCGAAATATCCATGGCCCGAAGGCGCGCTTTTTTGGCCGACCCGTGGCGGGATCGGTGCGGCTGAGAAGGGGCGGGGCGAGCATGAGCCGGATGTTTCGGGGGTTCTCAAACTCTGCGTTGAGCCGCTCCCGGTAGGCGGGATCGGCATAAAGCCGCGCCACCTCGTACTCGTCCTTATAGGCCATGACCCTGAAAAGACTTTCCGCAGCGGTCCGGGTGAGACGAAGGCTTTTGTGGCCACGCGTTTCGTCCGCTTCCCGCAAGGCAGCAACCGCCTCGGCAAAGCGGTCGCCATAGGCTTTGTCTTGGTAGGCAACGAGTTCGCGGGTGAGGAATTTTATGCGTTCGTCGAGGCCCATTTGAGGAACGGTGCGGCGCATCCCCATGGCATCGGCCAGGAGATCTGGTGCAGCCGCGAGAATGCGCCCGGCACTGAACGCGGCCTTATTGGCGTCGACCGCGGCCCCATTGAGCTGAACCGCCCGAAGCACCGCCCCCTCAGAAAGCGGAAGCCCACCGAACTGATAGGCGGCACCGACAAGGATCATGTTCATAAAGATCTGATCGCCGAATAGCGTTTCGGCAGCGTGGGCAGCATCCAAAACGCCCACGGTCCGTGTGCCCGCTCGCAGGGTGCGGTCCATGCGCGCCTCATCGTAGGACTGAACACCCTTCACGACGAATTCCGCCGTCGGCTGAACCTTGGAATTGACCATGGCGAGGGTACGTTCCGTCGACAGCATGGCAAGATTTTCAGCGCTACAGGCCACCAACATGTCCGATGCGATAAGGGTGTGCAGCGTGCCCGCAGGCACCCGCGGTCCTTCGATGGTGTGACCCGCGGGCGCAAAGCGCAGATGGCTCGTCACCGGGCCGTTCTTTTGAGCAAGACCCGTCATGTCGAGGGTTGATGCCGCAATCCCATCCATGTGCGCTGCCATGGCTAGGACGGCGCTGACGGTGGTTACCCCAAAGCCGCCAATGCCGGTGAAAAGCACGTTCTGGGTGCCCGTTAGGGGTAGTTTTTGAGGCTCCGGCAGGCTGGCGGCCAAGCCATGGAAGTCGAGGCCAGCGCGGGACGCTTTCTTCGGCTCAGCCCCCTCAATCCATGCAAAGGAGGGACAAAAACCCTTCACGCAGGAGAAATCCTTATTGCATGTGGATTGGTTGATGGTGCGCTTTTCGCCGAACTGGGTAGCGAACGGCTCCACTGAAATGCAGTTCGACTGAACCGAGCAGTCGCCGCAACCTTCGCACACGCGCTCGTTGATGAAGAGCCGCTTTTGCGGGTTGGGGAAGGCGTTCCGCTTGCGCCGGCGCCGCTTTTCCGCCGCGCAGGTTTGGTCGAAGACCAGCGCCGACACCCCATCGAATGCGGCAAGCTCCGCCTGGACGGCCATCAGCTGGTCGCGATGGTGGACGGCAACGCCGCCGGCGATGAAACCTTTGGGGTAGCGTTTCGGTTCTTCGGCGACCACCACCACCTTGGTGACGCCTTCGGCGGTGAGCTGGCGGGTGATTTCTCCCACCGTTAGCGGCCCGTCGTGGCTCTGGCCACCGGTCATGGCCACCGCGTCGTTATAGAGAATTTTATAGGTGATCGGCGCCCGAGCGGCGACGGCCTGGCGGATGGCAAGGATACCCGAGTGGTAGTAGGTGCCGTCGCCCATATTCACGAACACGTGGCGGTCGCGGCTGAAAAGGTGCTGACCCACCCACGGCACACCCTCCCCGCCCATGGCGATCTGGCCGTCGGTGGTGTTGCCGCTGATCTCGCTCATGGCGTGGCAGCCAATGCCAGGCATGGCGCGAGCGCCCTCGGGCACTTTGGTGGACGTGGAGTGGGGGCAGCCGGAACAGAAGTAGGCAGTACGCTGGCCGCCCTCGGCCTGACCGGCTGCCCAAGCGGCGCGGGTCACCATGGCTTCGGCGACGGCGCGCATGTTCTCGTCGATGTCGGGCTCGGGCAGGACGCTCAACAGCGCCTGCAACAGGTCCTGGGGTCTTAGCTCCAGCACGTCGGGCAGGAACGGCGCACCATCCGGCCGCGTCTTGCCCCAAATGCGCGGCCGCTGCGCCTCCTCCAAACCGTAAAGGGCGTCCTTGATCTGCGGTTCCATGAACGCCCGCTTGTGCTCCACCACCACAAGCCGCTCCTTGCCCCGGGCAAACCGCTGGAGGGATTGGGCACCGAGGGGCCAGGGCATTG
Organism: Pseudomonadota bacterium; assembly: GCA_039189655.1. GTDB lineage: Bacteria > Pseudomonadota > Alphaproteobacteria > Rhizobiales > Amorphaceae > Acuticoccus. The sequence goes on along the minus strand of JBCCYN010000030.1, from coordinate 27,348 downwards.
CCACCTTGTAAACGGCAATACCCATGGCCTTGGCGCGGGCTTCGGAAATGCCGAGGAGATCGAAGGCCTGCAAAAGGTCCAGGTACGCTTTGCCCGTGGTAACGAAACCGACGCGCCCCCGCTCGGTCCCGAACACCACCTTGTCGAGGCGGTTCGCCTCCCCGTAAGCCCGCACCGCAGGGAGGCGTACGTCCCGCAACAGCCGCTCCGTTTCCAGACGGTTGCCGAGGAGGAGCGGGCGGTTGATGCGCTGGTCGCGCCGCGGGTCCGCCTCTTCAGGGAGCGCGATGGAAAGACGCTCCGCATCCACCGTCACCAGGCCGGAAGCATCCATGGTGTCGGCAATGCAGATCATCCCGGTCCAATTGCCGGCAAAGCGCGAGAGCGCCAGGCCGTGGAGGCCGTAGTCCACCACCTCCTGAAGGTCGGCTGGATTGAAGAAGGGCATCTCAAAATGCTGGAGCGCGAACTCTGACTGCGCCGGCAGGATCGAGGACTTGGCCAACGGGTCGTCGCCGCAAAGGGCAAGGGCGCCACCGTGACGCGCGGTGCCCGACGCGTTCGCTTGGCGCAGTACGTCCCCCGCTCGATCCACCCCTGGCGCTTTGCCATACCAGATGCCGAATACGCCGTCGTACTGCGATCCTTGACCATGAAGGTCCACCTTCTGGGTGCCCCAGACCGCCGTAGCCCCCAGTTCTTCATTGACGCCGGGAATGAAGCGGATTTCCAACGGATCGAGCCGATCTCTGTTGCGGGTGAGTTCCTGGTCGAGGCCGCCAAGGGGCGAGCCGCGATACCCGGAGAAGAACCCGGCCGTGGAAAGACCCGCAGCGCCGTCGCGCCGCCGCTGCTCGATGGCGAGCCGCACGAGCGCCTGAATACCGGTGAGATAGACCCGACCGCGATCCAGCTCGTACTTGTCGCTCAGCGAAATCTCACGGGTCATGGCATTGCCTTTCCGGGCGGAATCGCATGCTCACTAAGATATTCTCAAATGAGGGAATTTTCTTTTCTAAGTCCTCCCTTGAGTCGGGCTCCTGCGCATAATAAATTCTCTAAAATGGCTGATAGTGGAAAATATTTCCTCGACGATACGGATCGGCGCATCCTGCGCGCCCTCCAGGCTGATGCCACTCGCTCGGTCTCGGAGATCGCCGAAGAGGTGGGGCTCAGCCAAACGCCGTGCTGGCGGCGCATCAAGCGGCTGCGCGAGGCCGGGGTCATTTTGGGAAACGTGGCACAGATCGATGCCGAAGCCGTGGGTCTCGCCTTCACGTCCTATGCGTTCGTGAAGCTCGCGCTCCCCAGCCGCACCAACATGGACCGGTTCGACGTCCTCGTGCGCCAATGGCCGGAGGTGGTGACGTGCGAGCGCATCACCGGCGCGGTGGACTACCTCATCAAGGTGGTCGCCCGGGACATCAAAGAGTACGACGCCTTTCTGCGCGACAAGCTCCTCGACAGCGATCTGGTGAGCGATGTGCAGTCGCGCATCGTCGTGGCCACGGTGAAACCCCCAGCACCGCTCCCCATTCCCGAAAACTGAGCACTGGGGTCCCGACACGACCAGGGCAGACCGCTGCCCGATCTGTGGGCAGATCGCCCGCCATTGCGCCGTTGACTTCGCATTGTGCAGCGGGTGAGTATTTTGTTTCCGAGGCGAAGCAAAAAAGTTCAACGCACCCATCGGTAATGCGTCCGCCGTTGGCCTTTCCCCGCCCTCTAGCGCGCAAGGACGCATGCCATGACCCTTTTGACCGGCATCTTCGATGGCATTGGGAATTTTACGTGGGGATGGTCGCTAATCCCGTTCCTCGTGGTGATCGGCGGATTTTTTACGCTGGCGTCGGGGTTCGTTCAGCTCAAGTTCTTTGGGCGCATGTTCTCCGTGCTCACCAAAAAGCAGTCGGGCCTTGCAAACCACGTGTCGTCCCGGGCGGCGCTGTTCATCTCGGTGGGCGGTCGCGTGGGCGGCGGCAACATTGCGGGCGTCGCGGTGGCGATCACGCTGGGTGGCCCGGGCGCCGTGTTCTGGATGTGGGTCATCGCCCTTGTGGGGATGGCCACCAGCATTTTTGAATGCTCCCTCGCCCAACTCTATAAGCGCACCGAGCCTGACGGTACCTACCGCGGCGGACCAGCCCAATACATCATCCATGGGCTCGGCGCCTCGTTCCGATGGCTCGCCGTCATCTACGCCCTGTGCCTCATCGCGGCGTTTGCCTTCGGCTTCAACGCTTTTCAAGGCAACACGGTGGCGGGCGCGCTCCAGGAAGGTTTTGGGGTCGAGCGGCTCCACACGGGGATCGGTTTTGCGGCCATCACTGCGCTGGTGGTGTTCGGCGGCATCAAGGTGATTGCCAAGGTGGCGGACGTGGTGGTGCCGGTTATGGCGCTCATCTATATCGGGCTCGCGCTCCTGGCGATCGTCATCAATCTGCCGGACGTTCCGCGGGTCATCGCGGAAATCATTTCCAACGCCCTGGGGTTTGAAGAAGCTGTCGCCGGCGGTGTCGGGGCAGCCATTGCCCAGGGCCTGCGCCGTGGGCTTTTCTCCAACGAGGCCGGGCTCGGCAGCGCGCCCAATGTCGCGGCCGTCGCCTATGTGAAACACCCTGTTTCCCAGGGAATTGCCCAGTCTTTATCGGTGTTTATCGACACCATCATCATCTGCTCGTGCACCGCGTTCATGGTGCTGTTGAGCGACGTCTACGTTGCCGGGGCTGACATCGACGGTGTGGTGCTCACCCAGCAAGCCCTGACTTCACACTTTGGTGCGTGGGCCGACGATGCCTTGGCGCTGGCCGTCGTGCTCTTTGCGTTCTCGTCGATCATCTACAACTACTATCTCGGCGAAAACGCACTCACGGTCTTCACCAACAATTTCTTCGCCCGGCAGGTGCTGAGGCTCCTCATCATTGGCATCGTCTTTCTCGGCGCATCGGCAAGCGGCGCCACGGCGGTGTTTTTCTTCTCCGACCCGCTCATGGGTATTTTGGCGCTGGTCAATCTCGTGGCGATTTTGATGCTGTTCCCCGTCGGCTTGCGCCTGGTGCGGGACTACCGCCAGCAGCTGGCGGCGGGCGCGGAAGAGCCGGTGCTCAACGTTGAAGACTGGAGCGACCACGACATCGATGCCAGCGCTTGGAAAAATGGGGAGGCGGAGTCCTCCGCCCCAGTTCCAGCCCCCGCCGAGTAACGGGTTCGCGCGGCGTTGCAGGGTCAGCGCATCTCCTTGGTTTCCAGGAACGCAACGTCAGGGTTGCGTTCCTTGACGTAGTTGAGTTCCCAGGCGTTGCGCGCGAGATAGACGGGATCGCCGTCCACATCGTCGGCGACAGTGGATTTATTGGTATCCACGAAGGTCTTTACCGCGCGCTCATCGCCGGAAAGCCATCGGGCCGTGGCAAAGGGTGCCGGCTCGAAATCGATGGCCACCTTGTACTCGGCCGAAACCCGCGCTGCCATCACATCAAGCTGGAGCGCACCCACGACGCCGACGATGTGGTCCCCGCCCATATGGGTGCGGAAAACCTGGGCAAGTCCTTCCTCGGACAGATCTTGCAGGGCGCGGCGCATCTGTTTTGACTTCATGGGATCGCCGAGCCGCACCCGGCGCAAGATTTCCGGCGCAAAGCGCGGCAGCCCGGTGAACCGCACGTCGCCCTTTTCAGACAGCGTCGCGCCCACCCGCAGGGCTCCATGGTTGGGGATGCCGATGATGTCGCCTGCCCAAGCCTCCTCGGCCAATTCCCGCTCTTCGGCAAGGAAGAAGATGGGCGCCGTCACGGCGAGCTGCTTGCCGTTGCCGAGCCCGAGCTTCATCCCCCGCTCAAATTTTCCTGAGCAAATGCGGGCGAACGCGATCCTGTCCCGGTGGTTGGGGTCCATGTTCGCCTGAACCTTGAAGACGAAGGCGCTCACGTCGTCACGATTGGGGTCCACGACGGCATCGCCAGCCGGCTGGGGTCGAGGCGGCGGTGCCCAGGCGGACAGACCATCGAGGAGATCACCCACACAAAAATCCCGCAGCGCCGAGCCGAAGAAAACCGGCGACAAATGCCCCTCGCGGTAGGCGTCCTTGTCGACCGCGGGCATGGCACCAGCCGCCAGTTCCGCCTGACCGCGAAACTCTTCCAAGACGCTGGCCTCCACCACCTCGTCGAGCCGCGCATCGTCAAGGCCGCTCAGGCGTTCGGTGCCGCCGTAGCCGGTGCCGCCGCCGGTTTTGACCCGGTGAAAATCGTTGGTGGTGAGATTAAAGCAGCCGTGGAAGCGGCCCCCCATGCCCACAGGCCAGGTCACAGGGGAAAGCTCTAGCGCAAGTTTGTCGGCAATCTCGTCCATGAGCGCGAAGGGGTCCTCCCCTTCCCGGTCCACCTTGTTGATAAAGGTGACGATGGGAATATCGCGCAACCGGCACACTTCGAAGAGTTTAAGGGTTTGCGCCTCGATGCCCTTGGCGGCGTCCACCACCATGACGGCGGAATCGACGGCAGTGAGCGTGCGATAGGTGTCTTCGGAAAAATCCTCGTGGCCGGGGGTGTCGAGGAGATTGAAGACAATACCCTCCCGCTCGAACATCATCACCGATGACGAGACGGAAATGCCGCGCTTTTTCTCGATCTCCATCCAGTCCGAGCGCGTACGCCGCCGTTCGCCGCGGGCCGCCACTTCACCGGCAAGGTGGATCGCGCCGCCAAACAGGAGCAACTTTTCGGTGAGTGTCGTCTTCCCCGCGTCGGGGTGTGAGATGATGGCAAACGTACGTCGCCGGGCAATTTGCGGGCTGAGCCCGGCCTCGGCGGGGAACTGCGAAATGGTGTTCATGACTGGTGATGTAGCCGCAAGAGGGTCGACCCGAAAGGGTCCCACATCTTACGGGGCGCTAGGCCTCACCGCGACGGCAGCGACACTGCTTTGGATCAAGGGCACGGTGCCGCCGCCTTCGCTTCGCTGGCAACTTAGTCTTCCCCGCCTGCCGGTGTGCCAGGCGTGGCCTCGGGCGGCGACGTGTCGTCATCCGGACCATCAAGCACTTTTACGGTCGTGGAATTTGCCGCCACGCTCGTATTTTGCGCATCGGTCGTTTCTAGTTTGATGGTCAGCTCCACTGGCTCGCTTCCCACCTGGATCTTGTCGCCCAGCTCGATTTTCTCCGAAATGACCCCGGTGGCGCTGGTGCCGGTGACACTGATGAGCGTCTCTTGTGCATCCCCCGCGCCGACGGTGCCGGTAATCGTATAGGCGTAGGGCGCGACACCGCCAGTCACGACTGCACCCACATCGAAGGTTCCGCCTTCCACCAGCTCTGGCGGTGATACCACCTGACGGGCGATGGCCGGCGCGGCGCCACCATCAAGCGTGCTTCCGTAGTAAAAGCCCACGATGGTACCCAAGACAGCAATAAGGGCCGTCAATACCTGTGCGCCAGCTTCACTCCGCTCCCTTACGCTATCTTTCGATGAGATAAACACACCACCAATGAGGGTAAAGGCGATCCCCATGGTGCCGACGGTGATGACAAACGTTATGAGCCCCCGGGCGATTTTCGGATCGCCCAGCTCGGTAATATTACCGTTGTCGTGCAGGAAGAATAACATCACCCCTAAGACGACTATGACGATTAGCAGTACCGCTGCACCGCCAGCCGACGGCAACATTATTCTAAGGTTTTCCCAAAAGCCCCTTGGCTTTAGCAATACATACTTATCAAGATATCGGTCGAATACCGCTATGACTTGATCGCTTTGACTGGCGACCTGGCTGTCGCGGCTAAGCTCATGGCGAATATCCGCCGGGAACTGCTGCCGGGAGTAGAGCGCTTTATTACCGTTGAGAGCTGCGAACAGCATACTTTCGTCAGTATTCGGATCAGCAGTGCTGAGTTCGGCGAGCAAAAAATTGACAATGGGCCTCATATCCATATCGAATGCCTCAAAAATCCAATGCAATAAAAATTATGTTCTAAAAAAATTACCATTGATTTTTGCCTGTCGCAACTCGGCGTAGATGGTGACAAGTGAAGACCGTGATCTGCATGGGGTTGCTGATTGCCACTGCGGCAAGGATGAGCTTTCGCAGACGCGGATCGTTCTTGCACGACCTACTTGTACCGGAACCTCAGCAGCCCACGCGTCGTCTGTTCCACCGCAGGGCGGCGACCGGTGCTACCATCAACTCAAAGCGCATGGGGCGCATATCCAAGAGGCAGGTGGCGGCGTGGATCGCATCCTGCGCCGGAACCTTGCGCCATTCAGCAAGCCGGAAAAGCTGGCCGTCCGCCCCGAACAGAAGATCCCGCTTGGACGGGTAGAACCAGTCCACCCAACGCACCCCCTCCTCCATCATCTTTGCGGCAAGATCCTCGAAGGCCGCGCTGCGCCCGTCCAGATAGACCGGCCGATAGGAAAGACCCGGCATGCGGGTTGCTGAAAACGGGTGGCTATCGCCGATAGCCGACTTGATGGCGAGGTCATCCGGAAGGCGCGCGTTCACCTTCGGCACTAAGCCCCGGTCGTTTTCCTGGAGGGCGAGGGTGGCGTTGTCCTCAAACCATCCCCCGCCGGTCCAGTGGCCGAAGGAAGGCCAGATGGCGAGCGCCGAAAAATATGGCGGCGTCGACAAAGCAGTCCAAACCCCCTCATTGCGCCGCGGCTTCAGCGGGCCACGGCGCAATGTGCCAATGGATTCTTCGCGCATATAGCGAGGGATCTTGCGCTTGCCGCGCTTGCGTGTGCGCGGGGCAATTGGAGCCTCGTCGGCGATTGAAAACGCTTCGCCCGCCCATTCATCCCCGTGGCGTGGGGCGCTCATGTGCCACTGGCGCGCCCAGTAGATGAGTTTGCTGCCGTCCTTGTTGAGGTCCCACAGCTGGACTGTGCCCTTCATCCACTGGCCGAGCCCAAACGTGTCGCTGCGGAGGTTCCAATTGATCAAGCGGTGGTGCAATCGCGGGCCGCGCCGCAGCACCACGGCAGAACGCCCATCGGCGGAAAAGAGCACCTCCGACCGGGTCCGGAAGGGGGCACTGCCTTCGCCAAACATATCCTTGCCACTTTCCAACATCGCCGGCCCCTTGCGCTGGTTTTAAAGGCGCGGCACATGCGCGTGATGCTGACCCTACGCAAGCTCACCTACCGCATCCAAGGCCGCACCATTTTCGAGGGCGCCGATGCCACGGTCCAGGACGGCGCCAAGGTGGGTCTCGTGGGGCGCAACGGCTGCGGCAAGACCACGCTATTCAACCTCATTTGCGGGGAACTGAGCGCGGAATCGGGCGACATCGGCATTTCTGACGGACAGCGCATCGGCCGCGTCACCCAGGAAGCGCCGGGGACGGATGCATCGCTCCTGGAAACGGTACTTGCCGCGGACGTGGAGCGAGCCCGGCTCCTCGCCGAAGCGGAAACCGCCACCGAGCCCATGCGCATTGGCGAAATCCACGCCAGGCTTGCTGACATCGGCGCCTATGCCGCGGAGGCGCGGGCCGCCTCGATCCTTTCCGGCCTCGGCTTCGATGATGCCGCGCAACGACGCCCCTGCGCGAGTTTTTCCGGTGGATGGCGCATGCGCGTCGCGCTGGCTGCGGTACTGTTTCGCGAGCCCGATCTTCTGCTCCTTGATGAGCCCACCAACTACCTCGACCTTGAAGGCACCGTCTGGCTGGAAAACTACGTGGCGCGGTACCCCCACACCGCCATCGTGATCAGCCACGACCGGGATCTTTTGGACGGCGTCGCAAAGGAGATCCTACACGTCGACAACGGCCGGCTCGTGGCCTATCGCGGTAACTACTCGGGCTTTGAGCGCCAGCGCCGGGAACGGGCCGAGGCGGTGGAGCGGCGGCGGGAAAAACTCGCCACCGAGCGGGCGCACATGCAGGCCTTCGTGGACCGCTTCCGCTACAAGGCTTCCAAGGCACGCCAGGCTCAAAGCAGGCTGAAAAAGCTTGCCAAGATCGCCCCGCCAGAGCCGGTGCTCGACGAAGCGATGCCACCGATCCGCATCCCGAACCCCAAGCGGAGCCTTGCCCCACCTATCATTTCCGCCGAACGGGTGGTCCTTGGCTATGACGGCACATCGGTGCTGCGCCGCGTCAATCTGCGCATCGATGAGGACGACCGCGTGGCGCTTCTGGGCGCCAACGGCAACGGTAAATCCACCCTTGCAAAACTGCTGGCCCGAAAGCTGGAACCCATGGAGGGCACCGTCACGCGCGCCGAGCGCATGAAGGTGGCCTATTTCGCCCAGCACCAGCTCGACGAGTTGAACCCGAAGGAAACCCCTGTGGCCCACGTGCGGGCTCGGACAAAATTCGATCTGGAGGAGGCGGAATTGCGCAGCCGGATTGCCCAGATGGGCCTTTCCGCGGAGCGCATGGACACCGCCGCAAAGGACCTTTCGGGGGGCGAGCGCGCAAAACTCCTGCTCGGCCTTGCTACCATGGAGGGTGCCAACCTCCTCATCCTCGACGAGCCCACCAACCACCTCGATATCGACAGCCGCACCGCGCTGATGGAGGCCATCAACGGTTTTGAGGGCGCGGTTATTCTAATCTCGCACGACCGCTACTTGGTGGAGACGTGCGTAGACCGGCTGTGGCTGGTGGCGGACGGCACCGTGCGCCCCTATGAGGACGACATGGACGCCTATCGCGAACTGATTTTGGCTGCTGCTCGAAAGTCGAAATCGGACCGCCCCCAGGCGCCAGAAAAGCCCAAACAAAGCGCGCAGGACAGAAGGCGGGAAGCCGCCGAAACCCGCGCTGCCCTTGCCCCGCTGCGGCGGCGCATCGAGGCGGCTGAGAAAGAGATCGCGAGGGCCGAAACGGAGATTGCGAAACGCGAAAAGGCCCTTGCCGATCCGGTGCTCTATACGGGTGACGCGACCGAAGCCACAAAGCTTTCGACCGAGCGCGCCCGGTTCATTGCCGCCCGGGAGGCTGCCGAGGAGGCCTGGCTTGCCGCCTCTGAGGAGTACGAGCACGCTGAGGCGGCGCTTGCCTCAACACCCCCGGTTTGACCAAGCCGCGACGGGTCTCAGCTTGCGCCGAGCCGCGCGGTGATCCCCTCCACGCAGCGCAAGAACAGCGCATCCTCGCTTTCGCCGGCATCGCCAGGGGCGAAAAACTCACCCCCGCTATCTTCCACGCCGAACGGGATCATCAGGTTTTCCAGAAGCTCAAAGTCTTCCATCATCCAGCCGCCTTCAGTGTGGGCGCGCACCAACTCGTCACCCTGGGCCGCCTGGACCCGCGCAGCGTAGGGGCGCGGGTCTACTGAATAGGCGAAAACCGTCCGTCCGAGGGCGCACATGTAGCCGATCTCAAAGGCTGTGCCGCAGTCGATGCTCACCCCGCGGAAGGGGCTCGCGTTCGCGATGCACCAATCACAGGCGAGCATGATGTCACGGTCGCCGTGGTAGATTTTTTGCGCCGTCTCGCGCAGCGCGTTGGGATCGAAGGGCACCTCGTTGTCAAACGGCGTAATCCCCTCAAGCCCATTTTGCGCGCACACCGCCTTCTTGCGGGCGAGAATGCCCAGCCGGTCGGGCATAAAAATGTCAGGGCCGGCAATGTAGACCCGGCGAGAGCGGTCAGCCACGTTCAGCCCTGGTCCGCCGGCTGGATGAGACCAGCAACGGTACCACCCGGCTCCGAGACGATCACGATGCGGCCGACATTCGGCACATCAAAGGCCGGGCGCACGACGGTGCCGCCGCTTTCCTCAACCGCCTTGGCTGCGGTATCGGCGTCGGCCACCTCCACATAGGTGATCCAGTGGGGGGGAATGTTTGGATCGGGCATCGCCGAGCGCGGCATGATCCCGGCCACCGCCTTATCGCCCACCATGGCGACGTGGTAGTCGAACTCGCCCATGGACATGGCGTGGAACGACCAGCCCGCCGTCTTCCCGAAAACAGCCTTGGCGGCGTCCACGTCGTCGGTCACGCACTCCGACCAGTGAATGTGTCCATGGGCCATCGGATTCCTCCCCGCACTTTGTTTTGACACCTTCGCAGCGCATCGCCCGCGCAACAAACCCCTATCGGTAAACTGGGGAGGTTGCGAGGGATCTGGCCGACTAAGGCTTGTGATAGCCATCACCTTTGCTCTAGACATTTCGCCAGAGGACACAACTCTCGTGGAGTATTGGTCCGGTGATGAAGCTATTGCGCTTTCGCGACCTTGAATACTTTATCGCCATTGCAGAGCACGGCTCCTTCTCGCGCGCGGCCGAATCCTGCGGCATCTCCCAGCCCACCCTGTCTGCGCAGGTGCGCCGGATGGAAGAGCTTTTGGGCATCACCCTGGTGGAGCGCAGGCATGGGGCCGCCACGGTGACCGCCGAGGGGGGCGAGGTTTTGGCCGCGGCCCGGGAAATCATGGATTCCTTCTACCGCGTCCAGCGCACCACCGCCGGCGACGGTATTTTGCTCGGCCGCCCTTTGCGTTTTGGCGTTCTTCCCACCGTGGCGCCCTACTTCGCGGCCCGTTTCCTAAACACCCTCACCGACCTTAACGCCGACGCCGACATCGACTTTGTGGAGGACCGCACCGACGCGCTGGAGCTGGCGGTCAACGCCGACACCCTCGACTTTGCCATTACCGCAACGCTTCCGCGGGTGCAGACCTTGGTGGCAATCCCCCTTGCGGAAGAGCGGCTGGTGGCGGTGAGCAACAGCCCCCTCGCGCCGACCATCGAAATCGACGAGCTTAAGGGCCCCGTCCTCCTCATGCAGGAGGGGAACTGCTTTCGCGAGGTGGTTTCCGAAGCGATCCGGCGGGCAAAGAGCCGCGAGGGGTCTGTGGTTTCCACCCGCATCGGCCCCTCATCCTTTGCAACCCTTTTAAGCCTCGTGCGCAGTGGTATGGGAGATACGATCCTCCCAGAACCCTACGTGCGCGAGAACGCAACAAGTCTGGCGGGGCTCCACACCGCGGTCGTGGAACCCTCCGCAGAAGGCCGGCAGCTCCAACTCGTGGTGCGCCGCGGCCGCGAGCGCTACCGTGACGTTCAGCGCCTCGTGGAAGCGGCCACCGACGCGCTCACCAAAATCAACGCGGCGGCCGCAGCCGCTTGAAGCTCGGCGCTCTTTTGTGGGCGCAGTCTAGCTTAGTGGGCGCGGTTTATCGTGCCGCGTCGCGCTCGAAAATCCAGTGGTGGTCCGGATCGTTCTGGAACCGCCACTTGCGCAGGGGTCCAGCCATCACGTTGAGGTAGTAGAGGTCGTAGCCGTAGGGGGCGCCGCAGGGATGGTGCCCGCGAGGCACCAGCGTGACGTCCCCGTCCTTCACCACCATCGCCTCGTCGAGGCTGCCGTCCTCCGTGTAAACCCGGTGGAAGGCAAATCCCTGGGGCGGATTGAGCCGATGGTAGTAGGTTTCTTCTAGGTAGGTCATGCGAGGGAAGTCGTCTTCATCGTGCCGGTGGCTGGGATAGGATGACCAGTTGCCCTGGGGCGTAAAAACCTCGGTGACCAACAAGCTGTCGGCAACGTCACGGCCTTCCATGGCAATGTTATGGATGAACCGCGTGTTGGCGCCGCGCCCACGCTCCATGGCCTCGATGCCGTCCGGCCCCAACCGGGCCACACTATGGCTTCCCTTCCCCGGCGCGGTGCAGACCGCGAGGATGCACTCGGTGGTCGCCCGCGCGGTCCACTCGCTGTCGTTGGGAACGTAGACCGCGTGGGGCGGCGTGCGCTCAAAGACGTCCATCCGCTCGCCCATCTCGCCAAAAACCTCACCGGCGGCGGTGATCTCGGCGCGACCCTCCACGAGCACCAAAATTACCTCTGTCGATCCCGTGGGCTCGGCCGCCGTGTCGCCAGGGGCCAGGCGGTAAAGACCAAAACCCACGTAGGACCAGCCGGCCGACTGGGGCGTCACGTCCAAAACTTTTCCGCGTGCTGCGTTCGGTTTCAGGTGCAACATTTTTTGGCTCACCCTTTGTTGGTCCGGGCGCGGTCCCAAAGAGCGCACAGTTCGGCAAAGTTCGAGGCCATGGTGGCCACCGCGTCATCATCGGAGAGCTGATCTGTGAGCCACGCGCGGGCGCTCTCGCCAAAAATGGTGCGCCCCACCGCAAACCCCTTCACCAGCGGCTGACGCGCGGCAACGGCGAAGCTTTCGGCCAGTTTTTCGCGCGGGGCATCAAGGCCCAGGACGACGATGCCGCGCGTGTGGGCGTCGTGGGCCTCAATGGCTTCGCACGCTGCCCGCCACGCGCCCTCGGTGGTGAGCGGTTCGAGCTTCCACCAGTCGGGATAAATGCCAGCCCGGTAAATGCGCTCGATGACTTGGGCGGTGGTGCCCTCTCCCACCGGGCCCACTTTGGATGGAATGACTTCCACCAACAGCTCGAGCCGGTGCCGCCGGCAGGACGCGAAGAGGCGCGTCAGGGTGGCAAGCTGCTCGTCCCACAGCGCCGGGTCGTCGTCGGGGTGGCAAAAGACGAGCACTTTGACGACGTTCTCCAAGGCCCATTCGCTAAGACCCCCGAAGTCCGCGCCAAGGTCGGGCTCCAATACGAGGGGGCGGGAGCCGGGGAGTTCCACGGGCCGCCCGATCCAAAGCCCCGTTCCGGCCGCCTGAAACAGCGTCGAACGACCGTAGCGGCCATCGCAAAGGACGCCATAGCCCGTCCGGCCGTCGGCCACCCTTTGCGCTGCCCTTAGGCAAAGCCCTTTGAACGCCGCGATTTTCTCCGCTGTGGCGCCCTCCATCGCCTCCAACTGGCTGCGATGGTCGAAGGCGAAGACGCGCAGCTCCGGCCACGCGCCGCGCCGGTTGGTGGCCCAGTGCACCTGCTCAAGGTTTTTGTCGTGGCGCAGCGCCGGCGTCTTGACGCCCCGCTCCAGGAAGAACTGGAGCTCTTCCCAGCTTGGGTAGGCGGGGGTGCAGCCATGGCGGCTGACGGCAAGGGCGCCGCAGGCGTTGGCCCAGGTGAGGGCCGTGGGCCAATCCTGATCGGTGAGCCAGCCGCGCAGGAGACCGGACATAAATCCGTCGCCCGCGCCCAAAACATTGAAAACCTCGATGGGGAAGCCGGGACCGCTTTCGCCCTCATCAAGGGTTTTGGGTATGGCGCCGGTGAAGGCCGACGCCCCCATGGGTCCACGCTTGCACACCAGCGTTGCCGCCGAAACCTCGCGCACCGCCTTGAGTGCCGCGATGGTGTCGGTGCTGCCGCCGGCGATGTGGAACTCCTCCTCAGTACCCACAATGAGGTCGAAGAGATGGAGGGTGGACTGGAGTTTTTTGGTAACCGCGCCGGATTCGATAAAGCGCTCTTCGCCAGCGCCGTGGCCAGCGAGGCCCCAAAGGTTGGGACGGTAGTCAATGTCGAGGGCGGTGCGCTTGCCCCCCTCCCGCGCGAGGGTGAGCGCTTTCAGCGTCGCCGCCTCAACCCGCGGATGGCTGAGGTGGGTGCCGGTGGCGACGACAGCGCGGGCACGGGCGATGTAAGCCGGATCGATGTCCTCCTCAGTGAGCCCCATGTCGGCACAGTTCTCGCGATAGAATATCAGCGGAAACTGTGCTTGGTCGCGGATCCCGAGGAGGACCAGGGCAGTCAATCGCTCCGGGTCAGTCAGAACACCAGTTACATCGACACCCTCACGCTTCAGCTCTTCGCGGATGAAGCGGCCCATGTGCTCATCGCCCACCTTGGTGATGAGCCCCGACTTCAGACCGAGCCGAGCCGACCCTGCCGCCATGTTGGTGGGCGAGCCGCCGATATATTTTTCGAAGGAGCCCATGTCCTCCAGGCGCCCACCCACTTGCGCCCCGTAAAGGTCAACGGACGAACGGCCAATCGTGATGACGTCGAGATCACTCATGGATTTTCTTTTCGGCAAGCCAGGAAGATAGAATAAGGGCGAAGTCCAGTCCGACCACTCATCCCAATTTTTTGGTTTCGAGAGATCGGGAGACCCACCTTCCACCCATGTCCGCCGTGGCGACTATTGGCGAACCCTGTTGCCAATCTACGCCAAGGCGCGGATTTTGTGGACCCGAACCGTTTAAGATGGACACGGGCAAGGGGCGGGAGAGCTGCGTTTGCGCTTTTTGCGCAGCCCCTCCCAATCCCGGCGCCTAAACCGTCCCGCCGAGGGAGCCTTCCAGCTGGGCCATCTCCTGCCCGCCGGCCATCAAGTCTTGAAGTTCCTCAGGCTGGATCTCGCCCCGCTTCGCCGTCCCGAGCGTTTTGCCGCGATTGAGCACCGTGAACCGGTCGCCCACGGCCATGGCATGGCGCACATTGTGGGTGATGAAGACAACGCCAATCCCGTCCTTGCGCACCCGGTCGATGGTGGCGAGGACATTGGAGGTTTGGCGCACGCCGAGGGCCGAGGTGGGCTCGTCGAGGATGAGCACCTTTGCGCCGAAATAGACCGCCCGGGCGATGGCCACCGTTTGGCGCTCACCACCCGAAAGGGTGCCGACGGCCTGGTCCGGCTCGCGCAAGTTGATCCCCATCTTGCGCATTTCTTCCATGGTGACGGAGTTCGCCTTGGAAAAGTCCATCCACTTCACGGGACCGATGCCCTTGGTGGGCTCGCGGCCCATCCAAAAGTTTCGCGTCACCGACATCAACGGGATCATTGCGAGGTCTTGATAAACGGTGGCAACGCCGTGGTTCATGGCATCGCGGGGGCTGCCGAAGACAACCTCCTTGCCGTCCACCCTCATGGTGCCGCTGGTGGGCCTATGAACGCCCGACATCGTCTTAATGAAGGTGGACTTGCCCGCACCGTTGTCGCCCAGCAGGCAATGGCATTCCCCAGGCATCACGTCGAAGGTCACCCCGGCGAGCGCAATGACATTACCGAAGTGCTTTTCGATGGAATCCATGTGGACGAGGGAGTTGCCGTCAGTGGCGACGTCTTTCATTTCAAAGACCGACATCACCGCTCTCCCGTCGCGCGCTTGCGGATCATGTTGTTGAAGAGCACCGCCACAAGGAGCATGCCGCCCAGGAAGACGAGGTACCAGTCCTGGTCGATGGGCGTATAGGACAGCCCGATCAGCACCATGCCGAAGATGATGGCCCCGAAGAACGCGCCAATGGCTGAGCCGTAACCGCCGGTGAGGAGGCAGCCGCCGATCACCGCTGCAATGATCGCCTCAAACTCCTTTTGGAACCCGCGCCGGGCGTCGGTGGAACCGGAGTCAAGGACGGTGATGATGGCAACGAGCGCTGCACAGCAGGCGGTCAGCATGAACAGCCCGGTTTTGACGCGCCGCACCGGAACACCCGAATTGGAGGCGGCGTTGGCATCGCCCCCGGAAGCGAAAATCCAGTTACCGACCGCGGTGCGGTTGAGGACCAGGGACGCCACGATGGCAAGGCCAATGAACCAGAGAATTTCCACCGGAACCCCGGTTACCTTGGGGACACCGTTGGGGAAGGTTTCCACAAGCCCTATCGATGCGAGGAAGGAGAACAGCGGCGTAAATGCTTCGCCGGAAAAGAGCCCGGCCACAAAGCTGCCTTCGGTGGCATCGCGCACGCCGCGCAGCTGGGTGGAGCCGCCAGTCGCATACTTGAGCCCCACGAGGGAGAGGCCCCGGAAGATGAAAAGGAAGCCGAGTGTCACGATGAAGCTCGGCAGCCCGGTGCGGATAACGATCTGCCCGTTGATGGCACCGAGGATCGCAGCGGCCACGAGCGTGATGGCGATGGCTGGGAGAACCGGAACCCCGTAGGGCACCACCAGGGCCGCGAAGATGAGACCCGTGAAGGCAACCATCGAACCGATGGAAAGGTCGAACTCGCCGCCGATCATCAGCAGGGCCGCGCCGATGGCTAAAATCCCGAGCTGAGCGGCCGGGGACATGAAGTTCATGACACCTGCAAGGGTGAACATGGAGGAGTCGGCGGTAAACAGGAAGAAGATCGCGACAATGACGACACCGGCTACGGCGCCGAGTTCGGGTCGCCGCATCAGTCGCGCAATGAGCGAGACCTCTTTGATTCGTTCGTCCTGGGCACCGCCTGGCGCGGCGTTCTGGCCGCCGGCTTCACCGGTTGTGGTAGCCATGCGCTTCCTCCCTGGCTGTTTTATTCATCGCCTGCGCGGTTCAATGGTGGCGGGTGCCGCACCAGGCGACCCCGCTCTTCGTATTGTTGGCCCGACGCGAACGCCGGGCTGCCGCTTCGTGGCTTAGCGAATGCCTTTGGTGGAAAGATCCACCACCTGGGCTGCCTTGTCGGCGGTGATGAGGTTCGGACCCGAAGGCACGTTACCGCCCGGCACCAGGCCGAACTGAGCATTGAGGGCCAGGAACACCACCGGCAGGTAGCCTTGCAGGTACTGCTGCTGGTCGATGGCGAAGGCCGCATCACCAGCCGCGACGGATTCCAGGAAGTTACCCGAAAGGTCGAAGGAGGCGATCCTGATGTTGTCGGTGGCGCCCATGCGCTTCACCGCAGTAACGGCCGGTTCGCCAGCAAGGGACGCGCCGAGCGCCATCACCGTGTCGATGTCGCCATCGGCATCAAGGGCGGCGAGCACCTTTGCTTCGATTTCAGCGGGATCGTTGGTGGTGGGAAGCACAGAGACTTCACCGCCAAAACCCTGCTCAAAACCGCCGCAACGCAGGTCGAGCGCCACGTTGCCCACTTCGTGGTTGATGCAAATGGCTTTCTTACCGCCCATTTCTGCAAGGCGCTTACCGGCGGCCTCACCGGCATCGAACTCATCCTGGCCCACGTGCAGGAGCGCGCCCAGCTTGGCGGCCACGTCGGACCCAGAGTTCATGGAAATCACAGGGATGCCGGCAGCGACGGCCTTTTCGATGGACGGTCCAAGGGCATCTGCATCCGGGATCGAGACCACGAGACCGTCAGGCACCTGGTTCACAGCCGCGTCGATGAGCTGGCTCATGGCGACCATGTCGAAGGTTTCAGGAGCCCGGTAGGATACTTCGGCACCGGTATGCTCGGCGCCCTTTTCAACGCCGTTCTTCACCACCGACCAGAAGGGATCGCTCGCCTGGCCGTGGCTCACCACGATGATGTTCTGGGCCAGCACGGGCGTTGCCATGGCCACAAGAGCCGCCGCCAGAGTGGACTTTACAAAGTGCTTCAAGGTTTCCCTCCCTAGGGGTTGACGTTTGTTGTGGCGCCTTCGGTGGAACCGCCAGGCACCGTGGCGGACTGGGCGGTGCCCACAGGGGCCCCGCTCCTGAGATTAACCACAAGGTGCGGACTGAGCCGCCCCTCGAAATGGTCAAGGACATTTTGGACCGATGCCACCGCCATGCGCTGAGCACACTCCATTGTCAGTCCAGCACAATGGGGAGTGACGATCACGTTCGGCAAGTCCAGAAGTGGATTGTCGACCTCGGGTGGCTCCATGGCGAGGACATCAAGTGCGGCCCCCGCAAGGCGACCGGCCTTGAGCGCGGCGAGAAGTGCAGCCTCGTCGATGATACCGCCCCGGGCCGTATTGACGACGACCGCCTCGGGTTTCATGCGCGCAAGTTCTGCCGCACCGATCAGCGCCTCGCCTCCCCCCGGCACATGGACGGTCAGGACATCGCACTGGGCAAGCCCAGTACCAAGATCGGAAACGAGTTCGAACCCCGGGCCGGCGCTCTCGATGGCGGGGTCGAAAACCAAGACTTCCATGCCGAAGGCGCTCGCCAACGCACCCACGCGCTTTCCGATGCGCCCATGGCCCACAATGAGCAGCGTCTTGCCATCGATTTCCCGGGGCGCGAAGGCATTGCGGTAGGCCCAGTCGCCCCGTTTCACCGCCACCATCCCCTCGGCCATGCGGCGGGACAGGGCAAGGATGAGCATCATGGTATGCTCAGCAACGGTGCGCGAGTTGATGTCCCCCACGACGGCAAGGGGAATGCCGCGGCGATCGAGGGCGTCCACATCGACGGCGTCGTAGCCGACGCCATGCCGCGAAACGATTTTCAGGGAAGGCGCGCTCCCCACATTCGCCGCGGTGAGGGGCTGTGTGCGCAGAACGAGCCCTTCAGCCTGGGGCAAATAGGGCAAGTATTCGGTGGGCTCGGCGCTGGGGATGTAGTCGTAGGTGGCGCCGGGTGCGGCATCGAGGAGGGAAAGGCCCGCGTCATGCAGTTTTCCGGCAACCACCACGTGCGGCATCAAAGCCCCCGATGGTGTCGGTGTGGCGACGCGTTGCCCGGGCGGGCGCGCGTCGGCAGGGAATAAAGTTGCGGGCTCATCACGCCTTCCCGATCAAACTGTAGCGCAGACGAGCCGGGCCAGCTGCATTACCGTGCCCAAACGTTTCGACTGCAACCACCTTCGACAAAGCGTCGCAACTATTGTTGCAAGAATTTTGGTTTGTCAATAATCATTCTAGCTCGTCGCTAGGTGCGGCGTAGGGGAGGATAACCATGAGCCAAAAAACCATGCGCCTCACCATGGCGCAGGCGCTGGTGCGCTACCTATGCAACCAGTTCACCACCCTCAATGGCCGCCGCGTGCCGCTGTTTGCAGGCGCTTTTGCCATCTTCGGCCATGGCAATGTCACCTGCCTCGCGGAAGCCTTGGAACAGGTGCAGGATGATCTGCCCACCTGGCGCGGCCAGAACGAGCAGTCCATGGCCCTTGCCGCCATCGCCTTTGCCAAGGCGCGCCGGCGGCGGCAAATCATGGTGGCCACCAGCTCCATCGGCCCCGGCGCCACCAACATGGTCACCGCCGCAGCCCTCGCCCACGCCAACCGGCTGCCGATCCTCATCCTTTCGGGGGATGTGTTCGCGAACCGACGCCCCGACCCAGTGCTTCAGCAAGTGGAGGTGTTTTCTGATCCCACCCGCTCCGTGAACGATGCCTTCCGGCCTGTCTCACGCTACTGGGATCGCATTACCCATCCGGAGCAGATCATTTCTTCGCTCCCCCAGGCGGTAGCGACTATGCTCGACCCGGCCGACTGCGGACCCGCCTTCCTCGGCCTTTGTCAGGACACCCAGGAAATTGCCTTCGACTACCCGGCCGCCTTCTTCGAGCCGACGATGCACGACGTGCCGCGCCCCCGCCCCGACAAGGGCCGCGTTGAGCAGGCCGTCGCGCTTTTGAAAGACGCAAAGAAGCCCCTCATCATTGCAGGTGGCGGAGTGCGCTATTCCGGAGCCGAGGAAGAAGTGGCGGCGTTCGCGAGCACCCGGGGGATCCCGCTCACCGAAACAATTGCCGGGAAAGGTTCCGTCACCCATGACCATCCGGCCCATGTGGGCGCGATCGGCGTGATCGGTTCGTCGTCGGCCAACGCCCTTGCCGAGGAGGCGGACGTGGTAGTGGCCATCGGTACGCGGCTGCAAGATTTCGCCACTGGGTCGTGGACCGCATTCTCCCACGACGCAAAGTTCATTGCCGTCAACACAGCCAGGTGGGATGCCACGAAACACCGGGCCCTTGGGGTGGTGGGCGATGCGCGCGAGGCGATGGCGGAGATCGACGCTGCGCTGGGCGATTATGCGGCCGACCCGGCTTGGACCGCAAAGGGCCGCAAAGAGTTCGCAGCATGGAACGCTACCGTGGACGATTGCCAGCGGCCCACCAATGCACTGGTGCCCACCTATGCGCAGGTGGTGGCCGTTGCCAATCGCCTCGCTGGCGACAACGACACTTTGGTGACCGCCGCGGGCGGGCTACCGGGGGAACTCGCCAAGGGCTGGCGTGTCAAAGCACCCCACACCTTCGATTGCGAGTTCGGCTTTTCTTGTATGGGCTACGAGATCGCCGGCGGTTGGGGTCACGCCATGGCGGCGCCGGAAGGATCCACGCCCATCGTCATGGTGGGCGACGGCAGCTACATGATGATGAATTCGGACATCTGGTCCAGCGTCCTCACAGGCCACAAGATGATCGTGGTGGTGTGTGACAATGGCGGGTTCGCCGTCATCAACCGCCTGCAGAATTTTAAAGGCGGAGCGAGCTTCAACAACCTCATCAAAGACTGCCGGGTGGTTTCGACGACACCGGTGGACTTTGCCAAACACGCCGAGGCCATGGGGGCGCTGGGTCGGCATGTGGAAAGTCTTGCGGATCTGGAAGAGGCGCTAAAGTGGGCCAAGACCACCGACCGCACCACCGTGATTTCCATAGCCACCGACGCCTATGCCTGGGTGCCCGGTGATGCGGACTGGGACGTGGGCGTGCCACAGGTGAGCGAGCGGGAAGAAGTACGTGCCGCCCGAGCCGACCACGACGATATCCGCCGGCGCCAACGCATTGGAGTTTAGACCATGAAGGCCCATCTCGGCATTTCGCCCATCGCCTGGTGGAACGATGATCTGGTGGAGTTGAGCGCCGACATTTCCTTGGAGGATTGCCTGCGCGAAGCCCGCGAGGCCGGCTATACGGGCATGGAGGCCGGCCAGCGCTTCCCCAAGGAGGCGGCGGTGCTCGGCCCCGTGCTTGCCGATGCCGGAATAAAGCTATGTGGCGGCTGGTTCTCCGGCCTTCTGGTGGACAATGACGTGGAGAGCGAGAAGGAGCGCATTGCCGAGCAGCTCGCCCTTTTCAAGGCCATGGAGGCGCCCTGCATCGTCTATGGCGAAACCGCAGGCACCATCCAGGGAGACCGCAGCGCACCGCTGGCCACCAAACGGCGCATTGGCGAGGAGGACATGCGCGCCTACGGCCATCGCCTCACCGCCCTTGCCGAATGGTGCGCCGATCAGGGGATGCCCCTCTCCTTCCACCACCACATGGGAACCGTGGTGGAGACCGAGCCCGAACTCGACGCCCTGATGAACCATACCGGCGAAGCCCTCGGGCTGCTCTATGATGCCGGCCATAAGGCCTTTGCCCGCGGCGACGTTCTGCAGGTCATCGACAAGCACCACAAGCGCATAAACCACGTCCACACCAAGGACGTGCGCCATAGTGTGATCGAAGCCCTCGATCGCAGCCGCGAAAGTTTCTTAGACGCCGTCGTCAAAGGCGCCTTCACCGTGCCGGGCGATGGCTCCCTGGACTTTGGTGCCATTGTCCAGCGCCTTGCCGACTATGGCTACGAGGGCTGGTTCGTGGTGGAGGCCGAGCAGGACCCTAAGATGAACAACCCCCTCCGCATGGCAAAAACTGGCCGGGCAGAACTGGTGCGCGTTGCCGAGGCGGCGGGCTATGAGGTTGTGATTTAGGGCGTTTTCCGGCCCCGCTGAAACGGGCCTCAATCCACAAACAAACATACGAAACAAAAAGTTAGGGCATCTGCCGTGATCTTCTTCTCACAGCAGATGCCCCTAGTTTGACGAAAGGGAAAGGCACGCGAAGAGGCGACGGCGACGCCCCTAACCTATTCGAGCAGCGTTCTTGTTTGCGGGTAACCCGGCACTCAATGCGTTTGGGGCACCGAGCGCCGGGTATTTCAGCACTCCGTTAGTCGTCGAAGGAGTGGATTGCGAGTTTGCGGGGCCCATTCGGCGGGTGTACCTTTGGCGCGGGACCCAAGCCTCCCATCATGCCACCCATGCCGCCCTGGCTTAGGGCACCCATGATCGTCCTATGGGTGTTGTAGTTATTCCACTTCCGCCTGTGCTCCAGCTCCCACGGCTCCAGCACATCGACGGTATCGCCTTGCTCAGACGGATTGTTTACGTCGATCCCCGCCTTGCGGAAATTCTCTGTGACCCGTTGCTTGAAGTCGACGTAGCCGCGACGGAAAACGCTCTGCCTTGCCATACAACGCTCGAGCGACATGAAAACAAGCTGTGAGCGGTAGGTCTTAAAATCTTGACTACCCTTCGGCTTCTTTTTCATGTAATCGCCCATGTGCATAATCTGGATTTCAGGTGGTGTCGTTGCTGTGGCAATACCTTGAACTCCAGGAACACTTGCGCTGAGCGGTGGTATTTTGTTACCAAAGAACCGACCGTTCCTCGTCACAAATCGACGCACGATGTCAACAACGTCCCGTTCGTGCGCTTTGCTCGCCGTATACACAGTAATCGCATCAGCCCGCTCCATACCCGGCGCGGCAACCGCGATCTGCTCGAACTGACATTGGGTGAACAGCACATAAAACAGTCGCTTGAACGCTTCGGTGCGAAATTTGTCGGCCACGTTGATGAAGACACGAAAAGGCGCTTGCGCGTTTGTCCTCCGCAACAAGAAGCGGCGACTTGCAATCTGATCAAGACCCACATCGCGCAGTTGCGACATGTTCACATTCCTGATGAACTCGTCGCCACCGATGAAGTCCGCGGGACACGCCCACCCCTGAGCAAGCTCCATAACCACGTCAATGAACCTGATGAGATCTTCATCCTTTACGCTAGTTTGACGTCCTTTCGAACTGCCCAATAGGTCAGATATATATTCGACGGAAAGGTTTATACTGTCGTCCGCATGATGTTTTTGCCCACGATTTTTGTAAGACGGCGCCATTCTCATAATCAAGCTTCGGTCGTTCCAGACTTTATGCAACCATTTCTCAACATCTCTATGCAATTCTTATACTCCCTTCAATCAAACAATATTGCGACGACTACTATAAAGAAGTCGTCGTTCTCGCTTTTTTTGTCGATATGATGAAATTCTTGAATAGTGTTCGTCTAGGATTCATATGGCGATTGCGAGGCGATTTTATCAATGAATATTTGTTCATCTCCGCCCCGACGATTGCGCGGGTGGCGACAGTATTCCTTGGAGCGCGCGAGGTGGGACCCACAGGCGCGCAAGCACTGCTCACCGGTCGAACCACACCGACCAAGAGTGCGGATCGGGTCTAGGGCGCGCTTCAGCAACATGGAATCATGCTGCGTCTCAAACCGCGCGGCGAACCCAGAACTTAGAGCAGGTCATGCGATCGCATAATCGTGTGAACGGATCTAGGCGTCCGTGGCGAGGGAAGCTAGCGATACGGCGGCGCGCGCCTTGATCCGACCGCAGAGCGCTAGGGCGAGGGCTTGGGCAAGGCAAAGCGGCGCCGCAAGGGAGCGCGGAAACCCGTCGTCGTGCTCCGGCGCTGTGAACAGAACCGAAGCGGACTTGGCAAGCGGCGAAAGCGTCGAATCGGAGATGGCAAGAACCGGAACACCCCTCGCGTAGGCCGCGCGGGCCACGTCCACCACCAAATCGCCATAGGGGCGGAAGGCGGTGGCGATCAGAACGTCCCGAGGGCCTGCGGTCCGCACCGCCTGGGGCGCAAGATTTTCCGCAGCACCCAGCGGCAGTACGCGTTGACCAAGATGGGTGAGCGCTTGAAACAACGCTCTCGTCACCGGCTCGGCGCGCTGCTGGCTGACAAGAAAGGTGGTGTCGGCGCGGTCCACCAGCGCGGCAGCACGGTCAAGGTCGGCCGCGTCCACGTCACCCAGGAGGTTCTCCAGGGAGGCAATATCCCTTGCCACCAGACGCCGCAGGTGGTCCGCCGCGCCGGAACCGCCGTTCTGGTGGAGCTCCCCTTGGAGAGCGCGCACCCGCGCGTCGTATCCGGGCGCAGCCGTCGACAATCGCTCATGGAATATGGCCTGGAGATCCTTAAAACCGCTGTAGCCCATGGACTGGGCAAAGCGCACGAAACTCGATGCATGAATCCCGCAACGGCGGGCGATCTTGTTCACCGACAGCATCGCCACATCGTTGGGGTTTTCGGTGAGAAAGGCCGCGATCTTCTTCGACGTGCGGCTCATGGCCTCAAAGTCGTCGTGGATCCGCTCAATGAGGCTTTGATGGTCCTTAGGCGGCCCTGGCGCGGCGTTCATGGCCCCCGGCATTCCAATTTGAAGCGTTCTGCAATTTTCATTGCTAGCCGGTTTGGGGCCGAAACGCCAGTGGTGCGCTCGAGGCGCCACCGTCGCAGTGCGCGCCGCTGACCGTTTCGAGCACCAGAGCGGGCGCTGGTGGTAAAGGACCACTATCGCCCCAGCGTTCTATTTCATGGCGCGGTTCGCGGCACCAAATCGCAAAAAGTTCGGCCGCAAATCGCCCTAGGTGGCCACGAACCCGGACGATTGTTGCGTCCAGAGGCGAGCGTAAAGACCGTCGGCATCCACCAGCGAGGCGTGGGTTCCCTCTTCGGCAATGCGCCCGCGCTCCATGATAACCAGGCGATCCATCGCCGCGATGGTGGAAAGACGGTGGGCGATGGCGATCACGGTCTTGCCGGCCATGAGGTTGAAAAGCTGTTCCTGGATGGCCGCTTCCACTTCGGAATCGAGCGCGGACGTCGCCTCGTCAAGCACCAGGATCGGCGCGTCCTTTAAGAGCACCCGCGCAATGGCTATGCGCTGGCGTTGCCCTCCCGACAATTTGACACCGCGCTCACCCACGTGGGCCTCATAACCGCGTCGGCCGCGACCATCCTCCAGGCCCTCGATGAAGTCGTGCGCCTGGGCCTGGCGGGCGGCCGCGATCACCTCTTCCAGGGAAGATTGCGGACGCCCGTAGCGAATATTGTCGAACACCGAGCGATGGAGCAGCGAGGTGTCCTGGGTAACCATGCCGATCTTTTCGCGCAGGCTTTCCTGGGCGACTTTGCCAATGTCCTGGCCGTCGATGAGAATGCGTCCACCCTCCACATCGTGGAGGCGCAGGAGAAGCTGGACGAGGGTGGATTTGCCCGCGCCCGAGCGACCGACGAGGCCCACCCGCTCCCCGGGCGCCACCGCGAGGGAGAGCTGGTCCACCACGGGACCGGTACCCTCCTCCTTGGAGCGGCCGTAGTGGAAGGAAACATCCTCAAAGGCGATGGCACCGTCAGGCACGGTGAGCGCCGGCGCGGCATCGACGTCGGTGACGGCGCGGGGAACGGAAATTGTCTCGATGCCATCGCGCACAACGCCGACGTTTTCGGCAATACTTGTGGCAACGAACATGATCCAGAACGACATTTGATTAATCCTGAGCGCCAGGCCGAGCGCTGCCGCCACCGTTCCCACGGTGATGTCGCCGATCGTCCAGAGCCAAAGGGCCAGCGCGCCGAGGCCGAGGATCAGAACCGCGTTCCAGAACCCAATGAGAAGATCGAGCCAAGAAATGTTGCGCATGAGGTTGGCGTTGACGGACGCTACCCGGGCGATGCCCTCGCGCGCGAAGGCGTCCTCGCGGGCTGCGTGGCCGAACAACTTTACCGTCAAGATATTGGAGTAACTGTCGACGATGCGGCCGGTGAGCTTGGAGTAGTTTTCCGACATGCGTGCCGCCCAATTCTTGATACGCGGCACATATATCCCAAGTAACGCCAAATAACCGCAGAGCCAAACAAGTAGCGGAATGGTGAGCCGGGCATCCTGCTCGCCGAGCGCTATAAGGGCCGTGATGACAAAGATCGCCGCACTCCACACAGCGTCGATGAGTTCGCGCATGGACCGGCGCACGGCGAGCGCCGTTTGCAACACCTTGTTGGCGATACGCCCGGCGAAATCGCTTTGGAAGTAACCAATACTGTGACGCAAGACGTATCGGTGCAGCTGCCAGCGAATCAGACTGGTAAAGCCGGGCACCATCGTTTGGTTAAGAAGACCAAGCGCCACCAACGCGACCAGGGGATCGACGACCAGAAGAATGAACGCAATGCCGGCCAGAAGCACCCAGTTGTCGGTAAAGAACGTCGCCGGATTGGCCACATCGATGCGGTCGATGATCATACCAACGAACACGAAGAGCAGGGCGTTGATGACAGCGATGATCCCGCTGGCGACAAGGGTAACCGCAAACGTGCGCCATGCCTGGCCCACATAGCGGGCGTAAAAGGCGATGATGCCCGTGGGCGGCGGGTCGAGCCGGGCGGATGCGAAGGGGTCTATTATTCGCTCGAAGGGCCGAAACATCGGCTAGCCTCCATCAGGTGAAATCGGGTCTCGGTAGAGATTTGCCGACGCCTGACGAGGCTGAGCTAAGCTCTAAAGTCGCTTTGGGCGACTATCCTCGCTGATGCGCCGACCGCCTCGTCCCAAGGACGGGCCATGGTCGGAACATTTTCATGTTGAGCCTTTTCGTGGTGGTTGGGTGTGCGCTCTCGCGCGAGCGAGCACATAACAGAATTGTCTGGGGCGGTCGACAGGAAATCGCTTCGGCGATGATCACAAGTGAACCGAGGCGCCCAGCTCAACGCTCCACGCGAAGACCGCTGGGGACGCTCTCAGGGATACCGAGACGACCTTCGAGAGCCGTCTCATCGGTAAGGCTATCGAGGAAGGCCATCAGGGCGCCGATGTCTTCGTTGCTGAGGGTCACAGGCGGCGCACTGACGGCTTGGGCCAGCTCTTGCCAGGCTGTCGGCGTGGCCATGATTGCCCAGTCGCCGGCCGCATCGAGAGGAGGCAATACGGCCTGGGGCTCATATTCGCTGAGGCCGCGAACCGGGTCGGCGTGATGGCGCAGGAATTCGCCAAGATTGTCGTGGGCGCCGGCGTGTCCCCACGGTCCGGTGCGGGCGACGTTCCGCAGCGATGGCGTGCGGAAGGCGTAAGCGTCCTCTGGGCGGCCGGTGACGCGCATGCGGCCCACATCCCTTTGGTGGGTCTCAAAGCGCTCCGCTTTACCGGGCCCAAGTTGGGGCGTTCCCATGGCATAAAACCGGTGGTCGGCGAGGAGGGCGCCGGTGTGGCAGCCGCTGCAGCCGGCACGGCCGTAAAACAGGGCCAGACCAGCGCTGGCCTCCGCCGAGAGCCGTTCGCCTGCGCGCAAGAAACGGTCAAACGGGCTATCGTCGGAGCGCCACTCGAAGGCGACGAAGGCGGCGATGGCATCGGAAATGTCGGTGAATGCGATGGCCCGGCCTGCGGCAATGTCCGGGTCTATGGCAGTAAAGGCGCGGCGGTAGTCTTCGATGGACGCAACGCGATCGGCAATGATGTTCCAAGCACCGCCCTTGCCGGTGATGCGGCCCTGGCGCACGGCCTTTGCCACATCGTTCTCCTGATAGTGGCCTGCCATCTCATCGGGCGAGAGAACGGGAAACATGGTTTGGGCGGACAAAAGGTTGGCAAAGCCCGACACCATCTCGTCTTCGAGCGGCGTTCTGAAACCGGACGGGCGGCTTTCGTCCACTTCGATGCGGCCATCATGGAAAAGCACCGTCATTTCGCGCGCGCCGAGATTGAAGAGCGCAGGTGAGTTTCGCGGAATGCGCTGCTCGGGGAGGTTTTCCGGGTCCGCCTGGCGGTCCGGACCGATGTCCTGGCCCCCTTCCCCAAGACCCAAGGACAGACCATCGCTGGTGGCAAAGCGCGGGTGATGGCAGGTGGCGCAGGAGATGTTGCGGTTGCCAGACAAGATGGGGTCGTAAAATAGCAAGCGGCCCAGTTCAGCCTCGGCGCGGGAGACGGGCAGGAAGTCCTCGTCCGCCAGGGGTTTCGGCAGGTGGATGTCCAGTGCTTGGGAGGTGGTGGCGACGTCC
>JBCCYN010000029.1:0-32947 GCA_039189655.1 Pseudomonadota bacterium | reverse complement strand
TTGCCACTTCCGGGGGCGCCCCCTGGGGATAGCGCTTCTTCGCGCCGTCCTCGGTGAGGCGCACAAGGGTTTGTTGGGGCGTGCAGCCCGGATCGGTGGGCTCCTCGGGGTATTCGTAGCGCAACTCATCGAGGGAAAAACCAATGGCCTCGAGCACTGCCCGGGTTTCGGCGATGGCCTCCGGACACCCCTCAAAAAGCCGCGCCATTTCCGCCGCGCTCTTGATGTGACGCTCGGCATTGGCCGTGAGGAGCTGGCCCGCGCGCTCCACGGTGGTGTGCTCTCGAATTGCCGTCAGAACATCCTGCAGGGGACGCCGCTCCGGCGCATGGTAAAGGGGCAAGTTGGTGGCAAGGGGCGCAATGGCGAGCTGACTGGCCAATTCCAAGGCGCGGGCCAGCCTGCGCCTGTCCTGGCCGCCATGGGGCATTGATAGGGCAAGGCGCAGTTTTTGGTCAGCAAGGGGTGCAAGGCGCTCACAAGCGGCTGCGATTTTCTCCGGCGCCGCGCTTTGGGCAATGGGCGCCAGGATCAGTCCTTTGCACCACTCCTCCAAATCGCTCAGGAGAAGACGGCAATCCCCCTTTTCGCCACGCATGTTACCGACGGTCAGAAGCCGACAAAGCCGTCCATAGGCGGCCCGATCCGTGGGCCAGCACAACATTTCTGGGGTCTCGTCCATGAACGAAAGCCGCGTCCCCACGGCTGAGCGCAGCCCCACGTCCTTGGCCGCCAGGTGGCAGCGAACGACGCCGGCGAGGGTGTTGCGATCGCAAACGGCAATTCCCGCATAACCGGCCGCAGCCGCCGCCACCACCAGCTCTTCGGGGTGCGATGCCCCGTGCAAAAACGAAAAATTGCTAGCGGCTGCCAACTCGGCGAACATGGCTAGGAGACGCCATGGGGACCTAGGTTCGAACGCCAGGCCCTAGGTCTTTGTCTTTTGACACATCTCGCATCTCGACATGAGTCCATGCCGCTGAAACGCGCTCTAGAGCGAATCACACGATCATGCGATCGCATGACCTGCTCTAAGTTCTTGTCTTTCCGCGCGGTTCGAGTCGCAACAAGATTCCATGTTGCCGAAACGCGCTTTGGGCCCAAAGCCCTCCAGAGCAGGCTCTCCCATCATCATTTCGTTCCTCTGGTGAACCAGGAAAAACCATGTTCCTCCGGAGCCACCATGCGTTCTTCATCGCCCGGGCGGCCCATCGGGTCACCGCGCAGCGGCCGGAACGAAGTGGCGGAACCGGCGCAGCCGGTTTGATGCGATGGGCCGCCCGGGCGAGGCTGCCGCGGGTGATGGGATGGTGCTTTCCCCTTCCGACCCGTCGGCCTGGAAAATTTCATGGAAAGAGCCCATGCATAAACCAGCGCGGCTCGCCCGGTTCCCGTCCATAAAGTCCTTCACGGAAGAGCCAAAACCGCCGCCCTTCGTCATCCTCCACCGCAAAATAATCGCAGGTCTTGTCCGCCTCGCCGCTCCACCAGTTGGCGCTGATGCGCTCCGGTCCTTCCGCCGCCACCACGTGGTAGTGGGCGCGGCGCCACACAAAGCGCACCGGCGGGCCATCGGGCACACTGGCAATGGCTAGGACTGGCTCGGGCGGACAAAACAGCCGGATGGGCCGACGCAAGGTGAGGGGTGTGCTTTCCTCCTGCCAAGGGTCGGTGGCGTTTCCTTCCGACCATGCCTCGCTGAGGGGTGTGGTTTGGGCAGGACGGCGCAGGTCCGCTTCGGCCGGCTGGTGCGTGTCAGCAGGCAAGAAGCGCTGCACCGCACCAACGCCAAGCCGCTCTGAAAGGGTGTCGATGAGGGCGGCCAGATCCCCCAGAACTTCGCTCCCCTCGCAAAGGTCGCCCTGGCGGCTCACCAACGGGCCCGTTTCCACCGCCCCAAGACGCATCAGGTCGATGCCGCTTTCGTCCTCAATGCGCGCCGACAGCGCCTCCACCCGCGGCATTAAAAGCTTTGGGATGCGTTCCGGGTCCGCCAAGGGCGCGCTGGTGCCAACGCTCGTCTCCCGCACAGCGCCATCGCTGTGAAAGAGACGTAGGGTGAGTTTTCGCGCCCCCTCCCCGCGCCGATAAAGCGCCCCGGCAAGGCGAACGCTCAATTCCTTAAGGCAACCTTGAACCCCTTCCATCTGCACCAGCGGCTCGGCAAAGCGACGCTCGACGGAAAACGGTTCCACGGGAGAAAGGGGCGTGATGGGCTCGTCCTGCTGCCCCAGAGCCTGGTCCATGCGCCTGGCAAGGTCTGGCCCAAAGCGGCGCACCAGCGGCACCCGCGGCTGGCTAAGGAGGTTTTCGACAGTTTTTAGGCCGAGACGGGCAAGCACCGCGGCGGTCTCCCCATCAATGCGCAAAGCGTCGACGGGAAGGTGGGCCAGGGCAAAAACTCCCTCCCCCCTTGGCAAGACACCACCATCGCCAAAGCGGGCGAGAGCCCAGGCAAGGGCGGGGTGGTCCCCAACGCCGGCCCGAGCGGAAAATCCCCAACATCCCAGCCGCGCCAAAACATCCTGAAGCATTGCCTCCTCGCCGCCAAAAAGGTGAGCGCAGCCGCTGATGTCGAGAAAGAGGCCGCAGGGCGGATCGAGCCCCACGAAGGGAGTGTAGCGTTCAAGGCCCCGGGCGATTTTCTCCAGCGCCCTTTGATCGGCATCGGGATCGGCCGTCTCCACCTTGATGTGGGGCACCATCGCCCGCGCCTCCGACAAGGTGAGCCCCGGGGCCAGTCCTTGACCGTGGGCATTTTCATCCACGGCCTCCACCACGAGCGCCCCCTTCACCTTGGCGACGACGACCACAGGGTTTTGGGGGGATAGAGGGTCCGTTTTACCGCGCGTACTCTGGCGAGCGATGCGGTCGGTGGGAAAGCGCGGCAGCCACACATGCATGATGCGGCGGCCGGAATTATGGCATTCTTTTTCCCTCTCCTTCTCCCCCTGGGCAGCGTCTGCGGCGCCCCCGGCGCACTTCACTGGCGTTCCCTGCGTTGCTCCAAAGCCAGCCGCCGTTCGGCCGCTAGGCGCACCACCACAGGCTCGAGCGCCCCGCCCATGCCGCTCGCCAACCCAATCCCCCCAGACACCAAAGGCTTAAGGGTACTGCGAGAGGGCAGCGCATCCATGGCGCCCGGCGCGAAATAGGCCTTATTGCGCACATCAAAGCCCACCGATGCCGTACCGCACGGGCCGTTTTTGTTTTTTGTAAGCGTCAGCGACCACGCCGGCGGCCTCATCCATGGGTGGGGATGGCCGCCCCTTAGCCGCTCCATGCCAGCCACAAGCCAATGGGTGCGCGCCGCGCTCGCAAAGGGCGCCGAATTCGCCGCCATCAGAAAAACCGGCACCCCGGCCCGGCGGCTGCGCAGCGCCAGACGGCGTGTGGGGGTCAAATCAAGGGATTTTGCGGTGTGAACCTCGCCCACTACGGCGGCCACCGAGCCAGACCCCAAAGCCTCCTCCACGGACCAAAAGACGTCCTTAAGGGCGGAGGCTTCGACAAAAAGGATGTTTTGGGGGTCAAGGCCGTAATTTTTAAGGCCAGGGCCATAAAGATGACCTGCCTCACAGGACAGATATTTTTGGCTGACCCAGACGAAGAGGCCGTCGGCTTTGAGTTTTGCAAGGGCCGACAGCACGAAACCGGCGCCCATCGCCGTATCCCTAAAAGTGTCGGCGCGGATGAGATGAACGTCCCGATCAAGCCCGCCAAGGGCCTGCCAAACCGGCGAAGGTGGAGCCTCACCCACCCCTATCGGAGGTTGTTCGCTGGACTTTAAGGTCGTGGCGACACCGTCGGGCATGGTGACTCATTGGTTAATGTTCTTATTTCGTACTCAGAACATAATATGAATTTGACCCTTGTCAAGCAAAGCTACACAATCTATAGGTGTAATTAGCAAATGTTCCGCACAACCCATGCGGGACCCTCGGATCCGCGCATGAGGCGCGCAAGGAGGCGGCAGTGCTTCAATCTTCAGAGCGCGCGCAGCACCCGCGCAGGCTGTTCACCCAGCGCCCGCCACGTTCCTATGAGCCCGAGGCCGACGGTGACGACCACGGCGGTCGCCACAGCCCCCACCGCAGTCCATGGCAGGAAGACGAACGACAGCTCCATCAGATCGACGGCGATGAAGCGCGCGGCCACCACCCCGGCAATAATCCCAAAGAGCGCCGCGGCCAGCGCCAGGAGCATGTATTCCAGGGCGAAGGCGGCCACCAGCGTCCGGCGCCGCGCCCCCAAGGTTTTCAGGATGACCGCGTCATAAATCCGCGCTCGATGGCTCGCCGCGAGAGTGCCCGCGAGGACGAGCACGGAGGCAATCAGCGTGACCGCCGCAGCGGCGCGGATGGCAAGGGCGAGATCGGAGACCACGCCGTTGACGGTTTCGAGGGCGTCCTTGACGCGGATGGCGGTGATGGTTGGGAAGGTCTCGCTCACCTCCTTCAGCACCGCGAGTTCGGCAGCTTCGTCGCCCCCGCCTGGGAAGGTGAGCGTCGCCAGATGGGCGTGGGGCGCTCCGGCGAAGACGTTGGGCGAGAACATCATCACGAAGTTGATGGAAAGGGATTCCCACTCCACCGTGCGCAAGTTGGAGACGGTGGCGTCCATCTCCCGGCCCAGGACATTGACGCGTACGGTGTCGCCCACCCCGATCCCCAGTTCCCCGGCGAGTTCGGCGGCGAAGGAGACTTCGTTCCCGTCCGGTCCGTTCGCTGGCCACCACTCCCCGGCGACGATCTCGCTTTCTCCTGGCGGGACGGCGGCATAGGTAATGCCGCGATCACCGCGCAGGACCCAGGACGCCTCGGTTTCGGGCCAATCGACGCTCGCAATACCGTTGAGTGCCACGATACGCCCGCGCAGCATGGGTTGGGACTGGACTTCGGCCCCGGGCGCAATGACGGCGAGCCGTTCGAGGAACCCCGCCTTTTCCCGGTCCTGGATGTCCACGAAGAAGAAGCTGGGCGCTTCGGCCGGCAAACGCGAGGTGAGCGTGCTGCGCAGGTTCCCGTCCACCAGCGAGAGCGTGACGAGGAGCGTCAGGCTGAGACCGAGGGAAAGGGTGACCGTGGGGGTGAGCGCGCCGCGGCGGTGAATGTTCGCCACCGCGAGCCGGACGACGGTGGAGCGGGACCTTGGAAGGGCCCGCGCGCCAGCCACAATGAGCTGCGCCACCACCCGCAGGAGCAGGAAGATGGCCCCGGCGCCAGCCACATAGATCATCGCCACCCAACGGTCGTAGGCGGCCAAGATGGCAAGGCCCGCCAAGAGCCCTATGGCGATGGCCGTTGCCCAAAAGATGGGGCCGCCTATCGCCCGTTTCCCAATTTGCGGATCGTCCCGAAAGAGCGCGGTGGGCTTTACCGTGTAGGCAGCACCCAGCGGCCAGATGGCAAAGGCGACCGCCGTCATGAGACCGTAAAGCGCGGCAAGGGCGAGAGCGCCGGGGAACAACGAAAAAAGCCCCGAAACGGGCAAAAGATCAGCCAGGAACATTCCAGCAAGGGGCGGGGCGGCCGCGCCGATCACGAGCCCAACGGCAATCCCCGCCAACGCCAGAAGCACGATCTGCGTAAAATAGGTGGCAAAGACCAGCCGCCCCGGCGCGCCCAGGGAGCGCAGGGTGGCAATGGTGCCGCGCTTTCGCGCCAGGTAGGCGCGCACGGCATTGGCCACGCCGACGCCGCCCACCGCCAGAGAGGTCAGCCCCACAAGGGTCAGAAACTGGGCGAACCGATCGATGGAGCGGCGCAGGCCCGGAGCGGCCTCGGTACGCGTCTCGACCCGCCAACCAGCGCTCGGAAAAGCGCCATTGGCCTCGGCCACAAGCCCAGCGAGCGACCCATCGTCGAGCGGACCTTCAAACCCCGAAAGCCGGTAGCGCCAGCGCACAAGGCTCCCCGTGCCCACAAGACCGGACCGCTCCAGCGCGTCGATGGGGATCATCACCCGCGGGCCAAAGCCGATGCCGCCCGAAAGGCGATCGGGCTCCCGCTCGATCACATCAACGATTTGCGCCTCAAGCCGTCCAAGGCTGATGGGATCGCCCACCGAAAGGCCGGCGGTCTCCAAAAGGGTGTCCTCGACGACCGCCGGGGTTCGCTCCCCTCCCCCACCAAGGGCAGTCTGAAGCCCGCGCCCCGACAAAAGCACACCTTCACCATAGAGCGGGTAGGCGGCGTCGACGCCCTTCAGCTCCACAAGGGTTTGTCCCCCGTCGCCGGTGCGCGCCATCGCCCGCAAGGTGGCAGCGACGGAGACGTTTCCCCGTTCCCGCAAAAAACTCTCCTCAGCGGCGCTCGCCTGTCGATGGATCAGCGAAAAGGAGACGTCGCCCCCAAGCAGCGACTGCCCCTCAGCGCGGATCCCATCCGTGAGGCCGTACGCCAGCGAATTGACCGCGGCGATCGTGCCCGTGCCAAGGGCGATGCAGGCCAAAAACACGTAAAAACCGCGCAACCCACCGCGCATCTCCCGCAGCGCAAATTTGAACGCGAGGGGCATGGAGAACCCGCCCGCTGGTGAAAGCCGTCCGATGGGGGCAGCGTCTACTCGGCTCACGCTGCAACGCCCGTTTCGCTGGCCTCATGGAGCCGCCCATCACTCACGCGCAGGACGCTGTCGCACCGCCGGGCGAGTTCCAGATCGTGGGTGACGAGGATCATCGTCTGTTTGCGCTCCCGCGCCGCCGCGAACATGAGGTCGGCAATTTCGTTGCCGGTCTCCTCGTCAAGGTTGCCGGTGGGCTCGTCCGCCAGGAGGAGCGACGGCCGCGGCGCCAGCGCCCGCGCAATGGCAACCCGTTGCTGCTCGCCACCGGAAAGCTCAGCGGGATAGTGGTTCGCCCGGTCTGAAAGTCCCACTGCCGCCAGTTCGGCCCGGGCCATGTCACGGGCATTTGCAACCTTTCCGATCTCCAGCGGCACGGCGACGTTTTCGAGCGCGGTCATGGTGGGAATGAGGTGAAAGGACTGGAAGACGATGCCCAGCTGACGGCCGCGAAATGCCGTCAGCTCGTCTTCCGACAGGGCCATCATATCTTGCCCGGCGACCATCACCTCCCCCCGGTCCGCCCGCTCAAGCCCACCCAGAACCATCAGCATCGTGGATTTTCCCGAGCCCGATGGCCCCGTTATGGCCAGCGTGCAGCCCGTATCGACGGTGAGGTCTGCGCCGCGCAAGACCGAAACCTCCGTCGCACCCCGGCCGAAGGTGAGCCAGACGTCCCGCGCAATGATGATGTGGTCCTGCATATTCACTCGCCCCATCGATACTTTGCGCCCATTCATCGAACGCTAGGCCACCATGACGTTGCGCCCGTTCCACAGGCGCCACGCGGTCATGAACACACCGCCCTCGGCGGCGCTATGCCCTCGGCTCAATTTGGCCCCATGGCCCCAGGGTTCTAGCCGCCAAAAGCGCGCACCGGAACGCCCCATGCGGGACCCCCAATGCAACGCACGGCACAGACTATTACAGGAAGCGTGCGGTGCAATTGCGTCCCGACGCCCCGGTCGCATTTGCCCCGACCACGGGAGGACGCGTCCGCGAAACCTGAGTGTCTTCCCACGGGCGCCTGCGGCCTCACCTTCAGCGCACCTGAACGCGATCGTCAGCACCCAAGTCATGGGCAGCGTGCAAGGTTATGTCCCTGCCGCATCTGTGGCTTGTCCGTCACGCCGGCTGAGGAAGTGGTTTGCCGCCCCGGCCCGATCAGCGCGTCCGCTTGTGGCAGGGCCACGCATCGGTGACAAAGCAGCGTCCCTAACGAAGGAGCGGCGTGATGCTTGCCCGCCTACTGTGTGTGGCTCTCATGGCATGTCTGGTCTCACCAGCATTGCACGCCGCCGACATCTCTTCTGAGAAGGTCGCAAAGCAACGCAACCTTTTTGGGCGCTGCAGCACCTTCAATAACATCTGGCTCTTTGGCGATCCCACCGACTGTCCGGGCGATGAAACCGTTCCGGCCTGCGATGCCAACAGCGTCGTGAGCGCCGCGTTGCGCTTTGCCCATCGGGCCGAGCCCATCTATCGCGTTCCGCGGGTGCAAACTTTTACGCCGGTGCGCGAACTCACCGAGACCTACGTCAACCCGAGCCCGCTCGTGCGACGTTATTGCCTCGCCTCGGTGGCGCTCGACAACGGCGACCATGCCACCGCCCACTATTTCATCGAGGAAGACACCGGGTTCGTCGGTATTTCCTGGTCCGTCTACGTCTGCATTGTGGGCTACGACAAGTGGCGCGTTTATGATGGTCGGTGCCGCGTTGCCCGCCCCGCGCAGGTGAACTGACCGGGGCGCTTCGGGTTTCGGTGAACCGCCGCCTTGTGGTTCGCAGGTTCCAACGGTCAACGCGTGGGTCGTTTGCGGGCAAACCGATGCCAGATCCCCATGGGGGTGCTTTGCAAAAACGGGTAGGCCAAACACTTTTGCGCAGCCGTCCGCCAGGGAGGGTTCTGCGATCCGCCGCACTGCGCCTTTTCCTGTCTGCCGGATTATTTGTTGGCATGCTGTGGGGCCCTGCGGTCGCCGAACCGCACCACTATGTGCTGGCGCTATCCTGGTCACCTACCTATTGCGAAGACAAAGGCCCCAGGCGCGAACCCCTCCAGTGCGCCCTCCACGCCGATCACACCTTCATCGTCCACGGTCTTTGGCCCAACGCCCGCGATGGATCCGTGAACTTTTGCGACACCGACGCGCCACCGCCGTCGCGTCGGACCATGGGCGACATGCTCGACATTATGCCCAGCGAAAGCCTGGTGCGGCACCAGTGGCGCAAGCACGGAACCTGCTCCGGCCTCAGCGGGGACGCCTATTTTGAAACGGTCCGCCGCGCCAGGGGCAAAGTCTCCGTGCCCCCCGGCCTCGCCACCTTGCAGGACACGATCCGCGTTCGCCCGCAAATCCTGAGAGAAGCGTTTTTAAGGGCCAACGCTGATCTGTCCCCAGACGATATTTATGTGCGCTGCAAGGGGAACGACCTCGTCGAAGTGCGCATTTGCATGACCCCCAACCTCGACTTTCGCGCCTGCCCGAAGGTGGAAAACCGCCGCTGCCGCGCTCCGATGCTGGAGGTGGATCCGCCGCGCTAGAGCGCGTTTCAGCAACATGGAATCATGTTGCGACCCGAACCGCGCGGAAAGACAAGAACTTAGAGTAGGTCATGCGATCGCATGATCGTGTGACCTGCTCTAGGCCGCCATCCGCCCGGGTTGCGAGGATGGAACAGATGACGCGGCCAGAAAAAAGGCTTGAGCCGTTCCGGCCGTCCTGGAAATCCAGCGAGGTCGAAGAAACGGCGCGCGACGGACGCTATCCCCCAAACACCGTGCCGAAGCGCTCGCGCAGCGCCGCCTTTTGTACCTTGCCCATGGCGTTGCGCGGCAACTCGTCCACCACAAAGACGCGCTTGGGCTGCTTGTAGCGGGCCAAGCAGTCCGAAAGCGCTCCGATAACCGCGCCCTCTTCGATGAGATCGACGCCACTGGGCACCACCACCGCCACCACGCCTTCACCAAAGTCCGGATGGGGGACGCCAATCACCGCACTTTCCTGAACCCCGGGGAGCGCATCAATCAGTAACTCCACCTCTTTGGGGTAGACGTTATAGCCACCTGAAATCACGAGATCTTTCGAGCGCCCGACGATGCTGAGGTAGCCATCATCGGAAAAAACGCCGACGTCTCCGGTGATGAAAAACCCGTCGGCGCGCATTTCCTCAGCGGTCTTTTCGGGCATTTGCCAGTAGCCGGAAAAGACGTTGGGACCGCGCACCTCAATGGCGCCGATCTCACCGGCGCCCAGCGCTGTGCCCGCTTCGTCGGTCACACGCACATCCACCCCCGGCAGCGGATATCCGACGGTGCCGGCCCGTCGCTCCCCATCGTAGGGGTTGGAGGTGTTCATGCTCGTCTCGGTCATGCCGTAGCGCTCCAGGATGGCGTGGCCCGTGCGCTCCCGCCATGCATCGTGGGTATCGGCCAGAAGCGGCGCCGAGCCTGACACGAAGAGCCGCATGTGGGCGCTCGCATCCTTGGTGAGGCCCTCGTGATCAAGAAGGCGCGTATAAAACGTCGGCACACCCATGAGCGCGCTGGCGTTGGGCATGTTGGAAAGGATTTCTTCGGCATCGAAATGGGGCAGGAAGATGAGGCTTCCCCCGGCGACAAGCGTGATGTTGATGGCGACGAAAAGGCCATGGGTGTGGAAGATGGGAAGGGCATGGATGAGGACGTCTTCGGGGGTAAAGCGCCAATAGTCTGCGAGGGTCTTTGCGTTGGACAGCAAGTTGCCGTGGGAGAGCATTGCCCCCTTGGAGCGGCCGGTGGTGCCGGACGTGTAGAGGATCGCAGCAAGGTCATCGCCCGCCCGAGGCACCGAACGAAACTCGGTCTCGGCAGAAAGACCTTCTTCCAAGAAGCTTCCGGCATTCACCTCGGGCTTGGTCCACACACCCATGGTCATCATGGCCGCGCCGGCCCGCTGGGCGACCTGTCCAAGGACATCTTCCTTTAATGGGTCGCCAATGAAGATTGCCGGGGTCGCATCAGTTAAGAAGTATTCTACTTCACTGGCGGTATACGCCGTGTTGAGCGGCAAAAACACTGCCCCGGCACGGACCACCGCCAAGTAGAGCATGACCGCCTCGATGGATTTGGGCACCTGGGCCGCCACCCGATCGCCGGGCTTTACGCCGTGGGCCACGAGGACGTTGGCAAAGCGCGCCGACACTGCAAGCACGTCGGCGTAACTGTAGTGCCTTGCGCTCTCGCCGGGAATTTCTGCAAACCGCTGGGCGCCGTCCCTGCCCTCCAACAAGCCGTCAAAAAGGTGGTTCATTGGATCGCTCCCTGGCGTTTCTTGCGCTGCCCCACGCTCACAAACGAACACCCCCCGGAGTTCTTCGCAGCGCGGCCGCGTTCAGACCACGAAGGCCGCCATCACACAAGGATGGCGTGGACAGCTACTCGGCCGCCGGCAAAAGCTCCATGCTAGGCTGAACCGCTAGACTCCTGTCGCGACCGTTTTGGCGCTGGGCCGGCGGCGTCCTGTCACGCCCTTACGGCAGCGGCCGCTGCCGCAGGGTCCCTACGGCCGATCGCAACTTCAGCGCTTGCAGCCCGTCGCAAGAGGGACGATGGTTGCGAAAAGCCTAAACCATTGTTCCGTAGGCTATCCAAGGAGGGAGCGCGGTCCGTGCGCCGGACCCGCGGGCGCGTTACGTATGGGCAAATTGATGGCGATCCGATCCTTGCGCGGGTTCTACGGCATGACGGCAGTTTTGGCCTGCTGCGTGATGGCTGTCGTTTTGGCGCCCCAACGGGCCCAAGCCTTTGAAGATCGGGCGCTTATCGGTGGATTTCTGGTCACGGTCTTCGGCACGGAAACGGACGGTGAGGAGCCTGGCACGGCCTCTTCGGTGGTGAAGAAATTCACCGGACCGGTGCGCTATCACCTTATCTCCACGTCGAGCGTTGATCGTCGAAGCACCGTTCGGCGGTTTATGGGTCAGCTGGCGCAAACGGTGCAGAACCTCACGCTCACCGAGGCTGCAAGGCCGGAAGATGCTGAAATCGTTGTCTATCTGGTTGACCGGGCTGACTATGTCCCGACCATCCGGGCGACGGTCTGGGATGGGGTAGACACCAACTTTTTGGAATCCAACGCATGCTCTGCGGTGCTCGCAGCGCGGCGCACCGGAATTGAGCGCGCCTTCATCTACCTGGTGGCCGACGAAGGCTTCGTGGGCCTTGCCCATTGCATGGTTGAGGAAATTGCCCAGAGCCTCGGCCCCGCCAATGACAGCTCGCTCCTGGCCGATAGCATTTTTAATGACGAATCGCGCCTCAACGTCTTTGGGATCTTCGACTGGTACATCCTCAACATGTTGTACGATCCGCGCATCCGCCCGGGGATGACCATGGACGAGGCGCGCCCACTCCTGCCTGAAATCATTAGCGATGTCCGGCGGCGCCTTCCCCACGCCTTGGAAAAGTCTCGCTCCCTTGCCCAACATGCCGTGCGGTGACGCTGGCGGTCCATCGCGATGTGATTTTTCAAGGGTTTGCGACTGTTGCCTTAATATAATCGCCCTCCCCGAACGAACGAAAACTGGTGCGGGACGGCCCTACCCGGCACCGCGAGAAGGTGAAACGGGCAATGGATCCAAAATCCGTTTCCCGGACTGCGATAAAGGTTGAGCATGCGTAACGGGAGCGTGATAGGTTTCCCCCCGAACGGCTAACGTGCGAAAACAATTTCTGTCTTGCGATTGGAGGGTGCCCTGGCCCGCCGCCTGGGCATAGCGTCACATATGAGCGTTGCACCCCATGTCCTGGCCCAAAGCGTGTCTCTCGACGGCTTGCCCGAGGAGCTTGCCGTCGATCTGATCAAGGTCGCCCGAACGAGACCGGTGAAGGCCGGTGTGGCGCTATTTGAAGCCGGCGATCCTGGCGACGGGTTCTACGCGCTTCTGGAAGGCTCGTTGCGGGTGATCCTGCGTGGCGAGGAAGGCGAGCAGGTGCTCGCTATCCTGTCCCCCGGAGCAATCTTTGGCGAGCTTTCGCTGTTCGACGGTGAGC
Source organism: Pseudomonadota bacterium (assembly GCA_039189655.1). GTDB lineage: Bacteria > Pseudomonadota > Alphaproteobacteria > Rhizobiales > Amorphaceae > Acuticoccus. The sequence goes on along the minus strand of JBCCYN010000029.1, from coordinate 20,347 downwards.
CGCGCTCGGCCAGCGTCGTCGCCGCAAAAGCCTCCCGCGTCGCCTTCTTCGATAAGGCGGCGGTGCTGCGGTTTTGCGACGACAACCCCGCCGTCTACCGACACATGCTTTGCGTGGTGGGCCGCCGCCTGCGGGCCTCCAACGCCTCGCTGGCGGCGCGCTCGCTACTGCCCCTCACCGGCCGGGTGGCGCAGACACTCCTCCACCTTGCCGACATGTTCGGCAAAGACGTGGGCAGCGGGCGTCGTCTCGTCCACCACAAGATCAGCCAGGCCGACCTTGCGGCCATGGTGGGTGCGGCCCGGGAAAACGTAAGCCGCGTCCTAAACGACTGGAAGCGCGAGGGGCACATCAGCCGCTTTTCAGGCTACTACTGCATTGAGGACATGGCGGCACTGAGGGCGCTGGCCACGATCTAAAGCCCGTCCTGGCCCAAACAAGGGCCGTTAGGGCGGATCGCGGGACTGCCTTCGAAACTTCATCTGCCAGCGGCGAATGGTTTTCGAACTGTCATGTCAGGGACAACAAACGGACACGGCTTCGGCGCACAACGCGCCCAGGTCGAACCGGGCTCCAGGAGCTGACATGAGAACGCTGGTCGCGGCTTCCCTCCTTTGCAAAATGTCGTTCACCGCAGCGTCGCTCGCTGCAACCTTGCTCGCCGCCCCGGCCTTGGCAAAAGACACCAGCTACATCGGCAACGTGCAGCTCGTCCGGGGCGAAGGGCAGGCGAGCGCGTCCACCGCGAAGGGCACCGTGTTCATCGACGCCAATCGTAACTCGATCCTTGATGAAGGCGAGGACGGGGTAGCGGGCGTTGCCGTCTCCAACGGGCGCGAAGTCGTCCTCACCGACGACGACGGCGCCTACGAACTTCCCGCTTACGGCGATATGAACCTTTTCATCACCAAGCCCGCCGACCATGCCGTGCCCGTGGACGCGACGATGGTCCCCCAATTTTTCTATGTGCATAAGGAGGCGGGATCACCGGACCTTCGCTATGGCGGCCTGGAGGCGACGGGCCCGCTCCCAGAGGCTGTGAACTTTCCCCTCATCACCGCCCCTGAGGGAAGCGCTTTCAAGGCCATGGCGTTCGGCGATACGCAAACCTACTCGAACCGCGAGATCGGTTATGTTCGCGATACTGTGGGAAAAATGCTCCTGGAGACGGACCTTTCGGAGGTAGAATTCCTCATCTTCGAAGGCGACGTGATGGGCGATGATTTGTCGCTATATCCGCGCTTTAAGGAAATCGTCGCCGTGGGCAAAACGCCGCAATACTTTGTGGGCGGCAATCACGACCTCGATTTCGACGCGAAAGTCGACGCAGATTCCTTCGATACCTTCCGCCGCGAGTGGGGTCCTGAATACTATTCCTTCGACGTGGGCAACGTTCACATCATCGTGCTCGACAATGTGCGCTACCCCTGCAACGGCATTGATCCGCACCCGTTCTGCGCCGCCGACGAAGACCCCACCTATAACGGCGTCATCAGCAATCGCCAGCTGGAATGGCTGACGAACGACCTTGCCCATGTCCCGCCGGACAAGCTCCTCCTCATCAACGCGCACATCCCGTTCCAGACGTTTTCATCCGCCGACGAACAAAAACACCAGACGGACAATTTTGATGCGCTGGTGACGATCGTCGGCAACCGGCCCGCCCTTGGCCTATCGGGCCACACCCACACCACCGAAAACAACGTTCCAGGGGTCGTCTACAAAGGATGGATGCCCAACACCGGCGTCGGTCCCGCCCCGTTCCACCAGATCGTCACCGGTGGCGTTTCGGGGTCCTGGTGGGCCGGCGATCTCAACGACCAGAACGTTCCCCACGGACCCCAGCGGCTGGGTTCGCCGCGCGGCTACTACCTCTTCGAGTTCGACGGCTCCGCCTACACCGACACCTACCTGGCCTTCGGCAAGGACGCGGACGACCAAATGCACGCCTCTTTCAACACCCCGCGCTTTCGGGATTGGGCCGAGAAACTTTTTGCGTTCGCCGATGCCTACCCTGTCCCGGCCGATGTGGTGCCCCCCGTCACCATCAACGATTTGGGAGACATGCACATGGTAACCCGACAAGATCTGGCGGGCGGCACCTGGGTGGCGGTCAACGTTTGGAACGGCTCGCGAGAATCTAAGGTCAACGTCACCATTAACGACGGCGCGCCCATGGCCGGCACGTTGACCCAGCCCGGCGAAGGCGAGGCGATGTTGAGGGGCGCGCAATACGCTGACCCCTTCGCCCTCGCCAAGCAGGCCACCCAGGGCCGCAGCGCCTTTCGCTCCACCGATGGTGGGGAAGAAACCGCCGGCTTCCAGACTTGGGACGGAACCCGGTGGACCGGCCAGCCCGGCCCCTTCCGGTCTTGGATGCTGACGCGCATGTCCAACCACCTTTGGCGCGTTGACCTTCCGGCGGAACTACCCATCGGCGCCCACGTCCTGAAGGCCACCACCACCGACCGATACGGGCGCGAGTTTTCCGTTACCTTCCCGTTCGAGGTGGTGGAGGAGATCCCAACCATGAACTGGGACAACACGTTGTGGCCAAAACACTGATCAGCCAGGCATCGTCATCCTCAGGACCGGGCTGCTAAGCCTGTTGGCCGGCCCTACTTCTCAGGGGGCCAGCCATAGCCGCCCGCCTTGCTGGTGCGAACGCCAAGCCCCACCATCGCCTCGGCGAACTTGGTCCCCGCCGCCACACCATCGATCACCGGAAGCCCCAGTTCCCGGCTCAGCGTCTCCGACAAATCCGCCATCCCCGCACACCCCAAGATGATGGCGTCCACGGCATCTTCGCGCACAGCCCGGAAAATTTCGGCGCGGAGCGCATCGGCGGCGGCCTGTGCGTCGTTCTCCAACTTGAGCACGGGAAAGTCGGCGGCCCGCACGCGCCGGCAGCGACGCTCCATGCCGTAGTGCTCGCAAAGGTCCTCGATGATGGGGACGGCCCGGGCGAGCGTCGTCACCACCGAAAAGCGCATGGCAACGATGCTCGCCGCCACCATGGCCGCCTCGCAGATTCCTAACCCCGGCTTGTCCGTGACCTCCCGGCAGGCACCGATGCCAAAATCGTCGAAACAGGCGATGACGAAGGCATCCGCGTCCTTGTGGGCTTTGATGAGGTCGAGGGTGGGCGGCAACGACACCGCTTCGTCCCTGTGCCCCTCCACGGAAGGCGGCGTGTTTGCCGGGTTGGTGGCCAGGATCGTCGTGCCGGGCGACGCCACCGCGCGGGCCGCCTCGCCGATCTTGTCGGTCATCGACTGGGTGGAGTTGGGGTTGATGATGACAATCTTCATGGCCGCATCTCAGGCGTTGCCGGCGTCCGAACCGTGGCGCTGTTGCCGCCGGCGCAGCCACACGAACACGACCAGCGTGATCCCAATGACCAGGAACGAAAGCCCCGTCGTCAGAGTCCCGAGCGCGTAAATGACCGGTGTCGTGGCGTTGGTCTGCATCGCCAATAATTCTAGCGGCAGGGTGTTCACGGCGCCGATGGCCTGGGAGGAGCGCGCCACTTCATCATAGGAGAGCGTGAAGGAAAAAAGGGCAACGCCGATGAGCGAGGGCAGGATGATCGGAATGATGACATAGCGGATGGTCTGCCAGCCAGACGCACCCTGGTCCCGGGCGGCCTGCTCGTAGGCCGGGTCAAACCGGTTAAAGACGGCGAACATGATGAGGAGGCCGAACGGCAGCGTCCAGGTGAGGTGTGCGCCCACGCCGGAGGAATACCAGTGGCGCGGAATGCCCGCGAGCTCCAGCCCCGCTCCAATGCCCAGCGACACCACCACCGAGGGCATAATGAGGCTTGCGATGGACACATAAAGGAGCATCGTCGAGCCGATGAAGCCCCGGCGATAGGCAAGCCCCGCCGTCAGCGAAATCACCACCGTGCACACCATGACGATGAGACCGAGGGCGAAGGATCGTCGAAATGCCCCCCACATGTCGCCGATGGACTGCGGACCGAACAAATCCTGGAACCAGTGGAGCGACACGCCGCGCATGGGGAAGGTGAGCCCGCCCCCCGGCCCCTGGAAGGACAACAGCATGATGGTGAAGATCGGCGTATAGAGGAAGATGACGAACGCTACGAAGATCGTCACCATCAGCGCAAAGTAGGGCGGCCGATCGACTTTCATTGGCCGTTCCCTGCCATGGCGCCGTCGCGGGCGCTGAACGGAACCGCGGTTGAAAGGCCGGGCACCCTCAAAGCTCCTTGCGGATGTCGACGATGCGGATGAGCGCAAAGATCATCAGGATCGTGATGCCAAGAAGGACCACCGCGTTGGCTGCCGCGGGCGGGAACTGTAGATAGCTGAGCTCGGTCTGAATGGTTTTGCCGACCGACGGGATCTGACCGCCGCCCAGCACCGTCACCGTCAAGAAATCGCCCATGACGATGGCGACCACAAAGATCGACCCGATGGCAATGCCCGGCTTCGACAGAGGAATGACCACGTTGCGCAGAATTTGAAGACTTGAAGCGCCCTGGTCCTTCGCCGCCTCAATCAGTGCTTTGTCGATGCGCACCATGGAATTGAAGATCGGTACGATCATGAAAAGCGTATAAAGGTGCACGTAGCCAAGGATGACGGCGAATTCTGAAAAGAGCAGCCACTCCTGCGGCTCGTTCACCAGCCCGAGCCCCAGCAGCACATCGTTCACCAGCCCATTGCGCCCCAAGAACGGGATCCAGGAAATCATGCGGATGATGTTGGAGGTCCAGAACGGGATGGTGCAGATGAGAAAGCACACCAGCTGAACCGGCACCGTTCGCAAATAAAACGCCAAGAAGTGCGCAATGGTAAAGCCGACCACCAGGGTTATCGCCCAAGTAATGATGCAATACTTTAGCGTTGCCAGATAAGTCCTATAGGTGACGTCCGACGTAAAGACGTCCTGGTAGTTAAAGTACACGAAATCCGGTATGAGGACGTCGTAGGTCTGGTAGTCAAAGAAACTGACCACCACCACAAGGCAAATGGGCAGTATAAAAAAGATACCGAACACGGCAGCCATCGGCAGCGCTTGCAAATACGCGATGGCACCGGGGTTTTTGCGCGAGGCGACGGCCATGGAACGTCTTACTTGAGGTCAGGAAAAGGTGCCGCGCGCACTTTTGGCGCGCGGCACAGGTTTTTCTGGTCGACTTACGCGGCGATGAACTCGTTCCACTTGCGGACCATGTAGCGATCCTCGTCCATCACAGCATTCCAGCAAGCAACGCTGCCCATGCGCTCCCAGAAGGAGCCGCCGTCGCGGGTGGCACCGGCCTTTTCCAATTCCTTGCCGTCCGGCGACTTGATGACCCCGGAGGCCGCCTTTCCTTCCATCCAGAAGCCCCACTCGTCGGCACTCATCTGTTCTTTGGCCGTATCGAGGACAGCGGTGTAGTAGCCCTGGCGGTTGAGGAAGGCGCCGACCCAGCCGTCGAGGTACCAGTTCACGAATTCGTAGGCCGCATCGAGCTGCTTGCCCTGAAGGTGCGTCGGCACCGTGAGGCCAGCGGCCCAGGCGCGATAGCCTTCCTTGAGGGGCTGGTAAACGCAGGGGATGCCCTGTTCGCGCACCGCCGTCACCGCCGGCGACCACATGGACTGGATCACCACCTCGCCCGAGGCCATCAGGTTCACGCTCTCGTTAAAGTCTTTCCAGAAAGCGCGGAACTGGCCTTCCGCCTTGGCTTCGATGAGCCGCGCGATGGTCTGGTCGATCTCCTGGCGGGTCATGTTGCCCTTGTCGGCGTATTCCACCTCGCCGATGGCTTCCATGACCATGGCCGCGTCCATGATGCCGATGGACGGAATGTTGAGGATGGCGGCCTTGCCTTTGAATTCCGGGTTCAACAGCTCCGCCCAGCTCTCGATGGGCCGGTCGATGAGGTCGGGCCGGATGCCAAGGGTGTCGGCGTTATAGACGGTGGGGATCGCCGTCATGAACTCGGAGGTGCCGCTGGAGAAGGTTTTGCCACCCTCTTCCTCCAGGAAGCTCACTTCGAAGGGCGCGGTGCCCTGGTCGGAAATGGGCGTCCCGTCGGTGAGCTGACCTTTGGTGAAGATCGGCACGATCTTGTCAAAATTGCTGATGCGCTTGGTGTCCATCCCCAAAATATTGCCGGTGGGGATGATCTTCTTCAGCATCCAGTATTCGGTGTCGAGAAGATCGAAGGACGTGGGCTGGGTGACGGCGCGGCGCACCACGTCATCGGAGACGAGGGTCGTGTATTCGATGTTGAGGCCCGTGTCCTCCTTCGCCTTTTGGGCGATCTCGTTATAGGCGTTCACACCCGTGCCAGCGAGGCGCAGCGTCACGGCGTCTTGGGCATGAACCGCGGGCGCAGCTAGGATGGACCCGCCAGCCAAGGCCCCACCAGCCGCGATCGCCGTGGTCTTCAAAAACGCCCGGCGGTCGAGGCCGGCCTTGGTGTAAGACTTAATGCTCTTCTTCGTCATGATTTGCTCTTCCCTTTTTTAGCTGCGGTTTTTGGGTGTTCAGGCGCTCGTGCCGACGAGGATGTGCCCCTCGGCGACGGGCCAGGTGAGGCTTGCCGCATCGCCCTCTGAAACGGGCGCGGCATCAAACGCGCCGTCCGGCACGGTCACAAGGACCGGCTCGGCTTGGCCCGCGTCGACGCGCACCTCCACGAACGAGCCCTGGTATTGGATCGAAGCGATGCGGCCGTGGAGCATGTTGGCGTTGTCGTTGGCCGCCTCATCGGGCGGGGCGAGTTTGATCTGGTCGGCGCGCACGGCAATGGCGACGGGCGCGCCGCGTTCGGGCACATGGCCGTTTGCCTTGGCAAGCACGTGGCCGGAGGGTGCGACGGCGGCGTGCAAAATCCCGTCCCGCACCGCCTCCACGTGTCCGTCCACCACGTTGTGCCCGCCAATGAAGCGCGCCACGAACGGCGTGCGCGGGTGCGAGAAAACCTCCCGGGCCGTGCCCGCCTGCTCGATGCGCCCGTCGCTCATCACCACCACGAGATCGGCGAGGGCCATGGCCTCCTCCTGGCTGTGGGTGACGTGGATGAAGCTGATCCCAAGATCTTGCTGGAGACGCTTGAGTTCAGCGCGCATCCGCACCCGCAGGAACGGGTCGAGGGCCGACAGCGGCTCATCGAGGAGGAGGATCGACGGCTCTGTGACGAGCGCGCGGGCCAGGGCAACGCGCTGCTGCTGTCCGCCGGAAAGCTGATTGGGCCGGCGCAGCGCATACTCCTCCATCTGGACGAGCTTGAGCATCTCATCGGCCCGGGCGTAGCGCGCCGCCTTCGTCTCACCGCGCATTTTGAGGGAGAACGCCACGTTGTCGCGGGAACTGAGGTGGGGAAACAGCGCGTAGTTCTGGAACATCATGGAGGTGCGCCGCCGCGCCGGTGGAATGTCGCCGATGTTTTCACCGCCCAACGCAATGTCGCCATCGCTGACGCTCTCGTGGCCGGCAATCATCCGCAACGTCGACGTCTTGCCGCAGCCCGAGGGGCCAAGGAGGCAAGCGTAGGTGCCGGCGGGAATTTTGAGGTCGACGCCGTCAACGGCGATGATCCTCCCATAGCGTTTGGTGAGCCTGACGAGTTCGAGCGGCTCGGCGGTGGCGGTCATGCGGCGGTGGGGTCCTCCAGGCTTATGCCCGATTTAGGGCAGGCAAACGACATGCCACTTTTGTGCGCAGATCGCAGCGCTCACCGCAAGTTCAGAACCGGCTTTGCGACCGCCCCAATCAGCCCTCGGGCCGCACCACGGTCACGATGGCGATCAGAAGCAGCGCCGCCACGGCGAGCTTCCAAGCATCGCCGCGCTTGCGAAGGCCGGGCAGGCCAAAGGGGCGGATAAGGTGGGCGACCATGGCGCAAAGCACGATGACGGACACGATTTTCGTCACTGGTGGTGCCCCCTGTCGCGACCAATAAAAAACGTCAAGACCAATGGAGCGGCGGGGCCGCTTCCCGCAAGGCACCATAGGCATTTGAAAGGTCCGCCATCATCGCGGCACGGTCTCGTTGCGGGTGGATGGGCGGTGCAACCAACATCGTGCACAAAAATGGCACAGGTAGGCGTGCGCCCTTGGGCAGGATGCGCCCAGCCCCTTGCAGATAGACCGGGATGATAGGGGCGGAGGCATCCCGCGCCAGCTTGGTGAGCCCTGATTTCAATTCCCCCATCTCCTCCGGCTGCCCCCTGGTGCCCTCGGGAAACACGATGAGGATCCGCCCCTCCTCCAGCGCCCGGCGCGAGCCTTCCAGCGGGTCGGCACCGCGCCGCACTCGCCGCTCCAACGGCAAGAGCCCCAGAATGCGGAGCGCCACAAACCGCAACAGCGGTGTGGCAAGAAAATAGTCTGCAGCGCCCATGGGAACGACTTTTCGCCCGGCGCGAAGCGGGAACGCGCACAGGAGAAAGAGGATGTCCACGTGGCTGTTGTGGTTCGCCGCCACAATGGCCGGTCCTTGGCGCGGAAGGTGCTCGCGCCCGCCCACGCTGAGCCCGAAGAGCAGCCAAAGCAAAGGCCGCAACACAACGATGAGGGAAGCGCGCAGCATCCCCTAGAACCGCGCGCTGCTGAAATAGGCGAAAACGTGGAAGGTGAGCGGGGCCGTGAAGGTCAAACTGTCGATCCGGTCGAGCACACCGCCGTGGCCAGGGAGCAGTTTGGAGGCATCTTTGACGCCCAGATCTCGCTTCACGGCGCTCATGGTCACATCACCGGCAAACCCCGCCACCGGCAGGAGCAGCGCCAGGATCGCCACCGCCACCACCGGCAGGCCCGTATAAAGGGGCGAAAGGGCGATGATCACCAACGCAGTTCCCACCCAACCGCCCAAAAATCCCGACCAGGTTTTGTTGGGGCTGACGCTGGGCATAATCTTTGGACCGCCCAGCACCTTTCCGCACAGGAACTGAAAGACATCGTTGAGCGAAGTCACCACCAAGAGAAAGAACAAAAGGCCCACCCCGCCCGCAGGCGCTTCCGAAGCGGGGACGTTCATAAAGAGTGCCGCGTACCCCACGTTGTAGACGGTCACCATCACACCCCAGTAGAGGATGCCAGTGGCGGCAAGGTAGCCCTCCGTGCGCCCGTTGAGGACGAGGGCGACCGGCAACAGCAGGAAGACATAGACCGGGATCGCCACGAGGGTGATGCCGTACCAGTCCGCCGCGATGAAGCCGTAGGACACCGGAACGGTGGCGTAGGCCAGGAGCAGCACGGCCCGGTCTTCCCGCCGGGTGGGTGCCAGAGAAAGATATTCGCGCAGCGCCATGAACGAGATGAGCGCGAACAAGATCACAACGGCGGTTTTGCCCAGGAGCACCGCGACCCCGAGCAGTGCCACCAGCACCCACCAGGTGAGCACCCGCGCCCGGATGGCCCGCCAGCGGATCGCCGCAACACTCGCCAGAACAAGGACGCAAGCGATGGTCGCGAAGCCGGCGATAATTTGGGGAGGCATCGAGGTTGTCATCGCTGGGAACCGGCTTTGTGCTCGTGAAAGTCGTCGATGGATTTTGCGCGTTGATGGTCCCTTCGGTGTAGTGCAGCTTCGCGCCCACGGGAAACGGCGGCTGCGGCGCGACCGCCCGGGCGGACGGAGAAGATGGGTCGATGGCCAAAGACGCGTCTGACGAGGATGTGGCGAACCGGCGCCCGATAGCAGCGCGGGGAAGCCTGTGGGCCCAACGCTCGGCCGCTGCCCTCAGTCGAGCCGGGATCAGCGCCAACGCCATTTCCCTTTCAAGTGTCGGCTTCGCAATCGTTGCGGCGGCGGCGTTCTTGGCTGCCCCCATCGGGGGAGCTTGGCTTTATCTGGTGGCGGCTGTTTCGTGCCCGCTGCGGCTCGTTGCGAACCTGCTTGATGGCATGGTGGCGGTGGAAGAGGGACGGGCAACGCCCTCCGGCCCCATCTACAACGAGATACCGGACCGCATCGCCGACGTCGTGATCCTCGCGGCGGCAGGCTACGCGGCAGCGATCGCCGCACCGGACGGGACCATCGCCGCCGTTGCCATCGCGTTCGGCTGGCTTGCGGCCGTCGCCGCCCTTCTGACCGCCTACGTGCGAGAAATGGGCCGCGGCCTGGGGTCACCGGCAGACTTCGGCGGGCCGTTCGCCAAACAGCAGCGCATGTGGCTGGTGATCGGCGCAGCCCTCCTGTGCACGGTGCTGCCGCGCTTTGCGACCCACATCCTGACCATCGCCCTCATCGTGGTGACCCTGGGAGGCGGGCTAACGGCAGCGCTCCGGCTCCGGCGACTTGCCGCCTTCCTGCGCGCCCGGGCCCAGGACGAAGGCCCACCATGAGCCTGCCGTCGAGCCGCCCTGCGTGTATTGCCGCCGTTCTTGGCCTCAGCGCACCACCGAGAGCGACGGCGACGGGCGCACCAGCTCACCGCGGGTAAGGTATCGCAGAACCGCCACCACCTGCTCGGTGGTTTCGCACACGGCGAACGCCTCGGCGTCCACTTCCTTAAGGGCGTGGGCGTGGTCGGGTCCGTGGAGAACGATATAGGGGGTACCCAGCGCTGCCGCATAGCCGGCGTCGAAGGCTGCATTCCACTGGCGATATTTATCGCCGAAGCGGATCACCACCAGGTCGGCGTCCCCAATGAGCGTGCGCGTGCGGATGGCATTGAGCTTGGCGCCCTTGTGGTCCTTCCAGAAGGAATTTTCTTCCTTGCCCAAGATCGCAACACCGCAGTCGTCGGACGCGGCATGGTCGGTGATGGGCCCAGTCAAATCCACCGGCAAGTCCAGTTCTTCGACCCCCTTTTCGATCTCCTCGCGCCATTCCGTGTGAATTTCGCCGGAGAGATAAACAGAGAGCTCGACTTCCATGGAACCTGATCCTTCTTGCCAGTGGGCGCAGCTTTTGCCCAAGCGCCCAAGATCCTTGGGACAACAATAGAGCGGTTCAAAGGGCGCTGCAGCCCCGTGGACAAATTTCAACGCCCATGGACTAACCAAAGCGAAACCCGCAGCATCTAATGATCCGCCGATCGTTCCTTAGTGGGCGCTGAAATGGCCTCCAGCGGAGACCCTCATGGCACGGACCCTAGGCCTCCTGGCCATCCTCGTGGTGAGCGTCCCCCTGACGGCCGCAGCGGATTTTCGACCGCTTACCGGCGGCGGCGGCGGCGGCTCGCTCGGGGACACCAGCCTCACCTACCGAGACGGTGAGGTCTATGACGATGACCTGGTTCCTGATCGCGGTCTCAACCAACCCTTCAATGGCGGCGACGCCGACGCCGTCGCACTGCCGATGGAAGAGGAAAGCGACGACGCGGTCCCGAAAGAAACATCGCGGTCGCGCGATGGAGAGGATCAGCCCGCCCGCTAGGAATTTCGAGCCTGTGACGCAATCATGCGATCCCATGACAGTCTCTAAGTTCTTGTCTTTTCGCGCGGTTCGAGTCGCGACATGAATCGATGTCGCTGAAACCCGGTCTAGACGGTGCGAAGCTTTGTAGCCCCGTGCGCCTTGTCGAGGGACTGGGTGAGATCCGCGATGAGGTCGTCCGCCGCTTCAACGCCTAGCGAGAGACGCAATAGCCCGTCATCAATGCCCAGCGCGTCGCGCGCGTCCTGGCTCAGGTTCTTGTGCGTGGTGGTCGCCGGATGGGTGAGCAGGCTCTTTGCATCGCCAAGGTTGTTGGACAATTTGATCAGCCCCAGCCCGTTGGCCACCGCAAACGCGGCCTCCTTGCCACCGGCCACGCTGAACGAGACCAGCGTTCCGCCCCTTACCATCTGCCGGGCGGCCAGCTCGGCCTGGGGATGGTCCGCGCGGCCCGGATAAATGACCCTCGTGACTTTGTCGTGGGCGGCAAGGGCGTCGGCCACCTGTTCGGCGTTGTCCGTTTGCGCGCGCACCCGCAACGGCAGGGTTTCGAGGGATTTGAGGAGCACCCATGCATTGAAGGGCGACAGCGCCGGGCCGGTTTGTTTCAAAATAACGTCGAGGTTGTCCTCGATCCATTTTTTGCGGGCGAGGATCACACCGCCCAGACAGCGCCCCTGCCCGTCCACGTGCTTGGTGGCGGAATAGATGATGATGTCGGCACCGAATTGCAGCGGGCGCTGCCAGAGCGGCGTTGCGAACACGTTGTCCACCACCATCAGCGCTTCGGGCGCCGCCTCGTCCCGGATGCGGGCCACCCCCTCAAGATCCACCAGCGAGAGGGTCGGATTGGTGGGCGTTTCTAGGAAGAAAACGCGGGTGTTGGGGCGAACGGCCGCGCGCCAGGCGTCAAGATCGGTGCCGTCGATCAAGGTGGTCTCCACGCCAAAGCGCGGCAGGTACGTCTCCACCACATAGCGGCAGCCGCCAAAGAGCGCGCCGGAGGCCAACACGTGGTCGCCGGCCTTGACGGCGGCCATGAGCGCTGCCGTCACAGCCGCCATTCCCGATGCGGTACCGCGGGCGGCCTCGGCCCCTTCAAGCACCGCCATGCGCTCCTCGAACATTGCCACGGTGGGGTTGCCGTAACGGGAGTAGACGAAGCCTTCCGCATCGCCGGCAAACCGGGCGGCAGCCTCCTCGGCGCTGCCGTAGACAAAGCCCTGGGTGAGGAACAGCGGCTCGCAGGTTTCGCCGAACTGCGAGCGCGCGGCGCCTTCATGCACCAGGCGCGTTGCAAGATCCCAATCGTCGCGCATCGGTCGTCAGTCTCTCCAAAAGACGGGTGTGAACAAGATCAGCACCGTCATGATCTCCAGCCGGCCCAGCAGCATCACAAAGGACAGGAGCCAAAGCTCAAATTCGCCCAAGGGTGCAAAGTTGCCGGCGGGGCCGATGGTCTCGCCAAGCCCCGGGCCCACGTTTGTGAGCGCTGTTTGCGCTCCGGTCAACGCGGTCACGAAATCTTGGCCGGCAAGTGAAAGGGCAAGGATGGTCGCTGCAAAGATCAAAAAGAAGGCCACGAAGTAGATGACCACCGAATCCAGCACGTCCTGCTCGATCACCTTGTCGCCAAACCGCAGCGGCTGCACCGCGTTCGGGTAGACCAGCCGGGTGAAGGCTCGCCGCAACGCCTGAAAGGCGATGATGAACCGATAAACCTTGATGCCGCCGGTGGTGGAGCCGGAACAGCCGCCGATAAACGTCAATATGAAAAAGACACCGAACGCGAAGGGTCCCCACACGGCGTAGTCGTCAGAGGCGTAGCCTGTGGTTGTGATTACGGAGACCACGTTGAACGTCGCCTGGGTCACCGCGCTGTGGAAGTCGATGTTGCGCGTGTACTCCAGCCACAGCGCGAGGGACAGGACGATCACGATGATTCCCAGGATGAAGGCGCGCACCTGCCAGTCGCGCCAAAGGGTGAGCCGGCCGCGCAGCAAAAGTTCCACATAAAGGACGAAGGGAAGCGCCCCCACCAGCATAAAGAACACCGCCGCCCAGAGGATGCGGGGGTCTTCGAAAAAGCCGAAGGAGCGGTCGTGGGTGGAAAAGCCGCCCGTGGCGACCGTGGTCATGGCGTGGCACACGGCGTCGAAAAAGCTCATGCCCAGGGACGCGTAAGTGAGCGCGCAGGCGATGGTGGCGAAGACGTAGATGGCGCAGAGCGCGCGGGTGACCGAGACCACCCGGGGCATCGCTTTATCGGACCGGTCGGAGGATTCGGTGCGGAAGACCTGCATCCCGCCAATGCGCAGGAACGGAAACAAAAAGAGCCCCACGGCGATGATGCCGATCCCACCCAGCCACTGGAGCATCGCCCGCCACAACAAAAACGAGCGCGGCATGGCATCCAGCTCCGACAGCACCGTGGCGCCGGTGGTGGTGAGGCCGCTCATGGCCTCAAAAAAGGCAGCCGCCCGGGTCATGGGGAGCGGCGAGAGCCAGAAGGGTACCGCCGCGACGATGACGCAAATGACCCATAGGAGGGTGGTCACCAGAAAACCGAAACGGGGGGTGAACGTGGGCACCGCCTCGCGCAGGGCAATGACCCCAAGGAGCGAAACCCCAAACACACCCGCCGCCGAAATGGCGAACACCGACCACGTGGCCTGCCCGTCGCCGGCATCCACGAGGGCCGGGATCACCATCGCCACCGACAAGATGAGGCCGAAGAAACTGGAAATGTAGAGTGCCGGCCGCAGCTGCTGGATCCCACGCGGGATGTGCCGCGGTCGCTCGCCGGTGGGCGTGAGTTGAACCACGCTGGCCTCCCGCACGACTCTTCCGAGAGAGCGACTTATCGACGGGTCCTTGGGAAGGGAAGGCCCCACGGCGACGCCCACCCCAATTGGGGCCGGATCGTGACGAATGCGTCACAGACCAAACTGGCCCCGGGCTGAGGCCGGCGTCACGATGTTGGCTCCGGGTTAACGCGTAGGTGGTATGCTTATTTCATCTGCCGCATCGACTGACGTTTGACCGGACCACTCTGGCACCGAAACGGACCCCATGGAGCACGAGGCCGCCCACACCATCCCCTACCTCAAGGAGGCCATCATCTTTCTGGTGGCCGCCGGCCTTGTGGTGCCCGTTCTCCAGCGGGTGGGCCTTAATCCCATCCTCGGCTATCTGGTGGCGGGGATGGCGGTGGGACCCAACGGTCTTACGGCGCTTTCCAACAGTCTCTTCGGCGTCCCCCTCGCGGCCATCGCCATCACAGATCAGGAAGGCGTGCGCACCCTTGCCGAGCTAGGGGTGGTTTTCCTTCTGTTTCTCATAGGGTTGGAGCTTTCAGGACCACGACTTTGGGCAATGCGCCATCTGGTCTTCGGCCTTGGCGGTGCACAGGTTCTCATAACGGCGGCCGCCCTCACCGGTCTTGCCCTGGCGCTGGGGCTCGATGGTGATGCGTCCATTGCGATCGGCGCGGCGCTCGCGCTCTCGTCCACCGCCATCGTGGTGCAACTCCTGGTGAACGCCGGGCGTCTCGCCTCGCCGCCGGGTCGGGTGATGTTCTCGATCCTTCTGATGCAGGACATTGCGGTGGTGCCGGTGCTCCTGGTCATCGGCGCCCTCGCCTCCACCCGCACCGAAACCCTTTGGGAATCCCTCGCCGTCTCCTTGGTGGGCGCCGGCGTGATCATCGCGCTCATTCTCATCGGGGGCCGGCGTATCGTCGCACCCATCTTCCGCTTCATCGGCGCCCGCCGAGACCGGGACATGTTCACGGCCGCAGCCCTCCTCCTCATCGTCGGCGCCGCCACCGCAACGTCCGTGGCCGGTCTTTCCATGGCGCTGGGCGCGTTCCTGGCGGGGCTGATCTTCGCCGACACCGAGTTCAGCCACCAGCTCGAAGCGGAGATTGCGCCTTTCAAAGGCCTTCTGCTGGGTCTTTTCTTCGTGTCGGTGGGTATGTCCATCGATCCGCGTGTGGTGATCGATGCGCCGCTGGAGCTGGCGTTCGTGGTGGTTGTGGTGTTCGCCATCAAGGCGCTCATCGTGTTCGTATTGGCGCTCATCGCCCGCCAATCCCTGCCCACCGCTTTGGAAAGCGCCATCACGCTGGGTCAGATCGGCGAATTTTCCCTGGTGGGCCTCGCCTTTGCGTCCACCCTCGGGGTGATTGACGGAGAGGTGTCGCGGATCCTCGTGGTGGCGGCCGGCATTACCATGGCCATCACCACTGCCATTGCAGGACCCGTGGCGCGGCTTTGTCAGCGGCTGGAGCTTCGCGCCGGTGAAATCCACGTGCAAAATACCCTTTCGGAAACCCACGGCGCGGGGCATGTGATCATCGCCGGATTCGGCCGCATCGGGCACGCCATCGGGGAACTCCTGGAAGAGCGGCACATCCCCTATGTTGCCCTCGATCTTGACCCCAAAGCCGTGGCAAAGGCCCGAAAGGCCGGCCAAGCGGTGCACTTTGGCGACGTGCGCCGGGCGGACGTTCTGAAAAACGCGCGGGCCGAGAACGCCCGGGCCCTGGTGCTCACCATGGATAAGCCCGCCGCGAACGCCGCGGTCATAAAAGCCCTTGCCCAGCTGGGCATCAACACGCCCGTGGTGGCCCGCGCCAGGGACAAGTCCAACGCCAAGGAACTTTATGCGCTGGGGGCGGACGAGGTCGTCCTGGAGGCATTCGAGGCATCCCTTCAGATGGGCGAAGAGACCCTTGTAGCCCTCGGATTTCCCCGCGAGGCGGCCCACGCCGTCATTGCCGAACAGCGCGAGATCGGCCGCAGCGAACTGAGCGACGTCGCCGGCCGCTGAGGCACCCTCCGCACCGGTGGAATTTGTTGCCGCAACCCCGTCGCCCAGCGCCCAGGACAGCCAATTCTAAATTCGTTTAGCCATCCTCAAAATCATCATTGAAGCAGGCGCATTTTACGCCAATATGGCGAAGGTTTAAGCGCCTTTGCGGCTCGCGCAGCGGCCAGAGGGTGGGAGTGCTTGCGGATGATGAACGTGCTCGCATGCAACGGGATAGCGCACCGATCTGGTGCTCCAGGGCCGGCGATAATTTTCAGCGTACCCCCTGCCGTCGAACGCCATGACAACGCCCTCGGCTGACGCGGCCGCCGCCCTCCTCGCGGCCTACTCCATCGAGGTCTTGCCCCGCACCGCCGACAAGGTTGCTGATTTTCGGGCCATCCTGCCGCCGGGCACGCGGGTTTACCTAGCCCATGTCCCCGACGCAGACCACGACGAGATGGTCAAAACAGCAAAGCGCATCGTCCGCGAGGGTTTTCCCGTCATGCCCCACGTGCCTGCCCGCGCGTTCAAGAGCCGGCAAGCGCTTGAAGATCTGCTGGCCCGTTATGCCGGCGAGGCGGACATCCAGGAAGCGCTGGTGATTGCAGGCGGACAACGAAAGCCAGCCGGACCTTTCGCCGGCTCCCTCGATCTCCTCGACACCGGCCTTTTCGAACGCTGCGGGTTCCGGCGGCTTTTCTTCGCCGGCCACCCGGAAGGCAATCGGGATATCGACCGCGACGGTTCGGGAGAGGCGCTCAAAGCTGCCCTTGCCGCGAGGCAGGCCATCGCCGACACCGGCCACTTCGAGGTCGCTTTGGTGACCCAGTTTTCCTTCGACGCCGCCGTCGTTGTGCGCTGGATCGCTTACCTTCGCGCATCCGCGATCACGCTCCCGGTTCATGTGGGGATCGCCGGCCCCGCCAAACTCCAGACACTGATCAAGTACGCTGCCCTTTGCGGCGTTGGTGCTTCGGCCAACATCCTTCGCACCAGAGCCGGCAGCGTCACGCAGCTCATTCGCCCCTTCGACCCGGCCAAACTCCTGGATGGTTTCCTCAATGCGGCGCGGGAAAATCCAGCATCGGCGCCCGCGCGCATCCACTTCTTCCCCTTCGGCGGTGTGGAACGGTGTGCGCTTTTTGCAAACGCCTGGTTCACCACCGCCCAGGCCAATCCGGCCAGCCCGGATCCCGAAGAGCAGCCAACGCCCGCAGCCACCGTCGCAACGGGCTAGGCATCCGATGATCCTCGCGCCCGGCGCGAACCCACTATTCGCCCTTTTCCAGGACGAGGGCGTTTCGGCCGCGTTCGAGCCTTCGCAGGTGGTAGCGCGCTACTGCGACGTGGAGGCGGCACTCACCCGGGCACTCGCAGACCAAACCCTCATCGACCGGGACGCGGCGGACGCCATCGTGCGCGCCCTCACGCAGTTCACGCCAGACTGGCACGCGATGGAAATCGCGAGCGTTCGGGACGGCCTACCGGTTCCCGGTTTCGTCGCGCAAGTCCGTGCCAAGCTTGATCCCAAACACCGGGCGGCCTTTCACTTCGGCGCCACTTCCCAAGACATCATGGACACGGCAACGGCGCTGGCCATCCGGGATCTCAACGACAGCATCGACCGGCGCATGGCCAACATCGGCACCGAGCTCGCCGATCTGTCGCAACGATTTGGTCAGGGCAATCTTATGGGCCGCACCCGCATGCAGGCGGCGCTTCCCATTGGGGTAGCGGCGCGGGTGACTGCGTGGCGTGCGCCCATCATCCGGCTGATGGGGCAGCTGGCAAGCACTCGGCCGGAGGTGGAACAACTCCAGCTCGCCGGGCCGGTGGGGAACCGCGCCGCGTGGGGCGAGCGCGCGGGCAAGGTCGCAAGGCATATGGCGAGCGAACTGCGCCTCAAGGAGCCGGGCGAGAGCTGGCACACAGGCCGCGACGGCATCCTCCTTTACGGCGGTGTGTTGTCGGCCATCAGCCAGGCGCTCGGCAAGATCGGCATGGATCTGGCGCTGATGGCGCAGCAGGGCATCGATGCCGTTTCTCTCAAGGGCGGCGGAACCTCGTCCGCCATGGCTCACAAACAAAACCCTGTGCGCGCCGAGCTGCTGATTACCCTGGGTCGCTACAACGCCGCTCTCTTGGGCGGCCTTCACCAGGCGGGCATTCAGGAGCAGGAACGCTCCGGCGCCGCATGGCCCCTTGAATGGCTCGTGTTGCCGCAAATGCTGATGGCGACAG
This sequence comes from Pseudomonadota bacterium, assembly GCA_039189655.1. Lineage (GTDB taxonomy): Bacteria > Pseudomonadota > Alphaproteobacteria > Rhizobiales > Amorphaceae > Acuticoccus. The sequence goes on along the minus strand of JBCCYN010000029.1, from coordinate 1,941 downwards.
GTGCCGGCCTTTCCAGCGCCCAAGTGCTTCTGCGCTCCATAACGTCGATGGGGGAGCACGAACCGGTTTAACGTGGTTCGCGGCGCACCGGGATCAAAATCGCCGAACCGCGCTAAGGCCGGGAGGCGGTGTAAAGGGCGTGAAGCCTCAGCTCGATGGCCTCCGTGGAAAGGGCTAGGGTGTGGAGGGTGACCCGCGCCGTATCGCCAGAAACGTTGGCGTTTCGTGCCGAAAAGCGACGCAGGAGCGGCAGCGTGTCCGGCGCGCTCACCGCTTCGTACACAGGGCCGATGGTGCGCACCACCAGCGTTGACAGGTGCATCGTGCGAAGGGCCCTGCGCTCCACCCGCAATTCCGCCACATGGTCCCAGGGAATGATGCCCACACGGGCAATAAAAAGTCCCTTGGCATCCGCGCCAAGTTGCGGTGCGTGCACATCGAGCGTCGGTTGGAAGTAAAGGGCGGAGACGGATCCGGCGAGGCTCGCAAGCAAAAAGACCGGCGATCCCTGAACCACCGTCGCCAGGACACCCACCAGCGTGAGCGCGCCACCGCCATAGACCATCATGTCGCCGGTGTGGGGCCGATAACCCACCGCGAACGCTTTGGGAGCGCCGGGCTCCTTACGGCCCGGACCGCCGCCGGCAGGGGTGGCATCCATCAATGCAAGAGCGCGATCATGGGCGCACCCCCGCTTGGCCGCGATCGCGTAAAAAATGATCGGCCAGGACGAGGGCCATCATCGCCTCACCCACGGGGACAGCTCGAATGCCGACGCACGGATCGTGGCGTCCGGTTGTGGAAACGTCCACCTCCGTCCCGTCCGCCGTGACCGAGCGCCGCGGCGTCAGGATCGAAGATGTGGGCTTTACCGCAAAGCGCACCACCACCGGAGCACCGTTCGAGATCCCGCCGAGTACCCCGCCCGACTGGTTGCTCAAAAAGACCGGCCCATCACTACCCGTGCGCATCTCGTCGGCGTTCTCCTCGCCCGAGAGCCGGGCGGCCTCAAAGCCTGCGCCGATCTCCACCCCCTTCACGGCATTTATGGACATCATAGCACTCGCAAGGTCCTGGTCGAGCTTGCCATAAAGGGGCGCGCCCCAACCGGCGGGGACCCCTTCGGCGACCACCTCAACCACGGCGCCGAGGGACGAGCCGGCCTTGCGCGCGCCATCGAGCCTTTCGGCCCAACGGGCAGCGGCATCCGCGTCGGGGCTAAAAAAGTCGTTGCGCTCCACCTCGTCCCACTGGCGCGCTAAGGCCCGGTCGCCCCCCATCTCCACCAACGCGCCGCGAATGGTCACGCCAGGAATGACCGCCCGCGCAACGGCGCCGGCCGCGACGCGCACCGCCGTTTCCCGCGCCGAGGATCGGCCGCCGCCGCGATAGTCTCGCCGGCCGTATTTTGCGTCAGAGGTGTAGTCGGCGTGGCCGGGCCGGTAGCGAGCGGCGATCTTCGAATAGTCCTTGGATCGCTGGTCCACGTTCTCGATGATGACGGCAATGGGCGTGCCGGTGGTCACCAGCATGCCCCCTTCCTCCATGACGCCCGAAACGAGCCGCACTTCGTCGGGCTCCCGGCGCTGGGTGGTGAAGCGCGACTGCCCGGGCCTGCGGCGGTCCATCTGCGCCTTTATGGCTTCCGGGCTGAGGAGAATACCGGGAGGGCAGCCATCGACGACGCCGCCGATCATGGGCCCGTGGCTTTCGCCGAAGGTGGTGAGACGGAAAAGATGGCCGAACGTGTTGTGGGACAATGGACGCGCTCGATGCCGATCTAACTGCAGTTCTACGGTGTGGTTGCCCGCGCCGGGCGCGAACACTGGAAAAACGCGAGGTGGTGGCCGTGTGTCAAGCCGATGGCCTGCCGCAGGCCTCACCAGAGGAAGAAGCGATGGCGTTTGCTTGCTTTTTCAGCCCCTCCCCCCCCCCCAACCC
>JBCCYN010000028.1:0-33218 GCA_039189655.1 Pseudomonadota bacterium | reverse complement strand
TCATCACGCCGCCCGTGGGCCTTAACGTCTTCGTCCTCAAGTCGGTCATGCCTGACGTTCCCCTCAGCGCCATCTTCCGGGGCGTCGTCCCCTTTATCCTCGCCGACGTGGTCCGCGTGGCGCTGATCCTAGCGATTCCGTCACTCGCCCTTTGGTTGCCAAGCCTGATGGAGTAACACCCGTCGGAGCGCGGTCGATAAGATATTAAGGATCTGACTTACAACAAATATTTTAAAATCTTTACTTGTCATTTCAGCGTATTAACAGTTGCAGGTGGTGCGATATAGTGCTACCTCTGGATGCAGTCGACGGGCGGCGTCCCACGCTTTGTCGGCGCATCAGTCAACTTTTCATGGGGAGTGGCAGGTCCGCTTTCGGCGGCGGTCAGGGGTGGTATCGGCTCACGGGCTGATGCCCTGAAGAGCGCGCGCGCCCTTCGCCTGGTTTCCACACCGTCGCCGGCCGCATCCGGTCGCTCCACCCACGACGGGCAGCGCGCTTTGCGTCTGCCCGAACAGGAGGGGTCGGCCAGGTGTCTGACGCATTTGCCCATCACGAACTCTATGACATCGCCCCCCGACGCTTGGCTGGCGCGGGTTCTCTCCGCCGGGCCATTGATGTCGCCGTTGCTGCTCTTGCGCTGTCGCTCCTTGCCGTCGTGGCGCTCGTCCTCCTTGTGCTGAATCCGCTCTTCAACCCGGGTCCGCTGCTTTACCGCCAGACGCGCATGGGCCGGCGGGGCGAAGGGTTTTCCATGCTGAAATTTCGCTCCATGCGCACCGCCGCTGCCCAGCGCACCTTTGACGCCCCGCTCGAGGTGCACCGCATCACACCGCTCGGAGCATGGTTGCGGCGCACCCGCCTCGACGAACTTCCCCAGATCGTCAACGTGCTGCGCGGTGAAATGAGCCTCATCGGCCCGCGCCCCGATGCCTGGGACCATGCCAAAGTATTCCTGGAGCGGGTGCCGGACTATCGACGGCGCCTCACGGTAAGGCCGGGGATGACGGGCCTTGCGCAGGTGGAGCTCGGCTACGCCGAGGGCCTTTCTGCCACCGCCGAGAAGGTGGGGGTCGACCTCTCCTACATCCGCGGCCGCACGTGGCAGCTCGACGCCGCCATCCTGTGGCGCACCGTAAAACTCGTCGCCGCCGCCGGTGGCCGGTGAGGTCCGCATTTCCCCCATCCGCCAACGCCCTGCCAGGAGCATAGCGCCATGAATTTCATGCGAGGCTATCCCGATGAGGTCTACGCCATGCGCGCCGACGGACGCGCTCCCCTAGATGAGGGGGCGGCCGGGTTCGATGTGCGCGCCGTTATCGGCCTATTGTGGCGTGCGCGCGTTGCCATGGTCGTGGGGACGATGGTGGGTTTGCTCTTCGCGCTCTCCTACGTAGCGACCCTTGAGCCCACCTACACGGCAACGGCAAAGGTCCTCTTTGCCCCCGACTACCGCCGGATCCTCGACGACAAGAACCTCGTGGAGCCGGCCAGCGACGCGCTGCAGAACCAGATCGAGATTCTCCGCTCCAACCATTTGATGTCGCGCGTGGTGGAGCGGGCCGAACTCACCAAGCTGCCCCAGTTCAACCCCGCCATCCGACCGGCGATCGGATGGGGCAACACCGCCTCGGCGGGTCCGCCGAAGAACACCATGGCGGGTTTTTCGGGCTCGCTCTTTTCCTGGCTCGGTCTTTCTTCGAAGAACCCTGAAGCGGCTGCGGCAGGCGCCAAGGCCGCGCGTGAGGCGTCCACCCTCGCCGCGCGGCGCGTCCTTTCGGACATGGTGCGCCTGGACCCGGTGCCCAATTCGCGCGTCATCGCCATCTCCGCATCCACCCGCAAGCCGAGCCTTTCGGTGACTGTGGTGAACGCTGTGGCGCAGGAGTACATAACCGCCCAGCTTGACGCGAAGCTCGACGCCACCCGCCGGGCGGGTCGCTGGCTCACCGCGCGAGTGAGCGAACTGAAAGACGATGTCGCCCGAGCGGAGGCCAATGCATCGAGCTACCGGGCGCGCCTTGCCGGAGCGGGCGGCGATTCGGTGAGCCAGATCGAGGCCGAGCTTGCCGTGCTCAAATCAAGCATTGCTGCCGCCTCCGCCGAACGCTCGGGCGCGCAGGTGCGCTATAAAACCGTGCGCGACGCAATTGACGCCCCCAACCGGGTGGAAGCGGCCTCGGATCTGGAGAAATCCGATGTGATCGCCGGAGCGCGCCGGCGCGCTCAAGAGAACGCCGTGGAGCGAGCAAGTCGTGCGGCCATGGTGGCACCTGGACACACGATGCTGGCACAAATGGACGCCCGGGCGGCCGCGGTGCGGGATGAAATCGCCGCCGAGGAAGAGCGCATTGCCCGCGGCCTCTATAATGACCTCCTGGTGCGCACGGCCCACGAAAACCGGCTGCGGAGCGAGGCACGAAAGCTTGAAGAAAAGCTCGGCGAGCAAGATCAATCCGAGGCGCGCCTGCGCGAATACGAACGGGACGCGGAAGCAAGCCGGCTCATCTACGAAACCTTCCTGAGCCGCCTTAAGGAAACCACCCAGGAGGAAACCCTCCACGAGGCCGATGCGGTCATCATTTCCGAGGCCGAGCCGCCCCACAGTGCCGACAGCGCATCGGGCCGGCGCATTGCCACCTTCGGCGCCCTCATGGGCCTCATCGGCGGCTTTGGGTTTGCGATGGTAGTGGAACGGCTGAACAACACGTTCCGGGCCCTTGAAGACGTGGAAGACACCACTGGCCTTACGGTCCTTGGCACCATCCCGCTCATGGAACAGTCCGACGAGTACGCAACGCTTATGGACTACGTGCTCGCCCGTCCCAACTCGGCACTGGCCGAGGCGGTGCGCAGTCTTCGCACGAGCCTCCTCTTCTCCCACATCGACAAGCCGCCCCAGGTGGTGATGTTCACCTCCAGCGTACCGGGCGAGGGAAAGTCCACCACGAGCCTTCTCCTGGCGGTCACCAGCGCCCAGATGGGCAAGTCCACCGTCATCGTCGACTGCGACCTGCGGCGACCGACGCTTTCCGGGCTCTTGGGCGAAGCGGCGCAAGCCCACGGCGGGCTGCGCTCCGTGCTCGACGGCTCGCTGCCGCTCCAGGAAGCATGCCTGATCGATCCCGAAACGAGCCTGACGATCCTGCCCACGCGAGCCGAGCCGGGCGCAGTGATCAACGCCGCTGATGCCCTTGCGTCGGAACGCTTCAAAGCGCTGTTGGCAGAACTTCGCGAGCGGTTCGAGCTTGTCATCCTCGATGCGCCGCCGACGCTCTCGGTGACGGATGCGCGACTTGTCACCCAACACGCCGATGCCTCGTTCTACTGCATCAAGTGGGACTCCACGCCCCGCGAGACAGTGCTTGAGGGGCTGCGGGAGCTCTCCATCGTGCGGCCGAACCTTGCCGGCGCTGTCGTCACGATGGTGGACATGAACCGTGCCAAACGCGATGGGATGTTCGGCGACTATCGCGCCCACCACGACAACCCCTACACCGCCGACTGAGGTTTTTTGGGGACCGCATTCCATTGCGACCGTTCTCTTCGCGCCGGATCGCCGGCGACAGCAGCGAAGCAATGGCGTAAGGGGGGTTCCGGCGCAGGTTCCGGGCGCCGGACAGCGGAGAACTGGCGATGGCGACCCCCACCCCGACGGTGCTGATGATCCTCGACGGCTGGGGCTGGCGGGAGGAACGGGAGCACAATGCCGTGCGCCTTGCCCAAACGCCCCATTTCGATCGCCTGTTTGCCGCCCATCCCCATGCGTTCTTGCGAACCTGTGGCCCGGCGGTGGGTTTACCGGAAGGCCAGATGGGAAATTCGGAGGTGGGTCACCTCAACATTGGGGCCGGACGGATCGTGAAGCAGGAGTTGCCGCGCATCGACGAGGCCATCGAAAACGGCGAGATGGCCGAGCGCATCGCCAAGACGGGCCTTTGCACACGCCTCAGAGAGACCGGCGGCACCGCACACGTCTTGGGGCTCATTTCGCCGGGCGGGGTCCATGCCCACCAAGACCATGCCGCCGCGGTGGCGAACATCATTGCCGCCGAGGGGGTGCCGGTGGCGATCCACGCCTTCACCGATGGACGTGACACTGCGCCCAAGTCAGGGCTTGAGGCGATCCGAGCCCTCACTGCAGCGCTTCCGGCGGGTGCTCGGATCGCTACCGTGTCGGGCCGCTACTACGCCATGGATCGGGACAAGCGGTGGGAGCGAGTGAAGCGAGCCTACGACGCCATCGTCCATGGCACCGGCGCGGCGAACGAGGGCGCAATCGAGGCCGTTTCAGCGGCCTATGCCGCAGGCACCACCGATGAGTTCATCGAGCCCGCAGTCATCGGGGACTACGCCGGTGTCCGCGATGGCGACGGCATCGTGTGTGTCAATTTCCGGGGCGACCGCGCGCGGGAAATTCTCTCAGCGCTGCTCTTGCCGGAGTTTGAGGGATTTGAACGCCCAAAAAGGCCAAGCTTCGCCGTGGCGGTGGGGAAGGTCTCCTACGGCAGCACCCTTGATCCGGTACTCTCCACCCTCTTTGATCCGCAGAACCTCGCCGGCGGTCTATCCGAAACCGTTGCCGCTGCGGGCAAGCGCCAGATCCACATGGCCGAGACGGAAAAATACCCCCACGTCACGTATTTCTTGAACGGCGGACAGGAAGCGCCGTTCGAGGGCGAAGAGCGCACCATGATCCCCTCCCCCCAGGTGGCGACCTACGATCTTCAGCCGGAAATGTCGGCGCCGGAACTGACGAAAACACTGCTCAAGGCCATCGGGGAGGCGGGCCATGACCTGATTGTGGTGAACTATGCCAACCCCGATATGGTGGGCCACACGGGTAGCCTCGTGGCTGCCATAAAGGCCGTGGAGACCGTCGACGGTGCGCTCGGCCAGGTGGCAGCCGCGGTCGAGGCCAAGGGTGGCGCCCTGGTGGTGACCGCCGACCACGGCAATTGCGAAACCATGTTCGATGAGGCCACCGGCGGCCCCCACACGGCGCACACGTTGAACGATGTCCCCGTCATCGTCATCGCACCCGGCGTCGTATCCGTGCGAGACGGTATTCTCGCCGACCTCGCCCCAACTCTCTTAAAAATCATGGGGATCGATCGGCCGGCCGCCATGACCGGCCAATCGCTTGTGGACTGAGCCACCGGGATTTAGTGCAGGTCACACGATCATGCGATCGCATGACCTGCACTAAGTTCTTGTCTTTCCGCGCGGTTCGAGTCGCAACATGATTCCATGTTGCTGAAACGCGCTCTAGGCGGCGCCAGCCTTGGTGAGGCGCAAAATCGTGCTCGGCCCGCCGCGCTGTTCGGTGACCACGTAGACCGCGCCGTCGGGGCCCACCTTCACGTCGCGGACACGCCGGCCGAGGGAGAGACGATCCTCGTGCGCCACAAGACCGTCCTCCATATGAAGGATGACGACGCCCCCGGTAACGAGCCCGCCGATGAGGAACGCACCGTTCCACTCGGGGATGAGGTCACCGTCATATTGCGCCATACCCGAGGGGGCGATGACCGGATCCCAGTAGTAGACGGGCTGCTCCATCCCCTCCATTTGGGAAATGCCGCCGCCGACCCGGGAGCCGCCATAGTTGATCCCGTAGGTGATGACCGGCCAGCCGTAGTTGAGGCCAGCCTCGGGCTTGTTGAGTTCATCGCCCCCCCGCGGTCCGTGCTCGACGGTCCATAGGTTTCCATCGGCGCCCATTACCGCTGACTGAATGTTGCGGTGACCGTAGGACCAAATTTCTGGCTGGGCCGACGCGTGGCCTACGAAGGGGTTGTCAGCCGGAACGGACCCGTCTGGATTGATGCGGAAGACCTTACCAAGACCGGAGTCGAGGTCTTGGGACTGGTCACGCACGGGCCTGTCGGAGCGCTCACCCACCCCGACGAAGAGCTTTCCATCGGGGGCGAAGGCAAGCCGCGCGCCGTAGTGCATCGTGCCGCGATAAGATGGCGTTTGCCGAAGGATGACTTCCACGTTCTCCAACGCGCCACCACCGGCGTCGTCCAAGACAAGGCGTGCCCGGGCAACGCTGGTGCCATTGCCCCCATCAGCGCGAGGCTCGGCGTAGACGATGAAGACGGTGCTGTCGGCCGCAAAATCGGGTGAGAGCGCGAGATCGAGCAGGCCGCCCTGCCGGCGGGCGTCCACTTGAGGCACACCGGAGATCGCGGGGCCGGCGCGACCGTCGGTGCCCACCACATGCATGGCGCCGGCCTTTGCGTTCACTAGCATCCGGCCGTCCGGCAAGAACTCCATCGCCCAGAGCTGGGGCAAGTCGTCGGCCACCACCTCAGCCTCGATCTGGGGCCGGTCAGTGCTTTGGGTCGCCCGGGTTTGGCCCGGGAATGCTGGCTCCAAAAAGGCGGCGTTCTTCGGGCCCTGCTCCACCGGACTTTGGGCAGCCGCGGCGAGCGGCGTAAGTGCAGTGCCGAGGATAAGGATCGCTGCAAAGGCACGCATGGTGTTCCTCCCGTGTGGTTGCCGGCGCGTCCGCGGCGGCGGGCGCGAGCCTTCCGCCGCGCTGTGGGAGGTATCGCAAGGAAGCCCGGAGCCAAGATGCGCTGCCGCAATGGGACGCACGAAGGCTGGCCTGCGGTCTCCGCGGCGGGGTCCCAGGGACGTATTGATCGGCCTGCTGGGGCGTTCAGATTTCAGATCGTGCGACGGGCGAAAGTTTCGCCCGCCACTCCCCGCGCTTGTTTCGGCTACCGCTTAGTTGATCGGCACCGAACAGATCATACGCGTGTGGTTCGCGTTGATGTGGCAGTTGGCGGGAATGGGTCCGGCCGGGATCGGATAAACGTAGGTTGGGGCCGTTGCCGCGCCCACCGCTGCGCCAGCCGCAAAGCCCGCCGCTGCCGCTCCGTATGGATAGTAGGGATACGGGTAGATCGGACGGTAGGGATGATACGGATGGTAGGGGTGATACGGGCGGCACTCAGGCGCTTGGGGCGCGTGGTAGCAGTAGGGTCCCGGAAGCGGGCGATAGGGCCGGTAGGGATGATACGGGTGGTACGGATGGTAGGGGTGATAAGGGTGATAGGCGGGATGGTATAAACCGGGATGATAACCACCAAGGTGCATGCCGCCACCCCGGAAACCACCGCCTCGGAAGCCGCCGCCCCCAAAGCCGCCGCCATGGAAACCGCCGTGGCCGCGGTCGATGAAGAGGGCCACATCGGTGGCTTCGGACGGGAGTTCGCCGGAAAGAACATTAATGCCGTAGCTGAGGTCGCCACCGGTGAGGCTTGCACTGGTGAGTTCCACAATGGCCGGTGCCGCGTTCGGCGAAGAAAGAACGCTAATTGCAGCATTGGGCGGATCGGCAGCGAAGCTGTCGGGGCCCTCACCCCACATACCCACGAACTGGTTGTTCGTCATGTGCCCAACGAGCCGATAGGGGCGGTCGGAAAAGAACACCGTGGACGGTGAGAGGCCGGAAAGTTTGATGGACTGACCGTCGTAGGTCATGGATGCGGCCTGCTGGACATAGTCGTAGGTGGGGCCAGCCTGCGGCGGGACCGGCGGAAATTCTGCCGGTTGGGCGCTGGCGACCGTCGCGCCGGTAATCAGCGCGAGGCCTGGAACCAACGCGCGTAATATGGATTTCACTCGATCATCTCCTTGGTTCATTCGCGGCGACTTGGGGCCGACCGCCGGAGCGCTCGCCGCATAACCCGAGGAGCTGGGGCGAGCATGCCGCCAAGAGATTGTGCCGCCGCGGGCCGGACGCAACCGGCGATAGTGGTTAAAGAACGCTGCCCCGCTGAACCTGCCCTGAAAACTGTCCCCGTTCGATCCTATGGCCGTTCGACCCAAAGAGCGTTATTCGATCTTAACGGACCAGATCAGCGCCGGATGCCTTGACCTGGCGCATCCTACAGTCCGACCGCGTTTTACCCCGGTCGAACGACGCTCAACGCGACGGCTTGGCCCGAGCGCGCTGATGCTTGGGCGGCGAGCCCCATGCGCACAGCGATCGCGCCGTCGGCAAGGGTAACCTCAGGGACAGCCGAACCGCGCACGACTTCCAGGAACCGCTGGTGCTGATAGTAGGTTGAGCCGTTGTGGTCGCCGGCTTCAAGGAGCGATGGATCCACTGGAATTTCAAGCTTTTTTGGCCCCTTTGGTGAGCGCGGCGACAGCACCACCTGGGGTGTTGGTGCGTCGCCGAGGTGGTCGGGCCAAAAACGCGTTGGTCCCGGCACGAACGCTTCGATTTTCCCCGCCGGACCGACGGCACTGATTTCCTCCTGGAAGCGCGCCCCCTCAGCGAACATGCACAGTTCCAGCAACGCCCGCGCGCCCGAGGCAAAGTCCACGATCACGTAGCCATGATCCCAAATGTCCGGCACCTGCCCGCCAATGCGCTCGTCCAAATGATTGACCGCTTGGTCGGCCGAGGCCATCACGCGCACCGGCTCGGACCCCAAGGCCAGACGCATCAGATCGAAGAAGTGGCAGCACTTTTCCACTAACGTGCCACCGGTGTTGCAGTTGAACCGGTTCCAGTCCCCCACCTTTGTCAGGAATGGGAAGCGGTGCTCGCGGATCGTGAGCATTTTGATGCCACCGGTGACCTCTTCCGCCTTTGCCAGAAGGGTCGCGATGGGGGGCATATATCGGTACTCCATCGCCACCCAGACAGCCGGATGGCGCTCCTGGATGGCGGCGAGGCGCGCCCCATCCCGATCGTCCGTATAAAGGGGTTTTTCCACCAAGACCGGGAGATTCCGCAGCGCTAACACCTCTTCCAGCTGACCAACGTGGAGGTGGTTCGGGGATGCGATGAGCAAGCAATCGATGGCGGGATCGGCGGCAAGCGCAGCAAAACTGTCGGCCGTGCGGGCGGCCGGCACCAGACCCTTTGCCATCGCAAGTTGCTCGGGGTCGGGTTCATAAAGAGCCGCCACTTCGGCACCCGAGAGCAGCGCGATGTTGCGGATATGCTCCTGACCCATCATGCCGGTGCCGGCGATGGCGTAGCGCACAGGACGGATCATTTTAGCCTCTGCACGTAGCGTGCGACCTTCGCATCGAACCAGGACAGGGACCACTCCACGCGGGCGCCCGTCTGGCTCCAGGACACCCGCTCCACAAATCCGCACATTTCCCCTCGCTTACAACCAAATTCGGGAGGTGCCCACGGGGGTGCCGGCTCAAACCAAACCCGGTCTTCCGCCCGGGCAATCCAAAGGCCGAGCTGATCGCGATAGGTGGTGTAAAGGCTGTCGCGCAGCGATTGGCGATCAAGGGTTTTGGCCTGGGCACCATCGAGCCAGATTTCTTCGAGCACTGCCACAACACCATCGAGCCGGCGCACCCGCCTGATCCGATGGGCTTCTTTGCTTGCGCCGAAGGCTGGAGCGTTCGATGGCTTTTTTAGCCTGTTCACCGAGATAATTTCCGCCGTGGGCTCGCCGCCGCCGGCGATCAGCTCGATACGAAAGAAGGCGTAGGCATTGTCGCGCCGCTTGACCGTCCGCACGTAGTTTCCCGATCCTTGGCGACGGTCCAACAGTCCCTTTTCAGCCAGGAAAGAGAGGGCTTTTCGAAGCGTCCCGACGGATGTGCCAAGGCGGGCGGCAAGCTCGCGTTCAGGGTCAAGCCGTTGGCCATCAATCAGCCGCCCAGCGTCAATCTCGCGCAGCAATAGATCGCCGATCTGGCGATAGAGCGGCAGCGTTGTGGGCTCATCGGAGGGCATGAATTCTCGGGCTCGATCGGAACCGCTGGCCGTTGGGCGGGCGGAAATTGATACACTATTGATCTATCCAGAAACGACTGCTAAGTAAACCTTGCTGACCCTTGCCTCTCTAGGATTTTCTATGACCGTTGTGCCGATCACCTCGCCGGATCTTGCTGGCGCTGAGGTGAGCTGGTTTTCCGCCCTTTGCTCTGACGACTACCGTTATCTGGGCGTGCCCGATGGCACACTGCGCTCATCCTGGGAGCACTGCTCCGACATCGTAAAAACCGCTGAAGCGCAAGGGTTTCGCAACATCCTTTGCCCCTCCTCCTACCAGGTGGGGCAGGACACACTGAGCTTTGTGGCGGGCTGCGCCCCCATCACCGAAAAGATCAACCTTCTGGCGGCAATCCGATGCGGCGAGATGCAGCCCATCATGCTGGCGCGCACGGTGGCAACCCTTGACCACATGCTGAAGGGACGTCTTACCCTCAACGTGATTTCGTCGGACTTTCCCGGCGAGAAGGCTGAGAGCAACTACCGCTATCAGCGCTCCCGCGAAGTGGTGGAAATCCTGCGCCAATCCTGGACCCAGGATGAGATCAACCATCAGGGCGAAGTGTATCAATTCGAAAATGTCGCCACCGATCCGGCGCGCCCTTACCAGATCAATGGCGGCCCTCTCCTTTACTTCGGCGGCTACTCCCCGGCCGCCCTCGATCTTTGCGCCGAGCAGTGCGACGTCTACCTCATGTGGCCCGAGCCGAAGGAAGATCTCGCGGGCCGCATGCGCGACATCAACGAGCGCGCTCATAAGCTGGGCCGGACCCTCGACTATGGGCTTCGCGTCCATGTGATCGTGCGCGACACGGAGGCCGAAGCGCGCGAATACGCCGCTGAGCTGGTCTCAAAGCTCGACGACGAAAAGGGCAAGGCAATCCGGGATCGGGCGCTCGATTCCACCTCGCTGGGCGTTGCCCACCAGGCGAGGGCGCGCGAGCTTGCCGACATGGAAGGCTTTGTGGAGCCTCACCTTTGGACCGGCGTCGGCCGCGCGCGTTCCGGCTGCGGTGCGGCGCTGGTGGGATCGGCCGACCAGGTGCTTTCAGAACTTGAAGAGTACCGCAGGATGGGTATGCGCGCGTTCATCTTATCGGGCTATCCGCACAAGGACGAGGCGGAACACTTTGGCCGCCTGGTGATGCCGCACCTTACGACGACGTCCCTTCCCCACGCCTATGGGCGCGTCCCGGAAACCACCCCAAAGACGCCGCTTGGCGCAGGAGAGAGGCGCTGATGCAACGGGTCAAGCTCACCGATGACGTGGAATTTTCCCGCATCGTTTATGGCATGTGGCGACTGGTCAACGGCGAGGACCGTTCCGAAAGCACCGTCCGCGCCAAGGTGGAGGCGTGCCTTGCCCAGGGCATCACCACCTTCGACCAGGCCGACATTTACGGGAACTATGAAAGCGAAGAGGCGTTCGGCCAGTCGCTAAAAGCGGACCCGTCGCTGCGGGACAAAATCGAAATCGCCTCCAAGTGCGGCATCAAGCTTGTCAGCAGCAAAGCGCCGTCACGCCGGGTCAAACACTACGACACGACGCGCGAACATATCATCGCCTCGGTGGAGAACTCGCTGTCGCGCATGGGGATTGAGCACCTCGACCTTTTGATGATCCACCGACCCGATCCGCTGTTTGACGCCGAAGAAACCGGCGGCGCCCTCGATGCGCTGGTGGAAAGCGGCAAGGTGGAAGCGGTGGGCGTTTCCAACTTTCGGCCCTGGGATTTTTCGCTCCTCCAGTCGGCGATGCATGCCAAGCTCGTCACCAACCAGGTGGAGCTTTCGATCCTTCACACCGAACCCTTCATCAACGGCGACATTGCGTTCCTCCAGGAACACGGAATTCGACCGATGGCCTGGTCACCGCTGGGAGGTGGAGCGCTCTTTGGCCAAGCGCACGCAGGGTTGCTGGCCAAGATGAAAGCTCTGGGCGAGGCGGCAGGCGTAGATGCTTCAGCGGTGGCCCTTGCCTTCCTGCTCGCTCACCCGTCGGGCGTCTTGCCGGTGGTAGGCACCAACAACTTGTCGCGCATCGCGGCGCTCTCCGACGCTTTTAAGGTCGAGATGGACCGCGAAACCTGGTTCGAACTTTACGAGCAGTCGCTCGGTCACGAGGTACCCTGATGGACGCGTTTGCCGCCGCCACGTTCGAGCGCCTGATGGACCGCACCCCCGAAAGGGATCCCGATCCCATCCCCGAGCAAGTGGATGCGTTCGACGCTGGCCCCCAACCCATCGACGGGCGGGCGTATCGCAACGCCATGGGCCGATTTGCCACCGGTGTCACTGTCGTCACGTGCACGAGCGCTCACGGGCCAGTGGGAATGACGGTGAACTCCTTCACCTCGCTCTCCCTCGACCCACCGCTCGTCATGTGGTCGCCAGCAAAGTCGTCGCGACGCTACGAGGCCTTTGCCGCCGCCCCCCGGTTTGCCATTCACGTGCTGGGCGAAGAGCAAGCGTCCGTGGCTGACGCATTCATGCGGGCTGCCGACGCGTTTGGCGGGACCCGCAATAGCCTCGCCGAAGATGGCCTTCCCCTCATTGAGGATTGTCTCGCCCGCTTTGAGTGCATCCGCATCGCGGCCCACGAGGCGGGTGACCACATGATCGAGATCGGCCGCGTTGTCGCCATGACCGCGAGGGACGGCGCCCCCCTCCTTTATTTTCGCGGCGGCTACGGCGCCATGGGTTAGGCCAAAGCCCCCAACCCAGCCCACCATTCTTTTCTTTGGAGAGACGAAAAGCCCGACTTTCCTTCGAAGCCGACTAACATTTCAGCCCCGCGGGAGCGGCGATGGGGTCAAGGGCAGAAGCGGAGCGTCCCTTGGTGCCATCGCCGCTCCCGCGGGATCCTGGGTTACTGGCGAGAGAGGCTTCCCTCTTTTTCTGCCAGTCAATCACCCAAACTCAATTTCCAAGGTTAAGCTCGAACGAATCTTCGAGTAACCTCGTTGGGCGGCGATAGAATCAAGCCTGTTTCTTTCCGCGGCTATAGATCAGCAGCATCAAAATAATCACTGCGCCGTAAATTATCTGCCGAAACGCTTCCTCCATTTGCATGACCGAAAGCATCGACTGGAGGAGGACGATCAAAACCACCCCCACCACAGTTCCCGAATACTTCCCCTGCCCGCCAAGGATGTTGGTACCACCCAGCACCACTGCAGCGATGGATGGCAGGAGGTAGGCATCGCCCATGGCTTGGAACGCCCGGGCTGAGTAGCCGGCGAGCGCAAGGCCGCCGATGGCTGCGCACAAAGAACACATCATGAAAGAGGCAATGATGACGAGCCGCGTGCGCACGCCAGAAAGGTAGGCAGCCGCCTCTTGGTTTCCGATGGCGTAGATGTAGCGCCCGAGAGGTGTGCGGGTGAGGGTAAAGATGATCCCCGCGGAAACGATGGCCCAGACCACCACCGAGTGGGGCACGCCAAAGGTGCGGTCGCGCCCCAGGAAGAGCATCAAGTCGGTGGCCGCGTTCTGGGGTGCGTAGCCTCCGGTGAGCATCACCATGAGCCCGAGGAGAACGGTGTTCATGCCAAGGGTGAAAATCATCGAGGGAACCCGGAGGACAGCCACCCCGATCCCATTGGCAAGACCGATGGCGAGGCCGACCAAAATGCCAGCTACGTCGCCGCCGAACCCGCCTATGGCGGTGGCGACCATGGCGCTGGTGGCAAGGGTCCAGGGCACGGACAGGTCGATGTGACCAAGGAGGATGACCATCATCATCCCCGCCGCCGTCATGCCCAAAAACGCCCCGAAGTGGAGCTGTTGCAGGAGGTAGGTTGGCGAAACGAAGGTGGCCGTTCCTTCGGTGATCAGGGTGTAGCTCGTCCCCGTGGCGAGGATCACCGCGATGAAGACAAGGCCGATCACAATGGGCGTATCGATGCGAAGGGTCACCGCGGCCTCATGTGAAGAGCGAAAGCCGGTTGCGCACGCGAAGGACCCGCGCCGCGCCCAGGCTGACCGCGAAGAGAAGGATCAATCCCTCGAAGAAGGGCTGCAACAGCGGGCTTGCCACAAAACCGAATGTGGAATCTTCAGGAACCACGCGGAAAATAAAGGAAATGGACCGCAGCACCAGTGCGCCAAAAATCGTGCCGATCACCCCGCCGGTACCGCCGTAGAGCGAGGTGCCGCCGATCACCACCGTTGCGATGGAGCGGAGCGTGTATTCAGCGGCCTGGGGCGCGTCGGCATTGCCGGAGCCCATTTGCATGGTGAGGTAAATCCCCGCGCATCCGGCAAAAAACCCGGCAAGGGTGAACGCGGCAATTTTTGAGCGCTCGATGCGCACCCCGGACATGTACGCCGCGTGAGCATTGGAGCCGACCGCGTAGGCGCCCCGCCCCGTGACGGAACGTTTGAAGGGCAGCCAGACCAGAACAACGATGAGAACCAGGAAAATGAGCTGCAGGGGAATGAGCCCGAACCACCCAAGGTCCCCCCACCAGCCGTAGGTGAGGCCCAGTTCGTTGATGTCGTTGGTGAAAGCCCAGGCAAAATCACCGTCAATGGCGCCGCCAGGCGTGGGGCGCAGCAAAAGGGCAAGACCGAGGAAGATGGCACCGGTGGCAAGCGTCGCGATGATGGGCTGGATCCGCCCATAGACGATGATGCAGCCGTTCAAAAAACCGCAGGCGGCGCCAAGGGCCATGCAGGCGATGATGCCAAGGGCAATGGACCCGCCGGTGCCCGCCATCACATGGCTTCCGAAGGTGTTGGTGAGCGTCATCAAAGGGCCGACGGAAAGGTCGAGCCCGCCGACCAGGACCGCCATGGTCTGGGCCATCCCCACCAGGATCAATGCGAGCGTCTCGTTGCCATTTTGGAGGATGACGTTGGTCCCCCAGTTGGGATGGAGCGCCACGTAAACGCTGTAGAGCGCGGCAAACATCAAGATGGCGAGGATGAGACCAAAGTTCTGCGTGAGGACGAGCCGCAACATCTTCATGGATGCGTTGCCGTCTCTTGCGCCGTCGGCAGATTGAGCGAGGCCGCGATGATCTGGGTCTCGGTAAGGTCTTCGTCGGCAAGCTCACGCACGATCTTGCCGTCGTAAAGGATCAGCACCCGGTCGCAGCAGCCGATCAATTCATCGTAATCGGTGGTGTAAAACAAGATTGCGGCGCCGTCCTGCGCAAGGTTTCGCAGTAATTGATAGATCTCCTGCTTGGTGCCCACATCGATGCCGCGGGTGGGATCGTTGAGCAAGATAATCCGCGCGCCGGTGAGGAGCCATTTGGCGATAACCACCTTTTGCTGGTTACCGCCGGAAAGGTTAGCCACCTCACCGTCGAGATCGCCCACCTTGATCTGCATCTTTTCCACCATCTCGGCGATCTTCTGGGCCTTTGCCGAGCGGTCGATGACGAGGCCCTTTGTGAGCCACGGCAGCGCCGCCATGGTGATATTGTCCGAAACGCTCATGGAGAGCATCAATCCCTCGGTCTTGCGATCCTCGGGGATGAGAGCGATCCCATTTCGCGGCGATTTGGCTGCCGCTGGCGCATTGATGGAGACGGGCGAACCGTCGATGCGAAGGGTTCCGCTGACGCCGCTCAACACGCCGAAGAGGGCGAGCAGGAGTTCGCGCTGACCCTGCCCGTCCAAACCGCCGACGCCCACGATTTCGCCCTTCCCCACGGATAGGTTGAGATTATCGAGGAGGGGGAGCCAGGAAAGATTTTCGATTTCCAGAGCGGGCTCAGGCGACGCACTCCACACCGGTTTTTTGGGAAACACGTTGGACCAATCGCGTCCGATCATCAGTTGGACGATCTCATCGTTGCTGCGGGCGCCCTTTTCAAAGGTCTCGATGTGTTGGCCGTTACGAAAGACTGAACAAGTGTCGGCGAGTTCTTCGATCTCATGCATGCGGTGGGAAATATAAAGAAGGCAAAGTCCCTCCTCCCGAAGCGTGTGGAGAATGGCAAATACCTTCTCCACGTCCGTGCCGGTGAGCGCCGACGTGGCTTCGTCGAGGATGAGAAGCGTCGGACTGCGGCCCAGTGCCTTCGCAATCTCCACCATCTGGCGGCGCGATAGGGGGAGATTGCGCAACCGCTCGCGCGGATCGATGTCCTCGCAGCCGACCCGGGCCAAAAGATCTTCGGCGCGGCGTCGCTGGGCCCGCGCATCGATAAGGCCGAGCCTGGTGCGGGGTGGATCGGTGATGGAGATATTGTCCGCCACCGAAAGGTCGGGCATCAGCGACAATTCTTGGAATATACAGACGACGCCTGCCGCATTTGCTTCAAGCGGAGTCTTGAACGCGGCCGCCCGGCCGTCCAGCGCCATCGCTCCCTTTGTGGGCTCCACCACGCCAGCAACTATTTTAATGAGCGTCGATTTGCCGGCGCCGTTTTCGCCAAGGACGGCATGGATGGACCCGCGACGGGCCGCAAAGTCCACATCTGTGAGCGCGTGGACCCCGCCGTAGTTCTTTGAAATGCCGCGCATGGTGAGATACGCGGCCGGGCCTTCATCCATGGGCCAACCTTTGGTGGGTCACCGGGTGTCCGCCGCGGCACCCGGCGGGGATGCTCGCAGAACTTCTGATGCTTGGCGAGGGAAAGGGGCGGTAAGACCACGGACGCGCAGGAGGGGCCGGCATTCCCATGATCGGCCCCGGACCCGTGCCCCGCCGCCCGGGCCGACTAGTTGGAGTCCTCTTCGCTCTTCGCCATGATTTCCCGTGCTGTGATGTTGACGTTGCACGGCGGGAATTCGTTGGGCGTGAAGAAGTCGTCCGGAAGATCAGACCAGTAGTTCACACCGTCTTCGACGTCCTCATAGGTCACCACAGGGATTGGCACTGAGATGAGCTGCGGCAGCGCATTTCCTTGCAAAGCTTCCAATGCAGCCTTCATGGAGATTGCCACCAGGCCCGGCGACTGGCCGTAGGAAAGTCCCTTCAGGCCCTGGTCCGAGAATTCCGCGATTTGCTTGCGGAAGCCGTTTTCAGCCTCGCCCGCCATGGGGACAAAGGGGTGGCCGGCATCGATCATCGCCTGCACGGTACCGTTGGTGCCGCCCTGGCTGAACACGCCGTCGAACTCCCCGTGGACGGCAATGGCGTCGGCGGTCACCTTCTGGCTGTCGCCCGGCGCCCAGTTGCCCACCACCTCGACAATTTCGAAGTCGTTGCCATCGGCCTCCATCACCGAGCGGAAGCCGAGGTGTCGATCGCGGTCCACCGAGTTGCCGGGAAGCCCTCTCACCTCAAGGATCTTGCCGGACTTACCCACATTGTCCAACAACCAGTTGGCACTCATGACGCCCATTGCGAACTGATCCTCGTTCACCATCATCACCTTGTCGGTGTCGAGGATGTTGTCGAACGGGACGAGCACCACATCGTTGCGGTCGGCAAGGCGGATCACCCGGTCAAAACCCGTGGGCGACACGGCAATGGTGACGATGGCGTCGTAGCCCTGGTTGATAAAATCCTCGATGGCGCCCAGTTGTGCGGCAGCGTCGGTGCCGGTGGACACCACCTTGAGCTCCTCGATAAGGGGCGCGATTTCTGGCTGCTCGGCGTAGGCTTTGGCGGTCTTGATCATCTGAATGCGCCAGATGTTGCCCACAAATCCGTTCACGACGGCTATTTTGTAGGGTCCGTCCTTCGCACCCCACTGGAAATACTGAGTGCTTGCATCCCATGGCGCGAAACACTCGGGCAAGTAGCCCGGCCCCTCCACCACATCGGGCCCAGCCACCGCGGGCGCGGTGACAAGCGCCGTGGTCACGGCAAGGGCAGACAACAAGGAAACGACGCGCATAACATTCCTCCCCAGGACTGGTTTGCCATCGCGGGCGATGGTCGTTTTTATGGCGTTTCCCGCTTTGGGCGCGGCACCGGGTTTGCCCGGCCCCTAAAGGCTATCGCACAGTGGCGCGGTTCGGCAACGGCGGAAGTAACCGCTCGGGTACACACTCGCAGCTCGTTGGAGGCAACGCCCATGGGACCCATTGTGATACGGGGCGCAAGCCTTCTCACCCTTGATGAACAGGGCACCGTCATCGACGATGGCGAGTTGCGCATTGATGGCGGTGTCATTGCCTATGCCGGTCCTGTCGGAGAAGACCCGGAGCCCGATGACACCGCAACGGTGATCGATGTGCCCGGCGATGTGGTGATGCCGGGCTTTGCCAATTGCCACACCCACTCCTATTCGGCGCTCCTCAAAGGAAGCGTCGATAAAATGCCCCTCGACCTCTTCATGGTGGGAGCGATCCTGGGGGCCGGAAGCCGTACGGCGAGCGACGTCTATCTTGCCGCCAAAATCAGCGCGCTCGAAATGCTGCAAAGTGGCACGACGGCGTGCCTGGACCACTTTTCGCACCGACCTCGCCACAGCCCCGATGCCCTCGACGCCGTCTGCCGGGCTTACGCAGACTCCGGCATTCGCGCAGCCGTGGCGCCGATGTTCTCCGACCTTCCATTCCGAGACACCATTCCCGTTACCCCGGCCGATATGTCGAAGGACGAGGTGGAGGCCCTGCCCGGTACGGCCCAGGACCCCGCCCCTTTCTTTGAGATGATGGAAAACGCGGTCGACGCCTGGGGAAGCCACGCCCTCGTCGATATCATGCTCGGTGTCGATAGTCCCCAGCGGTGCTCTGATGCGCTGCTCGACCGGGGCGGCGCCTTCTGCGCGGCCCATGGCATCGGCAACCATACCCATCTCCTGGAGGCAAAGACTCAATGGGCGATGGCGGAGCGCAGGGATCCCCGCGGCTTCGTCGCATACCTGGCCGACAAGGGGCTTGCGGGTGAAAAGTCCTCCTTTGCCCACTTCATCTGGTTCACCGACAGCGACCTTGAAATGTGTGCGCAAACGGGGGTTAGCGTCGTTCACAATCCGGCCAGTAACCTGGCGCTCGGCTCCGGTATTCAACCCTTGATGCGGCTCGCAGAGGCGGGCGTTCCGGTGGCGTTCGGCTCTGACGGGCTCAATGTGGGGCACATGTCGATGTTTGAAAAAACCCGCCTTGCCGCCCTGCTGCCGCGGGTGGCGGAGGCCGATCCCGACCGCTGGATCACCGCGGGAGCTGCGCTGCGTATGGCCTGCGTGAACGGGGCGACGGCGCTTGGGCGCGGTGGGCGGGCAGGCACACTCGAAGCCGGGCAGCTGGCAGATCTTGTGGTGCTCGACGGCAAAAGCGTTGCGCTTCAGCCGAGGGGCGATCTCCCCACCCAAGTGCTCCTGCAAGAGACCGGGGCCAGCGTTCGGCGAGTCTTTGTGGGCGGTGAAGAGGTGCTTCAAAACGGCGTGCCGACGCGATTTGACCCGGAACAAACCCTGCAGGACGCCAGCGAAGCGGCCCTGCGCTTGACCCGAGACAACTCCGATTTTGCCGAGCGCCTGGAGGTGCACCGACCCGGCCTCATCGCCATGGTGCGGCGCATCGTGGCTGCCGAGGAAGGCCCTTGCCGCATCGCCAAGCTCGCCTGATGGCAACGGTGCAAGAAACGGCTGTGCTTGCTTGGCGTAAAATTTGCCTGTCAACGTGGGCGACAACGGAGCTTTCATGGCCTTAGCCGACGCCGCTGCGTCTCCCCTTGCCGACGACGCAATACCCTTCGTGACCATTGACGATGTCGACCTGGTTTATGGCCGGGACGAGTCCAAGGTGCACGCCCTCACCGGCGCCACGTTCGCGGTGGAAAAGGGCGGGTTCGCGGCGGTGGTGGGCCCGTCCGGATGCGGAAAATCCTCGCTCATGAAGCTCACCACAGGGCTCATCAAACCGACCAAGGGCCGCATCGTCCTGGATGGCGCGGAGGTGGACGGTCCGGTCAACATTGCCGGCATGGCGTTCCAAAACCCGACGTTGCTTCCCTGGCGCTCCACGCTGAAGAACATCATGCTCCCGCTCGAAATCGTGGAGCCGCACCGAAGCCGGCTGCGCGCCCACCGGGCCGAGTACGAGGCGCGAGCCCAAGACCTCCTTGCGTCTGTGGGGCTCGCCGGCTTCGGTGAGCGGGCGCCTTGGGAGCTTTCCGGCGGTATGCAGCAGCGGGCCTCGCTCTGCCGCGCGCTTATCCATGAGCCGGAGCTCTTGATGCTCGACGAGCCCTTCGGCGCCCTCGACGCCTTCACCCGCGAAGAGCTTTGGGGCGTTTTGCAAAACCTTTGGATGGAGCGTCGCTTCACGGTCATTTTGGTGACCCACGATTTGCGCGAGGCGGTTTATCTCGCAGACACCATCCATGTCATGTCGGCACGGCCGGGGAAGATCGTGGCGAGCCGAAAGGTGCCGCTCGATTTCCCGCGGACCCTGGAAAATACGTTTGAGCCCGCGTTCGTGGACATCGTTCACGAGCTTCGCAACCATATCAGCCGGGAACGTCAGACGTGACGGACGCGGCCGAGCCGCTTGGCAGGGAGCGGAGGCGCAGTGGTGCGCTGCCTCGGCTCCTCACCAACGACTACGCGGCGCCCTGGCTGGTGGCCATCGCCACCCTTGCCATGTGGGAAGGCGCATGCCGGGCGTTTGAGATCAAGAAATACATCCTGCCCGCGCCGAGCCTTATCGCGCTCGACCTTTGGAAGTGGCGCGACGTCATCGCCATCCATGCTGGACAAACCCTCTACACAACCGTCATCGGCTTCATTTTTGCCGTGCTCGGCGGCCTCGCCCTGGGCGTCGCGGTGGGCTACTCGCGCTTTCTTTATAAGGCGCTCTATCCGATCCTCATAGCCTTCAACTCGGTGCCAAAGGTGGCGATCGTCCCCATCCTGGTAATCTGGTTCGGCATCGGCACCATCCCCGCCGTCATCACCGCGTTTTTGCTCTCTTTCTTTCCCATTGTCGTCAACGTCGCCGCAGGGCTCGCGACAGTGGAACCGGAGATGGAGGATGTTTTGCGCTCGTTGGGGGCGTCGCGCCGGGACATGTTCTTGAAGGTGGGGCTGCCACGCTCAATGCCCTACTTTTTTGCTTCGCTGAAGATCGCCATCACCCTTGCCCTGGTGGGCTCGGTGATTTCGGAAACCATCGCCGGCAACGCGGGCATCGGCTATTTGATGCTCAACGCGTCCTCACGGTTCGAGACGCCGCTGGTGTTTGCTGGCCTCGTGGTGGTGGCCGCCATGGGAGTCGCGATCTACGCCCTCTTCGCCAGCTTTGAGAACCGGTTTACCGGCTGGGCCACCCGCAGCCAGTCCCAGCGCTTCGAGGCCAGCGGCGGGTAGCACGCTGTCAAAGTTCAGGTGGCGAACTTGAAGAGGATCACGTCCCCGTCCGCCACGCGGTACTCTTTGCCCTCATCGCGGGCCCGGCCGGCCTCCCGGGCCGGAACCTCACCGCCGAGGCCGGTGTAGTCGTCGTAGGCGATGGTCTGGGCGCGGATGAAGCCCCGCTCGAAGTCGGTGTGAATGACGCCGGCCGCCTGGGGCGCGTAAGTGCCCTTGCGAACGGTCCAGGCCCGCGCCTCCTTAGGCCCGGCGGTGAAGAAGGTGATGAGGTCGAGGAGACCGTAACCGGCGCGGATGAGACGATCGAGGCCCGGTTCTTCAAGGCCCATTTCCTGGAGATACTCAGCCTGCTCATCGGCTGGGAGTTGGGCGATCTCCGCCTCGATGGCCGCCGAAATGGTGACACTGGACGCCCCCGCCTCCCGGGCCATCGCTTCGGCGCGGCGTGACATGGCATTGCCACCCGCTGCGGAGGCTTCGTCCACATTGAGGACGTAAAGCACCGGTTTGGCGGTGAGGAGGTTGAGCATTTTGAGCGCCCGCGCGTCCTCTGGCGAGGATTTGAGCGCGCGGGCGGGCTGGCCGTCGCGCAGAAGTTCCAACACCGCGTCCATGAGCGCCAGATCGGCTTTGGCATCCTTGTCGCCGGACTGGGCGCGCTTGCGCACCCCATCGGAGCGGCGCTCCAGGCTTTCTAGGTCCGCCAACATCAGCTCGGTCTCGACGGTCTGCGCGTCCTCCAGCGGATCGACGGTCCCTGAAACGTGGGTGACGTCGTCGTCCTCAAAGCAGCGCAACACGTGGGCGATGGCATCCACCTCGCGGATGTTGCCCAAGAATTGGTTGCCCAGCCCCTCGCCGGTGGAGGCGCCCCGCACCAGGCCGGCAATATCCACGAAGGTGAGCCGGGTTGGCACGATGCTCGCCGATTTGGCGATTTTGCCGATGGTAAAGAGCCGTTCGTCGGGTACGGCCACGTCGCCCGTATTGGGCTCGATGGTGCAGAACGGATAGTTGGCAGCCTGGGCGGCGGCCGTTTTGGTGAGCGCGTTGAACAGGGTGGACTTGCCCACGTTGGGCAGGCCCACAATTCCGCATTTGAATCCCATGGTTACTTCCGCAAGAGCTGAGCCAGCACCGCAAAGGGGCGCGGCGCGGCCTTCGTCTCCGTAAAGCCACCCACACCGTTGTCCTCTTTCGGAACAACGACTTCAGCAGCGCGCCGCTTGGGCTCATTGGTGTTCGCAGCCAATCGGCCTAGACGGGTGTGCACCTTGGACGCGAACGGCGCGTCGTCGCCGCGAATCAAGAGGGGTGCAAATTCGGCGAACGTGCCCAGAAGCGGATCGAGCCATTCATCGTCGGCGGAAGCGAAGTCGTGCAGGACATAGCCCGGCACCATTTCCTTGCGGCCCGGATGGCCGACGCCCACTCGAAGCCGCCGATACCCGTCGCGCATATGGGCGGTGATGGACTTGAGGCCGTTGTGGCCACCGGTGCCGCCACCGGTCTTCATGCGAAAGCGTCCCGGCGGCAGATCAATCTCATCGTGGATCACCACAATGTCGGCGAGGGAAACCTTGTAGAAGCGAGAGGCTTCACTCACCGCGCGGCCAGATTCGTTCATGTAGGTTTGCGGTTTTAAAAACATCACCCGATCGCCATGAACGGTGGCTTCCGCAACCATGCTCTGAAACTTTCGCCGCCACGGACCGCCGCTCCATCGCTCATGGATGCGGTCCACCGCCATGAAGCCCACATTGTGACGGTTGCGGGCATAGTTCGCACCCGGATTGCCGAGGCCGACCACCAGCTTCATCATGGCGCGACCTCGGCCATAAACTAGGTGTCCTCGGCGCCGTCGCCGCCGGCACCCTCATCGCTTGGCTCGCTGGGAGCATCCGCCTCCTCATCGCTCACCTCAACGGCGGGGGCCGCAATGGAGGCGATGGGGAATGGCTCGTCCGATTGGGACGCGAAGGCGACCCCAGCCGGGAGCGTGATGTCTGCGCTGGTGATGGTGGCGCCCATCTCCAGCCCCGCAACGCTGACGGTAATGTTGTCGGGAATGCCGGTGGCCGCCGCTTCCACCGACACGGTGAACTGCGCCACGTTGAGGACGCCGCCGGTGGAAAGGCCCGGCGATTCGTTCTCGTCCACAAACGAAATGGGAACATCCACCGTCACGCGGGTGCGTTCGGTGACGCGCAAGAAGTCCACGTGAATGAGGCGATCCTTGACGGGCTCGCGCTGGTAGTCCCGGGCGAGGGCCTGAACGGGCGTACCGCCCACGTCGATGGACCAGATGTTGGTCATGAACCCCCCAGCGCCTAACGCCAGGGTCATTTCCTTTTGCGAAACGGAAATGGGAACCGCCGGTTCATTGTTGCCGTAAATCACAGCGGGAATAAGTCCTTCTCGCCTCAGTGCGCGCGCGGCCCCCTTGCCCGTCCGTTCGCGCACGGCGGCCTGAAGGGCGAAGCCTTTAGCCATCATGCTCTCCTAAAGCGGTGCAATTGTGTCGGTTCGGTGAATAAGACCGACAAGTTCGCGCCAAGGCGCGTCCCGCCTCCAGGGGTGCGGGCGCGAAGGGTATAGGTGAACGGCCGAACTTTGACAAGGCGAGCGCGAACTAGGATTCTTCTAACGTTAAACGTTCCAAAACCATGGGGCGCTGCACGGATCTGGCAAGGGCAGATCGTGCTTAGGCGCTGGCGGCGCGCTTTGCCTGGGCAAAATCGATGGGACGGTCGGGGAGCGTGATCTCAAAGGCTGCCCCTACCCCGGTCTCCAGTAAGGCAAGGTTGCCGCCGTGGGCGCGCACCAGCTCGGCGGCGATGGCAAGGCCAAGCCCGGTGCCGCCACGCCGACCGCTCCCCTGGAAGGGTTGGAAGAGGTGCTCGCGCACCCTTTCGGGAATTCCCGGCCCCGTGTCGGAGACCACGATGCGCACCACCGAGCCGGCTCGCTCTGCGGCGACCGCCAACCGCCGCACCACCGCCTGATCCGAGTTGCTTTCCAGCGCTTCTTTCGCGTTCCGGCAAAGATTGAGAAGGACCCGGTAGAGCTGATCGGGATCCGCATCCACCTCCATGTTGTCCTCCACGATGACGCGGAACTCGATGGTCGGGTGGTTTTCAAGCCCCAGGATTTCCCCCACGTCATGGGCGAGACGGCCAATGTCGATGAGCAGTCGCTGGGGCGGTGCCTCGCCCGCACGCCCATAGGCCAGCACGCCTGACGTATAGCCTACCGCACGATCCAGCGCCCGCACCAGTTTGGGCAAAAAGCGCTGCACGGTGGGATCGGGGATCATCGCCAGGCGATCGGAGAAAATCTGAGCGGCGGCCAGAATGTTGCGCAGGTCGTGGTTGATCTTCGACACCGCAAGGCCCAGCTCGGCAAGGCGTCGGCGCTCGCTGATGGTCTCCGTCAGCTGTTGCTGCATGGCGGCCAACGACCGCTCCGTGTCGCCGATCTCGTCGCTGCGGTTGGTGGGCAAGATGACGCGCTCTTCGTCTTCCGGATCCTCGGCGAAATCGGCCATCGCATCGGCAATGCGGCGCACTGGCTTCACGAAGAGCCACCTCAGCGCGAGGAAGACGAGCACCGCCGTCGTGATGGAGATCACCAGCGACAGGATGAGAATGTTCACCGAATAGGCGAACATATCGGCCCGCAGCGCCGTCTCATCGAGGATGACGTCCACCTCCTCCTCGCGCCCCTCAGGCATCGCCGATATACGGATGACGCGACCATCGCGGGCCAGAAGGGTGTCGAAGGCCGCGGTGATCGACTGCACCACACTCTCGTTCCCCAACTCCACGTGGCGTTCCACCATCGGCGGCGGGGCCGCCATGGCCAGGAGACGTCGGCGGTTTCCTTCACGGTGGGCAATGGCAATGGTGTTGGTGGCACCGAGCAACCTGATCTGGAGTTGCTCCGGCACATTCGGCGTTTCGGCAATGATTGCGGCCGCCACCGACGCGTTGCGGTGCGCATCGCGCAGCCAGTTCTGCCGATAATTGGCAATGGACGGCACGAAAATCAGCACTTCGGAAATCATGACGAAGGCTATAGTCAGGACGAGCAGCTTCGTCCCGAGCCCTGCCCGTGGGCCATCCAGCAATCTACCGAGCCTTTCCCCCATAGCGAGCGAGACACTACTCCCATTCGCTCGCTCGTGCACCGCCCCTTTGCGCGATCAGGGGAGCCGTTTCAACAGGGACAACACACGGCTTACCCAAGGCTTGCCGAGGCGCCCGGCAAAGTACTGGACGGCAGCGCGTTTTCCGGATTCGGAAAGTGTCGGATAGGCCGGGGTAAAACTTGCAATCGCTTGGAGCGGGACTTTTGCCGCAAGGGCGAGGGCGTAGGTGGCGATCATATCGCCGGCGGTGGCGGCAACGATGGTGGCTCCCACCAGCTTGCCTTTGGGGCTCACCACCAGCTTGACGAAACCGTCCTCGGTGCCGTCGGCCTTGGCCCTGTCGTTTTGCGAGAGCGGCGCGGTGAACGCCTCGGCAGTGCCGAAGCGGTCCAGCGCCTCGGCATGGGATAGTCCCACCTGCGCCAATTCGGGCGACGTGTAGGTGACGCGCGGCATCAGGTCAGGGTCGTAGCGCACCGGCAATCGGAACACGATGGCGCGGACGGCAAGGCTCGCCTGGTGGCCTGCCACATGGGTAAATTGCAGGCCTCCCGCCACGTCACCTATGGCGAAAACGCGCCGGTTCGTGGTGCGCAGCCCACGGTCGACCTTGATGCCTGTGCGATCATGGTCGATCCCGGCCGCTTCAAGTCCAAGGTTTTCCAGGCTCGGCGCCCGGCCTGCTGCCACCAGAACCTTGTCGGCCTCGATAGTGCGCCCACCGTCAAGGCTGAGCACCACCCCGCCTGGCGAGCGCGAGGCCCGCTCGACCATGGCCCGCTCCACGAGGCGCACCCCCTCTCCCGTGAGCTTTTCGCGCACGATGGCAACGGCGTCCGGATCCTCTCGCTCCAGCAGCGTTTCGCCCGTCGCCACCGTCACCTCGGACCCGAGACGCACGAATGCCTGCGACAACTCCGCACCAATGGGACCGCCACCGATGACAGCTAGCCGCAGCGGTAGGTCGGTGATGTCGAAAACACTCTCGTTGGTGAGGGGGGCGACCTCAGCAAGACCATCAATGGGCGGCATGATGGGCCGCGAGCCCGTGGCCACCACCGTGCGCCGCGCTTTGATCTTCGTGCCGTCCGCCTCGACGGTCTCGCCGTCCACAAAGCGGGCCTCGGCCTTGATCACGTGAACCCCAAGGCCCTCGAACCGCTCCACCGAATCGTGCGGCGCAATGGCGGCAATGACGCCATGGACGTGATCGCTCACCGCCGAAAAATCCACCGCCGGGCAGGCGGAAACTCCGAACGGTCCGCCGCTCCGGGCAAGGTGGGCGTGCTTTGCCGCGGCAATCAGCGATTTTGAAGGGACGCAACCATAGTTGAGGCAGTCGCCCCCCATCTTGTCCCGCTCGATGAGGACCACCTTGTGGCCAAAGTTGGCGGCGGCGGCGGCCACCGTGAGGCCCGCCGAACCGGCACCGATGACGCAAATGTCCGGCGTCAGTGTGGTCAAGAGGTCTTTTCCCGGCGGGCTCGCACCTTCTTCACCACAAGGGGGATCAGGGCCACCGCCACAAGGCCAACCATGGCGATGAGCGGACCGGGCGAAAGGAGGACGCCGGCGCCGATCTGGCATGTCCCGGCCTCCGCGCATCCCGGATCGCGCATCTCCAGCTCCTTGATGGTGGCCCCGAGACCGTCGCCGAGCAGCGAATAGGCGAGGGTTCCGGGAATGATCCCCAGCGCCGTCGCGGCAATGTAGGTGCCCACTCGAACGTTAAAGAGCGTCGGAGCAATGTTAACGAGCCAGAACGGAAAGACCGGCATCAGGCGGATCAAGAAAAGGTAGCTGAAGGCGTTCTCCTCAAAACCCTTGGCAAAGCGTTCAGCGAACCCTGACGCTTTTGTTCTCAGGAAGGCGCCGACCGACGTTTTCGCAGCAAGGAAAATGAGCGTTGCACCGGCGGTCGCGGCCAGCACCGTGAGTATGGTGCCAAGGATCGTTCCAAACACGATACCCCCCACGATGGTCAGCAGTGAGGCGCCTGGGAACGACACCGCCACCGCCACCACGTAGACGACGACGTAGGCGATCGTTGCGAGGATGATGTTTTGTCCCACCAGCGCGGCGAGGGACTCGTGCTCGCGCACGATGAAGCTCAGCGAAAAATATTTGGCAGCCCCAACGAGATAGAGGACGACCACCACGCCGACGATGGCGGCTATGGGCCAAAGGGATGCCCAGCGAAATCCGCCCGCCTTTCGGCTTGAACCGGACGCTTCGGGCTCTGGGGTGGATGTGTGCCCCTCCTCGGTGGTCACGCTCGCCCTCTCGTTTCCCATCAAGCCCTCTTAGCGCCCCGTTGCCTGCGGCACGCCCATCAAGTGTCCGCCCAATCAATCATGACAAGGTGTTAACGCGATCACCCCGTGACAGCGGCTTCAACGATCCGTGACAGGCGGTCGAATGTCCATGCCCGGAATTTTCGGCAATCCTCGGGGCTGGGGTGGCGCTTGCGTTGACAGTCTGGCGCGCCATTTCTATAGCGTTCTGACGTGGGCGGTGACGTGCGCCCGATTTCCATTTCCGCCTGGACCACAATCGACGCTGGGTGTCCGGCCACGGCGAGAGGCTGCTATGAAACGAACCTATCAACCGAGCAAACTGGTGCGCAAACGTCGACACGGGTTTCGCGCACGTATGGCCACCAGAGGGGGGCGCGCGGTGATCAATGCGCGCCGGGCCAAGGGCCGCAAGAAGCTGTCAGCTTAGGGCGCCGTGCTGGAGCGGCTCAAACGCCGTGCCGAATTCAAGGACGCTGCCAAGGGCGTCAGGGTCGGGCGCGACGCATTTACGCTGCAGGCCGTGCGGCGAAACGATCGCTTTGCGCCCAAAGTGGGCTTTACAGTGACCAAGCGCGTCGGCAATGCCGTGGTGCGCAACCGCATCAAACGCCGCCTTCGTGCGCTCTGCGATTGCGACGGGTTGCCATTCGAGGCTGGCACCAACTACGTGATTCTCGCCCGCCACGCTGCACTCCGGGCGACCCACGGGGAACTTTCAGCGGCGCTTCGGTCGGCCGTTGAGGCAAGCGCCGACAGACTTCAACGGGGTATGGGCAAAATCAGCTGATGGCCGACAACCGCAACATGTTCCTGGCCGTCGGGCTTTCGCTGGCGGTGATCCTGGTCTGGCAGTTCTTCTTCATCCAGCCCCAGATCGACGCCGAGCGCGAAGCGCAACAGCAGGCTGAGCTGAGGGCCCAGCAAAACGCGGGCGCCCCCTCCGCAACACCCAACGCACCCACCACGGCGGCCGACGGTGCGATCCCCCAGGTGCCCCAGGCGCCGGCCCAATCCGCAGCACCCTCTGCGACACCGGCGGCTCCGACCACGGCCGCGACTCCTGCGGCGGCCAGCTCAGAGCGGGTGGTCATCGAGACACCGTCCCTTGACGGATCGGTGCGACTGATTGGTGCAAGGCTCGACGATCTCAATCTCAAAAATTATCACGTGACCGTCGCCCCAGAGAGCCCGGAGGTGCGTCTTCTGGCGCCCACCGGAACTCAAAATCCCTACTTCGTGGAGACCGGGTGGGCTGCTGGAGCGGGCATCACCGTACCCGACAGCAACACCTTATGGACGCTGGAAAGCGGCGAGACACTCACGCCGGACACCCCCATCACACTGCGCTACGATACCGGCGACGGCCTCATCTACCGCCGCACCATCGAAGTGGACGAAAGCTACCTCTTCACCATTCGCCAGAACGTCACGAACAATTCGGGCGCCGAGGTTACGCTCTTCCCCTTTAGCCGGGTGCGTCGCCAGGGCCTTGGCGACTTGGCCGGCTTCTTCATCCTCCACGAGGGCTATATCGGCGTCTTCGGCGAGGAAGGCCTCATCCAGGAGGGCTACAGCAGCCTCGAAGACGAGCCGGTCATGACGTTGCCCACGTCCACCGCCGGGTGGCTGGGCATGACCGATAAGTACTGGGCGACGGCGGTGATCCCGGACCCCGGTAAGTCTTTTGAGCCGCGCTTTTTGTATGACGCCACTCAACCCGTACCGGCCTACCAGGCGGATTACCTCGCCGGCGCGGTGACCATCGCTGACGGTGCCACCGGCGAAGCGGTCAACCGGGTGTTCGCTGGGGCAAAAAAGTACGATATCATCCAGGGTTATGAGGCGACCTTCAACATCGATCGCTTCAACCTTTTGATCGACTGGGGCTGGTTCTACTTCATCACCAAGCCGCTCTTCCTGGTCCTGGAGTACATCCACGGCATCGTCGGTAATTTTGGCGTCGCGATCTTGATCACGACGGTCTTGGTCAAGCTCATTTTCTTCCCGCTCGCCCAACGGGCCTACAAGTCCATGGCGAAGATGAAGGCGCTGCAGCCTGAAATGCAGAAAATGCGGGAGCGCTTCAAAGACGATAAGATGAAGCTCCAGCAGTCGATGATGGAGCTTTATAAGAAGGAGAAGGTGAACCCGCTGGCGGGGTGCATTCCGATCCTCATCCAGATCCCGGTCTTCTTCGCGCTCTATAAGGTGCTGTTCGTCTCCATCGAGATGCGCCACGCGCCCTTCTTTGGCTGGATCACCGACCTTTCCGCGCCCGATCCCACCTCAATCTTCAACCTTTTCGGGCTTCTGCCGTACAATCCTGCCGCGGTGCCCATTATCGGCGCGTTCCTCATGGTGGGGATTTGGCCGCTCATCATGGGCGTCACCATGTGGCTGCAAATGAAGATGAATCCGGCGCCGCCGGATCCCACCCAGGCAATGATTTTCAACTGGATGCCGGTGTTCTTCACCATCTTGCTGGCCTCGTTCCCAGCCGGGCTGGTGATCTACTGGGCGTGGAACAACTCTCTGTCGGTGTTGCAACAGTATGTGATCATGCGCCGGCAAGGGGTGAAGGTGGAGCTGTGGGACAACATCACAGGGATCTTCAAGAAGGCGAAGAAAACGCCGACCTGAGCGCCGGCGCGGCCCGACCCCAGTCTGGCACCGACGGGGACGTTCAACCGCTGATCCGCAATCGAGGCGAAGCTTCTGGCGAAGTCGAGGCTTCTGAGGACAGCGAAGCGTCGGAGACCGAGGACGAACGGGCGTTGGAAGCTGGCAGACTTTTGTTTGCGGCGCCCTGGGCTTATCTGCGCTCGTGCCATGACCTTTCCCAACTGCCGCCCAGCGGCCCGGTGGAGGTGGCATTTGCGGGGCGCTCGAACGTCGGCAAATCCACACTCATCAACGCGCTGGTTGGGCAAAAGGGTCTAGCCAAAGCCTCCAATACTCCAGGGCGGACGCGGGCTCTCAACCTTTTTGCACGCGAGGACGGCACCGGGCCGTTGTTAGTGGACATGCCCGGATACGGCTATGCGCGTGCGCCCAAGACCGAAGTGGCGCAGTGGACGCGCCTCGTTTTCAGATATCTTCGTGGCCGGCCAGGGCTGCGACGGGTTTATCTTCTCATCGATGGCCGCCATGGCCTGAAGGCCATGGATGAGCCGGCCATAGCAGCTATGGACGAGGCCGCGGTGAGCTACCAGGTGGTGCTGACAAAGGCTGACAAAGGACCCGGCCCCGACGTTCTCAACCGGACGCGCGAAGCGCTCGCGAAACACCCGGCGGCCCACCCTCAGGTTATCGTCACATCGGCGGCGGGC
The DNA here is from genome assembly GCA_039189655.1 of Pseudomonadota bacterium. Lineage (GTDB taxonomy): Bacteria > Pseudomonadota > Alphaproteobacteria > Rhizobiales > Amorphaceae > Acuticoccus. Next base: position 2,445 of record JBCCYN010000028.1, on the reverse strand, counting down.
GGTGGCGGCATTGCGACCTTACGCGCCGCCATCGCCGATCTTTGCGCATCCTCCGGACTGGCTGCATCGTAACGGGTTTCTGGCCTGAGAGCGCCCCATATGCGTCGCGCAGGGAGCCGCGCGTGCCCTGACCCATAGGGCCGGGACCGATTGTGAGCTCTGCGTGCAAACTTGCGGGGCACGATCGGCGTTCACTAGGGAGCCTCAGACCAGGCGCGCCTGTCGGTCTCCGGTTAGATGCGAGACCGATGGCGGAGCAAGGGCAATGGGTTCCAGGTCGACCGAGCAGCGTCAGCGAAGCGCAAATTGCTCACCGCCTGTTGTTCACCGGTCTGAGGAATGCGCCGTTTTCTGATCGGACTGATTTCCAGTCAGGTCAGAACAGCCCGAGCCGCGTAGAAAGTTGAGCGGATTTCCCGCATCCCCTCAAAATTTGCACAGACTTCGCCTGTGCACTCGAGCTTCATGCGGACCCGACACGTCCACTTGGGACTTGTGCGGATCCGGCGCATTCACTGGAAAATTGGGGGGAACTGGCCCGTCCGCCCCGCAAAGGTCAGCTCTGGGGAAGCTCGCCGTGCAGTACCAAGGGGGTCGGCGGAGCATCGCTGTGCAGGACCGCTTCCTCGCGCGCCACTTCTAGGAGGTACGCCAAAAAGCCAAGCCCGCCGCGGTCAGCAAGGGTCGCAAGTTCTGCACACATCTTCTCGATGTAGCCAGCGGCTTCCCCGGCTGAGATGGCGAGCGTGTCGAACGGCGCCGCTTCCTCAATGGTTTCCGGTTTCTGCTCTTGCATACTCATTGCCAAGATCCTGCCTCCTTGTGCGTGCAATCGCCAAGCCTGGTGCCCGGCCGAACCATGAACAACAACCTGACAAGAGTAGCTGACCTCAACCTTGCATTGAGTAGGAACGGTGTCGCATTTGTAACTTGTCCTGTCAAATCGGCATGGGAGCAACAAATCGGCCCGCCCCCCTTTGCACCAGGCGGCGACGCTCTCTATGTGCGATCGGCAGAAGTGGGAGACCGGTGCGGATGAACGTCGTCGTTGTGGAGTCGCCGGCCAAGGCGAAAACCATCAACAAATATCTAGGCAACGACTACCATGTGGTTGCCTCGTACGGGCACATCAGGGACCTGCCGCCGAAGGAAGGGTCTGTGGACCCGGACGACGATTTCAATATGATCTGGCAGTTGGATGCCAAATCGGCAAAGCGCATCAACGAGCTCGCCCGGGCCGTCAAAGAGGCCGACCGCCTTATCCTTGCCACCGACCCCGACCGGGAGGGCGAGGCCATCTCCTGGCACGTGCTGCAGGTGCTGAAGGAGAAGAAGGCGATCAAGGCGCAGGCGGTCGAGCGGGTGGTCTTCAACGCCATCACCAAGCAGGCGGTGCTCGATGCCATGCGTGCGCCGCGCGACATCGAAGCGGATCTGGTGGACGCCTACCGGGCGCGCCGGGCGCTCGACTATCTGGTGGGCTTCAACCTGTCGCCGGTGCTCTGGCGCAAATTACCGGGCGCTCGCTCAGCGGGACGGGTTCAGTCGGTGGCGCTGCGGTTGGTGTGCGACCGCGAGGCGGAGATCGAGCGCTTTCGCCCCCAGGAGTACTGGTCCGTCCTCACCAATCTTGCCACGCCGCGCGGCGATGAGTTCGAAGCTCGTATTGCAACGGTGGGCGGCAAGCGCCTTGACCGGCTCGGAATCAAGTCGAAGGCGGAGGCGGATGCCATCGTCGCCCACCTTCAAGCTGCGTCCTTCGATGTGGCCTCGGTGGAAGCAAAGCCCCAGCGGCGCAACCCTGCCCCGCCGTTCACCACCTCCACCTTGCAGCAGGAGGCATCGCGCAAGCTGGGCTTTTCGTCGGCCCGCACGATGCAGGTGGCGCAACGCCTTTACGAGGGCGTTGATATCGGCGGCGAGACGGTGGGTCTAATCACCTACATGCGGACCGACGGCGTTCAGATGGCGCCTGAGGGCATCAGCGCGATCCGCACCGTGGTCGCGAGCGAGTACGGCGATCGCTTCTTGCCCGAAAAACCCCGCCACTATGCCACGAAGGCAAAGAACGCCCAGGAGGCCCACGAGGCGATCCGCCCCACCGATGTGTCGCGAAAGCCCGCAAGTATGCGCTCTCGGCTGGGCGACGACGAGATGCGCCTCTACGACCTCATCTGGAAGCGCGCCGTCGCCTCGCAAATGTCTTCGGCCGAGTTCGAGCGAACCACGGTGGAGATCAACGCGGCCCACGGTGGCGAGACCATGGGTCTTCGCGCCACCGGTTCCGTGCTCGTCTTTGAGGGCTTCATAAAAGTCTACATGGAAGGCGCGGACGACGCCGGCGACGACGACGATGACGGTCGCCTGCCGCCCATCCACCGCGGTGAGATTCTCACCCGCCAAAAAGTGACGCCCAACCAGCATTTTACCGAGCCGCCCCCCCGC
>JBCCYN010000027.1:0-34101 GCA_039189655.1 Pseudomonadota bacterium | reverse complement strand
TGTGGCATCCCGTTTCCGGTCAGCGTCACAGGCGAGGTCATGGAGTTCGGCAAAGAGGCCTTCGTTCTGCTCGCATTTGTTGGACGCTTGCACATACGTATCCGCGGCTGCCGCGTAGTTGCGCGCCATTATGCTCCACTCACGGATGCGCGGAGTCTGTACCGTGTCCAGATTGCGGACCGGAATGCCGCGGCTCTCCACGTCATCTAGGGCGGCTTCTTTGGTTGCTTCATCGAGGCACCGCCCGACCTTAGCGGACACGGCCTCCTACTCTACGAGGCACAGCGTGGTGAGCAGCGTATTCAATGAGTGCCCTTCATCCCGCATTTCGCGGATCGTTCCAAAGATACGTTCACGTACCTCGTTCTGGGTCTCAGAATGCCGGTAGTACTCCATGGTTCATTCTCCTGATTGTTGGAGTGTTGTCGTCGAGCGTGCCGGCTCGCATTTCCTTGGGTCGGCGTTCAGCGCTGAGAAGGCTGCGCTGCAAGCCCACAGACCTGAGCTTCTCGCCTATCGCGATGTCCACTATTCCGCCTCTGGCTTGGCTGGCGTGCTATCTTCCGCACCAGTGTCCCGCCAGCTCTCGAGTGCCTGGAGGACCATCAGAATCGTCCGGTAGGTCTGGCATTCGATCGCTAGTGTAGCTCTCGGTGCCCTCATGCCGTGGCGCCAGCTTGACAAACGCTTGCCGCAAAAGGGCAATGAGACCATCGATGCTTCGCAGCCGCGTTGCCGACAGCGCGCTCTCCATCGCCAACACGGTGCCAGAGTCGGGATGATTGTTTAGCGAGTCGGCCTCGGTGGTCTCATCGCTTATCTGACGCCAGCCACCCACGATGAGTCTGTGCAGTGAAGCTACCGGATCAGAGGCTGACTTTTTGTGGAAGGCATATGGAAGGCAAGGGCGTTTTGCGCTAACGCAGTTTCAGGCTAACCTTCTGTTTTCGTTGGTGGAGCCAAGGGGAGTCGAACCCCTGACCTCTTGAATGCCATTCAAGCGCTCTCCCAACTGAGCTATGGCCCCACGCGGTGGGGGCATAGACCAAATCAGTGCCCTTGCAAACCCCGAGGCGCCGCAATGACGCGTCCAATGCCCCGCGTTTGCCCCGGCGCGTCGTCTAAAGACCAGGTAGACTGCGCTGAATGGATCGCGAGGCGAACGTCCAGTGATTGACCGGGACCGTGTTACCGAAATCCGTAGAGCCGTAAAGCGTTGTCGACCAAGACTTTTTGTCTGGTCTCGGAGTCCGGAACGGCGCGGTGGAACGCGTTGACGAGTGTTCCAGCGTCGGGGGACTTTGCATCCGCGAGCATGATGAATGGCCAATCGCTACCCCAAAGGCAGTAGTCAGGATTGGCCGTCACTAGAGCTGATACCAGCGCGTCAGTGGGCTCGTACGGGGCATCGCAGAGGCGGTAAAGGCCTGATAGCTTTACCCAAGCATGGCCACTCGCAACGAGGTTCACCAGCTGGCGGAAGCCGTCCTCGTTCACGCCGTCAACCACCCGCGGCCAGCCGATGTGATCAAACACCACGGGAACCGGAAGCCTTGCGATGTCTGGGGCGATTTCTGCCATGTGACGGTCGGCATTGATGAGCATTTGGATGTGGAGACCGCGGTGGGCCAGCCGATCTGCCATCGCCACCGCGCCCTGCCAGCTTAGGACGCCTCGGTGGACATAGTTGAGCCTGACCCCCTTAACGCCGCTCTCAGCGAGGGCGTCGAGGTGCTTGTCGGCCACGTCGTCGGTGACTAGCGCAATGCCGCGCGTGCGTTCTCTCCCCAGCGCCTCGATGGCCGCAAGGGTGATCGCGTTGTCGGTGCCGTAGAGGATGGACTGGACCACCACTACGCGCTCGATGCCGAGGGTTTCCATGACCTCTCGGTAGCCGTGCAGGTATTCGGCGTTGCCAAAACCCTTAGCAGGATCTTCTGTCCGCGTCGGCGAGAGCGGAGCCTCCTCCATTCCGGCAAGAATGTGAATGTGTGTATCGCAAGCTCCGGCCATCAGGCGCTCGGCCGGCACCGTTGGCGGTGTGGGCGGTGTACCTGATGGGAACGGTTTCGCACTGGGTCCGGTCACAACCGTCCGTCCCTTAGCTTCGTCCGCACCTCAGGGCGCACGGACGCCACCGCCGTCAGCGATTAAGGCTGTCTGCCAGGATTTTCAGCCCCTCGCCCTCACTCATCGTCCGCTTGAGGCAGTCGGCCGTGGCAGCAACAGCCGTGTCGATGTCGTCGAAGGTATGGGTGGAGTTGATGAAAAAGCGCAAGCGTGCCGCTTTCTCCGGAACCGCGGGAAAGATGATGGGCTGGACGTTGACGCCCGCTTCGGCGAGCCGGTGGGAAACAACGGCGGCAAGAATACTGTCGCCCACAATGATCGGCACAACGGCAAGGCCTTCACTGGTGCCCACATCGAGGCCGGCGTCCTTTGCCTTCTCCAAAAAGCGATGGCCGTTCGCCACTAACTTGGTGACGCGCTCCGGCTCGTCGTCGAGGATTTCCAGCGATGCCAGCGCCGCCGCCGTGGAGGCGGGAGGCAGCCCCACCGAGAAGACGAACCCTGGCGCCGTCGCCTTAAGATACTCCACAAGCGCTGCGGAACCGGCAATGAAACCGCCGCAGGACGACAGGGTCTTCGAAAGCGTCCCCATCCAGATCTCGACGGCGTTGGGATCCACACCGTCCCGCTCCGCGAGGCCGCGTCCCGTTTCGCCCACAACGCCGAGGGCGTGGGCTTCGTCGACGAGAAGCCACGAGTCGAACCGGTTTTTGAGGCGCACGAGCTTCCCAAGGGGCGGCGAGTCCCCATCCATGGAGTAAAGCCCCTCCACCGCAATCAACACGCGATTGAAGCTGTGCCTGTTCTTCGACAGGAGCTCTTCCAGGTGGTCCAGATCGTTGTGGCGGAACGTGAGGCGCGTTGCCCCCGATAGCCGTGCACCTTCCACGATGGAATTGTGGATGAACGCATCCGTGAGAACGAGGTCGGACTTGGAAAGAAGGTGGCCAATGGTGGTGACATTGGTGGCGTGGCCAGAAACCATGGCCACCGCATCCTCAACGCCCAGGAAATCCGCCAGAGCCTTTTCCAGCCGGCGGTGGAGCGCCCTCTCGCCGGACACGACGCGACTTGCCGAGACCGAGGTGCCAAAGGTCGCCATCGCTGCCTGGGCGGCTTCGTTGACGCGCGGGTCACCATTGAGGCCGCAATAGTCGTAAGACGAGAAATTGATGAATTCCCGGCCGTCGATCTTCGTGTGGGCAGCCGCACGCACGTCGTGGGAGCGGAAGAATGGACTGTCGATCTTAAGGAGATCGGCGGCGGCGCGATGGATCTTGAGCTGACGCACCTCGTCGAGCGTCGAAAAATCGAACGCGCTTGAAGCGGTACGGCGCTCTGCCTCGCGAGGCACCATCCGGTCGAACTTGCGTTCCAGACCCGCTTTGCGCGAGGCGCGGCCGGCGGCGAGGAGCTGATCTTTGGCGGCCGACTTGAGGGCACTCAATCCGCGCTTGGTCATGACAGGAGCGTCCTCACGTCATCGGTTTTCTGCCGCACGGCATCGGCCAGCTTTTCCTTATCGGCAAGCTTGGCGAATTCCTCCTCGTCCACGTGCCGGCTGACCATGGTTTCCTGCTCCTCGTCGAGGTCGCCCGCCTCACCGCGCCCGCGCTGGACAACCTTCTTGGCAAGGTCGGTCAGGGTGGCACCGGCGGCAAGGGACATGAGAGGAATATCGATACCGAGGCGCTGCTCGGCAGACATGCGCAACTCAACACCCATCAGCGAATCCATGCCTAGCTCGGTGAGGGGCTTGTGCACGTCCACCTCCGAGACAGGCAGTTTCAGGATGCGCGAAATCTCACCGGCAAGCAGCTTGCTCACCTCTTTAAGGGCTTCTTGATCGGTGAGCCCAGCCAACCGTTCGGCAAGGTTTATGGCGCCGCTCTCGTCGGCTGCGTCAGAACTGTCATCGGCAAGGTCTTCGAAGGCCGGACTTGCGGCTAGGGCGAGGTCTTTTCGGGCGGCGGCCCAGTCGATCTTGCCGATCATGCGGACCGCGGGCCCCTCCGTCATACCCCCCTGTGCGATGAGCTCGCCCAGTCGTTCCAGTGCTTCAGCCGATGTAATGGCATGGCGGCCGAGTTTGCGCTGGAGGAGCTCAGAGGTCTCCATGTCCCGCGCGAACACGCCCACGTCGGCGATTGCGCCCCAGGCCACCGCCAGGCCCGGTTTGCCCTGCGCCCGTCGGCGCCGCGCCACAGCTTCGAGGTAAGCGTTGGCAGCCACGTAGTTCGCCTGGCCTGGATTGCCCAATTCCACGGTGATTGAAGAGTAGACCACGAAGAGGTCGGGTTCCGCCCCCTCAATTGCCGCTTCAAGGGCATGGACGCCCGCAATCTTCGGCGTCATGGCCGTCGCGTAACGGCCTGCGTCGAGCGACGTGATGAGCGCGTCGTCGAGCACCATAGCCATGTGGAACACGCCGCCCAGCTCCGATTTTTCGGTTATGGACGCGACCAACGCCTTGACGGCTTCGGTGTCCGTCACGTCGAGGGTGACAACATCGACGGTCACACCCGCATTCGTGTGGGCCGCAATTTTTTCGGCGATCGCCTCGTCCTTGACGCCCGAGCGGCTGGCGAGGACCACGTGGCGAGCGCCCTCTTCGATGAGCCATTGCGCGGTGGCAAAGCCGAAGCCCGAGGTCCCGCCCACGAGCAGGTAGGCCTTCTTTGGATCGACCACCGGTCGAGCCGCAGGCCGCGGCGCAGGCAGTTCAGGCGCAGTGACGACAATCTTGCCGATGTGACCGGCCGATTGCATCAGACGGAAGGCATCGCGCACGCCACTTGCTTGGAACGTGCGGTAGGGGAGTGGCGACAGCTCGCCCTCTTTGAAGAGCTTCATGAGTGTCGTCAGGATGCGCTTGGCGGTCTTCGGCTTGTGCGCCATCAACTGGTCGGCATCGATGCCGAAATAGCTGAGATTGCGCCGGAAAGGCCGCAGGCCGAGCTTCGTGTCGGCGTAAAAATCCCGCTTGCCCAGCTCAAGGAACCGGCCGAAGGGGCGCAGGGCGCTCACGGACCGCTCCATCGCCTCCCCGGCAAGGGAGTTGAGGACGACATCGACACCCTCGCCATCGCTCGCCGCAAGAACTTCGTCGGCAAAGCAGAGCGAGCGGGAATCGAACACCCGGTCCGCACCGAGCCTTTCCAGAAGGGAGCGCTTTTCCACTGTCCCGGCGGTCGCAAAGACCCGCGCGCCACGCATCTTCGCCAACTGCAACGCGGCAAGCCCAACCCCGCCGGCGCCGCCGTGGATCAGGATTGTTTCGTCCTCTTCAAGGTGTCCTAGTTCGATGAGCGAATAGTAGGCGGTGAGAAAGGCGACGGGGAGCGTTGCGGCCGCTGCCGGGCTAAAATCTTCCGGCCGCTTGGCGACGGCGGATGCGGCGACGGTGACGTGCGAAGCAAAGCAGGCGGGTGCGAAGGCAATCACCGGATCGCCCACCTTCAATCCCCTCACCTTTTTGCCAACCGCCTCGATCAGACCGGCGCACTCCATTCCGAGTGTTGCGCCCGCAAAGCCATCCTGAAGCGCCTCATGGGGAAGCAGACCAAGGGTCCACATGACGTCACGGAAGTTGAGCCCCGTGGCCTGCACCCGGATCCTGACGGCGTCGGCCGGAAGATCCACGTGAGCGCGCGCCTGCCACACGAGGTTGTCGATGGAACCGCGGTGGGGAACGCCGAGCACTGTCGCGTCGCCGCCCTCGCCGCCGACTTCGAAGGGCCGGTAGCGCAAAGCCGCGCGGTGATCGCTGGAAAGGACGATCTCTCGTTCGGCATTGAGTTCGGCAAGCTCCGCGCGCAAGCGCACCGCCGCTTCACTGGGCTCAAAGCTTTGCGCCACGTCCACCAAGCGAATGGAAAGGTGGGGGAATTCGTTGACAGCCACGCGCCCGAAAGCGGCGATGGCGGCTGCCACCGGGCGCACTTCCTTGGGCCCCGCCACGTGGGCGCCGAAGGTTACGAGGGTGACATTGCGCGCTTCGGTCCCGAGCCCCTCCAGGAAGACCCCCAATGCATCGAGGCGCTCCGGGAGGACGGCCGGATCCGCCTCGTCCAACGCGACGACACAATCGCCGTCCGGTTTGTCCGCAAGCCCGCCCACCGCGGGACGATCCTCCTGCATGGCGGAGAGCGCCACGCACACCTTTCGCGCCGCCTCTCCCACGGCGTGGAGCGAAGGAAGGGCGAATTCGCGGGCGATCGCGTCGCTTGGTTCGCGGCGCGCGGACCAGATTATTGCGTCAGTGTCGCCGGAGGAAAGGGGTGTGACCGCTTCCGGCGAAAGGCCCGCATCGGTGAGCGCAGCAGACCACTCGTCAGCGTCAATGAGGCGCCCCACAGGGGCCTCAGGGTCCGCCGAGCCCGACCACCATTCACCGCTGAGCCCGCAAAGAGCGTCCGCGAAGAGTGTCGGACCGTACGCTGCGCCGATCACCGCACCGTTCGCCTTCAAGAGGTCCCTAATGCCCTCAAGACTTGGGGTGGCAAGGGCTGGCGGCAGGAACACGGCATCGTAGGGGTGGCCGCTGGCGATTTCATCGAAAGAGGCAATTTCTACACCCGGCAGCCGTTCCCAGACCAGCGCGAGGCGCTCCGTGGTGGTGGGGTCGCGGTCGGTGATAACGAGCCGTACCCGATTGCAATCCACCAGGTCGGCAAGCTGGCGCAGGAAGGCAATGTTTTGGGCGCCGATGACGCAAAGCCTCAGCGCGCCGCCACCTTCTCCCTCGACGGTCTCGGCAAACGCGGCGGCGAGGGCGCTGTAGGCGGGCGCGGAGAACGGCGCGTCCGTTGAGAGCTGAGCCACCAGAGCGCTTGCAGCGGGGATGGTCTCGCCAAGGCCATCGCGGAATGCGTTGGCAAACCAGGTGGGCATTGCGGCGAGCATTGCTGCCTCCGCAAGGCGGTCGGGGTGCTCTGCGCAGATCAACGCCACCACGTCGGCGACCTCCAGCGCGTCGCCGGCGCTCTGCCACTTCCCGCCCGCCTCCTCAGCGTGGCCGGAGGCTTCAAGGGCAAGAAGGAGCCGGGTGGCAAGGGGCACGGCGGAGCGTACCATCGCCCCGGATTCTACCAGTTCGCTCAGCGAGGAGGGTTCGCGGATGAGCGGCGCTAGCACCTCGGAGGCGGCCGCCTGAACCCCGGCTTCGATGAGGAGCGCCGTCTCCGATGGCTCGCTCGGCTCCCGCTCGGCCAGGATTTTTAGGGGCGCGGAACCCAGCGAAGCCGGCTCGTTGGCGCGGGTGATGCGCTTCAAATAAGGCGCCGCCATCAGCGTCGGCGTACCCGCGGCGCGCGACAGAGGCACTGCTTGGAAGCGCACGCCATCCACGTCCGCCACCGGCTGCCCGGCGGCATCGCGCAGGCGGAAATCGGCTTCCACGATGCCGTCGGCCGGCATGCGAATGAAGATGTCGGCTTCTGTCGGAACCTCCGCCCCGGTCGCGAGAACAATGCGCCCCAACCGGATGGGCAGGACGGCCGTATCGGCGCCCTTCGTTCGATCGGCCAGGAACGCGAAGAGCGCGTGGAAGCAGGAGTCGAACAACGTCGGATCGAGGGCGAAATCGTATCGCGCCGTCACAGGATCAGGCGGAGAAAGGCGAACGTGCGCGCGGCTTTGATCGATGAGCGACACGGTATTGGCGCGCCGGAAGACCGGGCCATAGGGCAGACCAAACGCGCCGGTCAGCTCATAAAGGCGGGCGGCCGGAACCTTCTTCGCCTTCTTCGGAATTTTGATGGGCTCGGGCGCGGCAAGGTTTGCGGGTGCCTTGGCCACGGTGGCCTTGACGTGGGGCATCCACCCGTCGGTGCTGAGACGGGCACGGCTTTCAATCAGGAATGTGGCCGGTGCAATTTCGCGCGTACGCACCTCACGCTCGATTTCATCGTCGAGAACCAGCGGCGCGTAGATATCAAGATCGCGCACTTCAACGGGTGCATCCGGATGGAGCCTGCGCCCGGCCGAAAGGAGCATCTCCGTGAAACCTGCGGCGGGAAACACCACAGCGTCTTCGACCTTGTGGTCCACCAGGAAAGGCAGGCGTTTAGCGTCGTGGGTGACCCGCCAGATAGCTTCATCCTGGTGGTGGCGGTCGCCGAGCAGCACATGATCGCGTCGGGAAAGCAGCGTCACCCGCTCGGCCGTGGGCGGGATGCGGTAGTCCTCGTGCTGCCATGGATAGTGGGGAAGGATCGAGGCTGGGGCGCTTTTGGGGCCAAAGAGCAGCCCATCGTCTACCGCAGCGCCGTGGGAAAGCGCGTTTCGCGCCACTTCCGCCACCGGTTCGGCGGCGTCCCCGTTTTGCCTAAATGACGGAACAACGATCGCGCGCACCTCGCTCGCACGCGCGGCGTCGTTGAGGTAGCCGGTGAGGACCGGCCTTGGGCCGATCTCCAAGAAGAAACGGTGCTCGCCAAGAAGAGCGCCGATGGCTTTGGAGAAAAGAACCGGCTTTCTAACGTTGTCCCACCAGTAGGTCCCGTCCAGCGACTGACCGTCCACGATCGCGCCGGTGACGGTGGACACCATCGGAATTTGCGAGGCCGTGGGGGTAACGCTCTTGAGTGAGGCAAGCAGCGGCTCGCGGATGGGCTCCACCAGCGCGCAGTGGAACGGATAGTCGAGATCGAGCCTCTTGGTGGCCCACCGCTTCTTCCGCGCGGCGGAGGCGAACTCGGCGAGCGTTCCGGTGGGACCAGAGATGGTGACCGAGCGCGATGAATTGACCGCCGCGAGCTCCAGGCCCTGGAACGGCGCGATGGCCTCCTGCGCCTCGTCGGCCGGCAACAAGAGCGCCGCCATGCCGCCCAAATGCCTTGTCACTTCCTGGTGGGTGGAGCGGGCATGGATGACCCGCACGGCATCGGAAAGGCTGAGCGCGCCGCTTGCCCAGGCGGCCGCCACTTCGCCCACCGAATGGCCCACCACGGCGGCCGGGACAAGACCCTGCCGGGCTAGGGCTTCGGTCATCGCCACCTGCAACGCAAACAAAAGCGGCTGGGCGATCTCCGTTCGCTCGATTTCCGATTCGAGGTCCTCGGAGAACAACATCGTCACCAGCGACCAGCCAGCCACCGACATGAACAAGCGGTCTGTGCGGTCAAAGGACAGGCGGAAATCAGTCTCTCTCTGATAGGCGTCGCGGCCCATACCGGCCCACTGGGATCCGTTGCCCGAATAGACAAAGACCGGGGGTTGTGCGGCCGAAAGCGCTTCACCGAGCGTCGCACCAGGGTCGGCATCACCGTTCGCGATGGCCCGTAGGGTGGCGGCCATGTCCTTGGCACCGGATGGTGCGATCACCGCGCGATGGGCCAGACGCTGGCGGCCATGGGCAGCGGCGTTGGCGTAGGCCGAAGCGTCACCAGACCGCTCCAACGCAGCAGCGCTTCGGGACGCCAGCGCCTTCAGGGCCGGGGCACTCGCCGCGCTGATGATGAGGGGGGCCGGGCGCTGCTGCACACCGGCAGCGCCCTCGTCGGAGGACTCGCCATCCTCCATGACCACGTGCGCGTTGGCACCGCCGAAGCCGAAGGAATTGATGCCGACCGCCCGCGCCGCATCGCCCCTGTCCAGCGCGGTGGACTCATGGGCGACGGCAAGGTTCAGCACATCAAAGCGAATATCAGGGTTCGGCGCCTCGAAATGGAGCGAAGCGGGCAGGCAGTCCTTGGCGAGAGCGAGCTGAGCCTTCAGCACGCCCACAAGACCCGACGCCGGCTCCAGATGCCCAAAATTTGTCTTCGATGAGCCGATCAGCAGCGGATCTTTCCGCTTGGTGCCCAGGACCCGCCCGATGGCCTCGGCCTCGATGGGATCACCGACACGGGTTCCAGTGCCATGCGCCTCCACGAACGCCAACTGATTCGCGTCGATATCGAACCGGTCATAGACGTCCTCCAGGAGGGCCGCCTGGGCGTACATGGAAGGCAAGGAGAGGCCCGCCGTGCGGCCATCTGCGTTGGTGCCCGAGGCGACGAAGCGAGCGCGGATCGGATCGGCGTTACGCTTGGCCGCATCCTCTGCGCGAAGGACAAGCGCGACCGCACCCTCGGAGCGCACATACCCGTCGGCCCCGGCATCGAAGGCGCGGCAAAGACCATTTTCCGACAGCATGGACGCGCGCGAAAACCCGATGAACGGCACCGGGTGGAGGAGCATCGACACACCGCCGACGATGGCCGTTTCGACGCTGCCGAGCCGCACGTCCTCAATGGCCTTATGGAGGGCGATCAACGAAGAGGAGCACGCCGTGTCGATGACGTAGCTCGGTCCTCGCAAATCAAAAACGTAGGAAAGCCGGTTTGCGATAATCGACAGGGTATTGCCGGTCATCGACTGGGGTTCGATCTGAGCGGTATCGAGTTGGGCGTGGGTGCCGTAGTCCAGAGCCGACGCGCCGACGTAAACCCCCACCCGCTCGCCAGCCAGGCTGGACGGGGGGATTCCGGCATTTTCCAAAGCCTCCACAGCCACTTCCAGCAGGATCCGCTGCTGGGGGTCCATGGCGGTGGCCTCCCGCGGCGAGATACCGAAATAGCCGGGGTCGAACGCGAAGGGCCGATCCAGCTGGCCGGCGGCGAACGTGACCGCCCGACCCGGCGACGCGCGGTTGGGATGAATGTGCTGCTCCGTTCCGAAGCGTTCCTCCTGAACTTCGGAAATGACGCACCTGCCGCTCGACAGAACGTTCCAGAATTCGTCCAGACCGCTTGCGGAAGGCAACCGACAGGCAGAGCCCACGAGGGCTACCTTCGACACGGACACGGTCATACGCAAGATCCTCTCGTCCGACCGACAGGACAACGGGCTGGCGCTGCACGAGGACAGTCCCCGCAGTTTGCCGGACGCTTTACCACTTGAGTAATCCTAGTCTGAGGCAAAGCCCGAAATGCATAGGCAATCGCTGACAACCCTGCAAGAATACACCCACCGTGGCAGTTATGACCCAGCAACGCACGGTTCGCTCACATGTGTTCCACAAGGTCTGGCGTGGACGGCATCACAGCGCCCTTGCGGGCACATGTGAACGCGGCGGCAGCTTGCGCGTAGTTAATAAGTCGTTTCAATTCCTGACTCGATAGTCGCAACAATGATTGCTTAGAGAGCGCGCCGTCCGCCTGCAACCGGTAAAGCAGTGCAGCCATGAACGCGTCGCCCGCCCCCACAGGATCCACAACGGCGCTGGCGGCCGTCTGCGCGGCGGTGTGTGTGTGGGCCGTTCGCACCTGGGCACCCTTCTCAGCGCGGGTGATGACCACCATGGCACCACCGTCGGCGAGCACGGCATCGGCATAGGCTTCGGGCCCGCCCTCCCCCAAAAGTTCAAGGTCCGCATCGCTTGCCTTTACGATTCCGGCAAGGGCCGCAATCCGCCGCAGCCGGGCGCGATAGGCATCCCGATCCACGATGCTCGGCGCACGGACATTATAGTCGATGGCCACCAGCGGGGCGTCCCCAGCGACAGCCTCGATGGCCGAGGCCACAGGCTCGACGGCGAGAACTGCCGAGCCCACCAGCAGGCACTCAGTCCCCGCGGGAAGCGGCGCTGGCGTCGTGTCAACCATGACGCCGTCGGGGTCGGCTATTTGATAGCGCGGTTCGGCATTCGACATGTCGACAATGGCGACTGGGGTCGCGCGGGCGGTGACGCGAACTGCAGAGCAGTCCACCCCTTCGGCGACCAGGCTGTCCATGAACCGTCGGCCGAGATGGTCGTTGGAGAGTTCCCACAGGTAGGAGCTACGACCACCGAGCCGAGCGATCCCCAGCGCCACATTGTAAAGTGAGCCGCCGAGGACGGGCCGATAGAGCGTATCGCCGCCGATTCGCTCGGGCATGAGATCGACCAAAGCTTCGCCGCAAGTGACGATCACTCCTTCAAAGTTCCCCGGCCTCGATCTTTTGCCACTTCACTGCCGCGCCACAGAACTATGCCGCCGGTGAGGCACACATTAAACACCTCAAAACGCTGGGAATCGGGCGCGAGAGCTTTTCCCATCACGTTTTGACACAATACGAAACGCCGCCGGTGCATCACAGCTGGACTTCGCCAACTCGGCGGAGCGCCCTCCTGTGAAGGGCAATGTTGTGACCCGGCGCTCTTTTTCTCGATAGTACACAAAGAGCCTATTAAATAATGAACTCAAATTTCAATAACTCCGAACTATTCAGTGGGTTAACGAATGGGTGGCCGACCGACGGTTAACGGCCACGGTAACATCCAGCGGACGCCCCTTGAAATCGCCACAGCCAAAGATTGCTAAGCATCAAACACATTAACTTTAGTTGAGAAGCGTTAAAGTATAGTTTGCTGATGAATAAGGTCCGGCAGGGCAAAAACACTGCGCCCATGACCCTCCCTTTTCACCTGCCCTGACCGTTCGCTGCGCCGCCGAGATGGGTCTAAGGCTTTGATGAGGCGTTAAATTCGCCCTTTGGTGCGTAACAAGTTGCAACAGCAATTGAGCGGAAAAGCAAAAGGAGTTTCCAGGCGATAACTTATTCGTTGCAATCAGCGTGCTATTTCGCCCGCCATGAAACGTTTGCATGTCGGCGTCGTGGGAGTTGGGTCATTCGGCCATAACCACGTGCGTCACCTATCAGTCCATCCGCTGGTCGAGCGGGTTACGGTGGCGGACGCCAGCGCTGCTAAAGCCGCCAGTGTCGCGGCCAAATATGGAGCAATACCGGCGCGGCACCTGAACGATGCGGCCATCGATGCCGCAGTTGTGGTGGTGCCCACCGAGCACCATTGTGCGGTGGCCGCGCCGCTTCTGGAGCGCGGCATTGGTGTGTTCATCGAAAAGCCCATCGCCGCCAATCCTCGGGATGCCGAATCACTTCTGGCTTTGGCGAGTAACCACGGCGCTCTTGTGCAGGTGGGACACGTTGAGCGGTTTTCGCCGGCGGTCCGGAGCATTTCGGATTCGGCGCGCGCGGTGAGCTACGTGAGAGCCAGGCGGCACAACCCGCCCCGGTCCATCGCGCCGACCGCGGACGTGGTGCTCGACCTGATGATCCACGACATTGACCTTGCCCTTTCCCTGGCTCGGACGCCGGTGTCCCGCGTTACCGCACTGGTCCCCGACGGCATTGGTCAGGAAGCTGCGGTCGCTCGGCTAGAATTTGTGGACGGCATGGTGGCGGACCTTTCGGCCAGCCGACTATCGCCGGTCGTGGAGCGTACCCTGACAGTTCACGATGCGGCAGGCGTTTTCCAGGCCGACCTTGCGGCGAAGCGCTTGGATCGCACCGCGGGTGGCATCGTGTCGCCGGTCTCGCTGGCGCAGAGCGACAACCTCGCCTCGGAAATCGATGACTTTCTGGCCGCCGTTTCTGGCCGCAAATCGCCGCTGGTGGACGGAGAATCCGGCCTTGCGGCCCTCAAGGTGGCGCACGAAATCCGCGGCGCCATCGCGTCTCACTACCGTTTGTCTGCATAAAGGTCGAAGATGTCCCCCATCGCCATTCGGGCTTCCCATGAGTTCAAGCCCATCCCGCTCTTCGATCTGAAACGCCAGCAGGTGCGCCTGCGCCAAGACATTGATCGGCGCGTCGCTCGGGTCATGGACCATGGGCAGTTTATCCTGGGACCTGAGGTGGGCGCGCTCGAAGAGGAGCTCGCCTCGTTCGCCGGTGTGTCCCACGCCATCGGCGTTTCCTCCGGTAGGGACGCGCTCATTATGGCGCTCATGGCCATGGGCATCGGCCAGGGCGACGCGGTTCTCGTGCCGGCGTTCACCTTTTCCGCCACGGCCGCTGTGGTGATCGCCGTCGGCGCAACGCCGGTGTTCGTGGACGTGGACCCGGCGACATTCAATATCGACGCTGACCAGATTCCCGGTGCGGTCCTTGGCGCCCGCCGCCGCGGTCTGGTGCCCCGGGCGGTCATGCCCGTCGATCTCTTTGGCCGGCCGGCCGACTATGAGGCGATCGCCCGCAAGGCGGATGCGCACGGGCTGCGGATTATTGCCGATGCGGCCCAGAGTTTTGGCGGCGCGCTGGGCGGCCAACGGGTCGGCTCGCTGGCCCCCATAACCTGCATCAGTTTTTACCCCACTAAGCCCCTGGGCGCTTTCGGCGACAGCGGTGCCGTCCTGACCGATGACGACGGTTTGGCGGAGACCGTGCGCCAGATCCGCACCCATGGCCGCCAGGGCGACGGTGACGAGGCCATGCGCATCGGCATGACCGGCCGGCTCGACACCATTCAGGCCGCCGTGCTGCTTTCAAAAATCGCCGTGTTCAAGGCCGAGCTCAATCGCCGCGCGGAAATCGCTGCACTTTACTCGCGCCGGTTGCGAGGCGCATGCGTCGTCCCGCTGGCAGACGGTGCGTCTCGGTCAGCTTGGGCGCTTTATACCGTGCGGGTGCCCAACCGCGACGCGGTGCGCGCGGCCCTTGCCGAGCGCCAGATCGGTAGCGGCCTTTTCTACCGCGTGCCGCTCCACCGGCACCCCGCGTTCGACAATCTCCTGGAGGGCGACGAGTCCTTGGCCGTTTCCGAACAGCTCTCGCGGGAGGTTTTGAGCCTTCCCATGGGTCCGGACCTGACTGCCGACGAAGTGCATTTCGTTGCTGACACGCTGCTTGATGTCCTCGCGAGTCACCGCAAGGAGCAGGTTCCCGGGTAGGCGCGCCGCCCCGACGAGCGATCCCCCTGGGGTGACCATCCGAGGGCGGATTTGTGCTGGGCGATGGCAAAACATCGGTGGGCTCTTGCGCCAAGACCCGCCCAATGTGTTCGTTGACCATACTGGAATACCGCGAGGGCATGTCTCGCCGACGGCTGTGGGCTAGCTGTCCGCCGATCCAGGAGGTTCGTCGGTCCTCTTTCCTGGCTTCACAGGCGAAGTGCGCGGGTCTGGGTCTAGGGGCGAGGGCCGGCCCGCTGCGCCGAGGATGTTAAAAATTCGATTCTGGCGACCGAGGAACTCCGCGGCTTCCGAGAAGGGCAGCGCGGGCGCGAAGACAAAACCCTGCCCGGTGGTGCAGCCCAACGCGCGGAGCTTTGCTAGGGTATCCTCGTCCTCAATGCCCTCAGCCACCATGTGGAGATTGAGCTTGCGAGCCATCTGAACGATGGCGGCCACGATCTGCTGATCGTTCGGCGATGTGCCGGCATCCATCACAAAACTGCGGTCAATTTTGACCTCGTCGATGAACGGCTTACGGATGTGCGTGAGCGACGCGAAGCCCGTGCCGAAATCATCCAGGGAAATCCGGAAGCCCGCGCGCCACAAATCGTCGAGGTTGTCGCACACCACCGTCTTGTCGCGCATCAGCACGTTTTCGAGCACCTCGAAACTTATCTCGTCGCAGGTGACGCCAAAACGCTCCTGAAGTTCGGAGACGACGAGGGCGAGACCCGGCTTGGCGAGCTGTGCAGCGCTCAGGTTGACGGCGATATGGCCGAACGCCAGGGACATGTCCTTAAACGCCCGGGCCGCTTCGAACGATCCGAACAGGCTGACGTTGGAAAGATCCATCCCGACGGTTGTGGATTCGAGGGCCGAGAGGAAAGCGCCGGGCGTCAGCAAACCCCGGGTCGGGTGCTGCCAACGGCACAGCGCTTCAAAGCCAACAACGGCGCCGCTCTCCAGATCCACCTTCGGCTGGAAGTAGGGGACGAACTCATCTGCCTCGATGCCGCGCCGAATGTCCTCCATGAGGTGTTTTTCGTCGTCGTGACGCTGGCGCGCCTTGCGGTCATAGCGCCGGATCATCGCCAGGCCGGAAACGGTTTCGCCAAGGGCATGGGACGCGGCGGCGTAAAGATCCACTCCCAAGTCGGTGTCCTGCGGGTAAACCGCAAAACCAAGGGATGCGGTGATGGCAACGCTGCTGTCACCGATGTTGACCTGGGTCGCGAGCGCGTCGCGGATCTTTAGCGCTCGGCTTACAAGGCCGCCTTCGTCGGCGGCGCGAGCCAAAATCACCCCAAAATCCGCCCGGCCGAGGCGCACCACTGTATCGGTGCTGCGCACAAGGTTGGTGATGGCGCGGGCGACAAAGCGCACCACGCTGTCGGAGGCCGCCCGCCCCACAAGGGCATCAAGCTCATGGAAAGAATCGATGGAGACAAGGACGAGGCCCACATGCTCGCGATGGTGCTTCGCCTCCTCGATGGCGTCGGCAAGGGTGCGGGAAAATTGACTTTCGTTGTAGACGCCCGTGAGCCGGTCACGTTCGGCCCGGGTTCGCAGCTCCGCCAGTTGCTGACGCTCTTGGGTAACGTCCTCCAGCGCCGCGCGCCAGGTGAGCCCGCTCTCAGTACCCTCAGCCTCAAATGCGATACGCATTCGGATGCCGCGGTCCACCTTGCCGTCCACCTCCATATCAAATTCGTAGGTGATGGGGCCGATCCCCTGCTCGCCGGCCAGAACGGAGCGCAGGTATATGCGGTCGTGCGCGCTCACCGAATCGAGGACGTCGTCCATGGTGACAAGGTTGGGTAAGCCCAGAATGTCACGGGCGCGGTCGCTCGCCTCGCTCAGCTCATCGGCGCCGCGTCCCCGCATGGTGCCCGCGCGAAAGAGGGCATTCATCAGCTGCACCTCCTCGCGATCGGCAAATTGGCGGTCGGTCCAAAGGGCGTTGGCGTCCTGTTGACGGTCCCAGTCAGCGGCAAGCTCGCGCACCAGCTCGAGCACGGAGTGTTCGCGGAAGGCCGGCGCCATGGACGGTTCAGCAATGATGGCGACAAAACCCCGACGCCCCCCGACGCGCAGTGGCGCAGTGACGCCCACCGCAAAGGGTTCTGTGGAATCGTAATTCGCCAGGAGCGGAACCATCGTCTCATCCGGCGACGGCGCACGCCAGGCGGCGGCGATCCTATCGGCGTAGTCGTCGTCCGGAGCGAATACGATCGGCCCAGCCGTTTCACCCATATCGATGAGGGCAGCCTCTACGCCCGCCGCGTTGGCAGCCAGCTTCGCAAGCCCCAGCGTGCGGATACGAAAGGACGGGAGGGCGATATCCTCGTTATGGGCTAGGGGTTCTTCGGACACGGCAGCAGTCGATCCCGTTTTGCGTTCGGGAGCTAGAATCGCTTCGGCGACGGAAAAACGCGTCGCACGTGCCCCTGCCATGCCAGCATCCTGCGTCAACCTCGCGCTGTTCGCACCACGCGGCGCGATGGCGCCGGCGGTCCCAAGCGCCTTCAACAGACCTTAGGCCCGATAGCCTGCTTCGGGCTGTGGCCAGTGCTGCAATATATCGCTTTACGACCAGCGCGGTGCCGGGGACCGGCATCACTCGCCCCGACCAACCTCAAGCCAAGGCGTCCGGAAACGGTTCAGGGTGCGAACGAATTGTGTGGGGACGGAAAGCGCTC
This sequence comes from Pseudomonadota bacterium, assembly GCA_039189655.1. Classification (GTDB taxonomy): domain Bacteria; phylum Pseudomonadota; class Alphaproteobacteria; order Rhizobiales; family Amorphaceae; genus Acuticoccus. Next base: position 16,670 of record JBCCYN010000027.1, on the reverse strand, counting down.
GAAGGCAAATGGACCAGCAGCCGGACGGCGAGCCAAAGCAGCTCCGAGCCAGGCAAAGCGCCTACGCCAGCGCCCTGAGAAGGCGGGTAATTTCCTGCCGGTCATGCTGGGTGAGTGGTGCCAGTGTCGCGCGAGAAATTTCTCGGCCGATCTTGCGCAGCTCCGGAAGGAGCTTCTCGCCCTCAGGCGAAAGGGAAATAACGTGCCGCCGGCCATCGCTTTGATCGGGTGACAGGGTGACAAGGCCCTTTGCAGCGAGCCGGTCCACCACGCCTTTGGCGGTGGCGACGTCCATACCCGCAAGGCGCCCCAGTTGATTTTGCGATCCGCTCCCCACCTCGCCAAGGCGCGCCAGCATGGCGAACTGGGTGGGTGTCAGATCGTGGGTCATAAGCGATTGGAAGAGTGCCGCATGCCGCTGGCTCGCCAGGCGCAGCAGATAACCCACCTGATCATCCAGGCGATAAGTGGGATCGGGCATAGGCGTGCTCACACCACCAGATAGTTCTGCGCGATCTCCGGCTGCGCTTCCAGTTCACCGAAGCCGCCAGCAAATCGGATTTCGCCTTTTTCAATGATCACGGCACGATCGCTCACCAGTCTGGCGAAGTGAAGGTTCTGCTCCGACAAGAGCACGGCGAGCCCCTGGCGTTTAAGATCCACAATGACGCGAGCCAGTTCCTCCACGATGCGCGGGGCAATTCCCTCGGACGGCTCATCAAGAAGGACAAGACGCGGGTTTCCCATGAGGGTGCGTGCAATGGTGAGCATCTGCTGCTCGCCGCCCGAGAGCCTGCCCGCCGCCTGGCGCCGCCGCTCGGCCAGGTTGGGAAAGAGCGCATAAAGCGCCTCTACCGTAAAACCATCCGAGCCGTCCTCCGCCGGGCGACGTCCCACTTCAAGGTTTTCCTCCACCGTGAGCGCAGGAAACACGCGGCGATCCTCAGGCACATATCCGATACCGGCGCGGCAAATACGGTAGGGCGGCGCCCCAAAGATGGGTTCGTCGCCCAGGCGAATGTCGCCGGAACGGGGCCGCACCAGCCCCATGATAGATTTAATGGTCGTGGACTTCCCCGCCCCGTTGCGGCCCAGAAGCGCCACCACCTCGTCCGCGCCGATGGAGAGCGCCACGTCGCGCAAGATATGGGCGCCACCATAAAACGTATTGAGGCCATCGACCCGCAGCATCAGGCGTGCTCCGCGGAAAATACGGTGCCGCCGCCCAGATAGACTTCTTGCACGAGCGGGTTGGCGCGAATTTCTTCGCCGCTCCCTTCGGCAATGAGAGTGCCGCGATTGAGGACAAGCACCCGATCCGCGTGGGTGAACACCACATCCATATCGTGCTCGGTAAAAAGGACACTCACCCCCTCGTCGGCAATGATGCGCGCGGTGAGGGCCATCAACGCGAGCCGCTCGGACGGGGCCATGCCCGCGGTGGGCTCATCCATGAGGAGAACTTTTGGGGCGTGGGCAAGGGCGATGGCAAGCTCCAGCCGCTTTAGGTCTCCATAGGCAAGCTCGGAGGCCGCCCGCTCCGCCTCGTTCTCCATCCCCACCCGCGCCAGGAGCCCGTCCGCCTCGTCTGCAAACAGACGGGTTGCCCGCGAGAACATCGAGCGGGTGCGGCGGTGATGGGAGATGAGCGCCATCTGCACGTTCTCCCGCACCGTCATGGAGACGAAGGTTTCGGTGATTTGGAATGTGCGGCCAACGCCCATACGCCACACGTCCCTTGGCTTGCGGCCCACCAGCTCCGCGCCGTCCAGGAGCACCGAGCCTGTGTCGGGCTTTTCGTAGCCGTTCAACATGTTGAAGCAGGTGGTCTTGCCTGCACCGTTGGGGCCGATGAGCGCCAAGAACTCGCGCTTTTCCAGCGCGAAGGAAACCCCTGCCACCGCCTTGATGCCGCCGAAGGATTTCGACAGGCCGGTTACGGTGAGGACGCTCATAGCGCAGCTCCAGGTCGCGCGATTCGCCAGGCGCGGGAGAGCCCACCGGCAATGCCATCGGGCGCGGCAAGGACGATGAGAAGAATGATCACCCCGAAAATTGCCCGCCAATAGTCAAGCCGGGTGACGTAGTCCTCGATGAGGACGAATGCGCCAGCTCCCAGCAGCGGCCCCGCCAGCGCTTGGATGCCACCCAGAAGCACCATGATGAGCCCATCCACCGACTGGGAGATGGCAAGGGTGTCGGGGAAGACGCTCCCCTTGGAGAAAGCAAAAACCACCCCCGCGACACCTGCAAAGACTCCTGCCAGGGCGAACCCGAACCACTGGTGGGTGGTGAGATCGATACCGATGGCTTCCGCGCGCACGGGCGAGTCGCGGCCGCCCCGCAGGACGTAGCCGAAGGGGGCATGGGCGAGGTGGCGAATGAGGAGGAGCCCACAGCCGCAAAGGACGAGCGCCAGATAGTAGTAAGCGGTGTTCCCGGACGCCCAGGCGGCGGGCCATACGCCCAAAATGCCATCGTCCCCACCGGTCACGCTCTGCCACTGGAACGTAATGCCCCAGAGGATCTGCGCTGCAGCAAGGGTCAGCATGGCAAGGTAGACACCGGAAAGGCGCACGCAGAACCACCCGAACACCAACGCTGCGAGCCCAGCCACCAGAGGTCCAAAGGCCATAGCGGGAAGCATAGGGAGGCCAAGGTCACGCACCGCTATGGCGGCGGCGTAGGCGCCGAGGCCGAAGTAGGCGGCGTGGCCGAATGAGACCATGCCACCCACCCCCATGATGAAATGGAGGCTCGCCGCAAAGAGCATCGCGATCAGCACATCTTTGATCAGGACGAGGACGAAGCCGCTGTCGAATACCGGGAACGCAGCAACGGCGACCATCAGGAGCCCGGCGACGATAAACCCTGTCTGGCCCAGGGGGCGCAGCGGTGCTTCGGGGACGGTGGCGCCTCCGTGGGCGGACGCGGCTGTGCCGAACAGTCCGTAGGGCCGCACGATGAGCACGACCGCCATCACCAGGAACGGCAGGATCAGAGAAATTTGCGGGAAGACGAGAACGCCAAACGCGTTGAGCACCGAGATGATGACCGCCGCCACGAACGCGCCTGTGACCGAGCCCATGCCGCCGATCACCACGACGACGAATGCTTCACCGATGATGGAAAGATCCATGAGGAGGCTGACCGCTTCGCGCGGGACCTGAAGCGCGCCGCCGAGCCCGGCGAGGAAGGAACCGAGCATGAACGCGCTGGTGAAGAGGAGGCGCTGGTTGACACCGAGCGCACCCACCATCTCGCGGTCCTGGGTGGCGGCTCTTACCAGAATGCCCCAGCGGGTGCGGTTGAAGATCAGCCAGATGAGACCGAGCACCACAGGACCTATTACAATGAGCGCAAGGTCGTATTCGGGGATGGGTTCGCCGAAAATGCGCACGGCCCGATCGAGCCCCGGCGCACGGGGACCCAAAAGATCTTCAGCGCCCCAAATCGCCAGCGCTGCGTCCTGGACGATAAGAACCACGCCGAACGTCGCAACGAGCTGAAAGAGTTCCGGTGATTGGTAGATGCGGCGAAGGATGAGGATCTCGATAACGCCGCCGATCACGGCCACAATCGCCGCAGCCGCCAGGACGGAGAACCAAAAACCGCCGGCACCGAAGTCGAGCGTCGTGATCAGCGTATAGGCGAAGTAGGCGCCCAGCATGTAGAGCGAGCCGTGCGCAAAATTCACGACGCGCGTCACACCGAAGATAATGGAAAGCCCCGAGGCGATCAGAAACAACGACGAGGCGTTGGCAAGTCCGGTGAGGAGTTGGGCGAAGTAAAAACTCACGGTCGACGTTCAGCGGCTCACCAGGAGACGCAGCCCGAGTGCACCAAGGATAAGTGCAGCCGCACGGTCAAGATAGACTTTTGCGCGTAAGTATTGGCGGCTCACCGCAGTGGTTGAAAGCGTGGTCGCCAAAATGGCGTAAACCACAATTTCCACCACAAGATGGTTCGCCATAACGAATGCTTTGTCTGCCAGCGGCATTGCCGCCGGAAAGATAACCACAAGGACCGCTGCCGCGAAGAGCACCGACTTGGGGTTCAAGAAGTTGATGATGAGACCATCGCGGAACGCGCGTTTGGCGGGGGCGGCGTCGGTTTCGATGGGGTTGCGGGCCGAGCGCCAGGTACGCACGGCGATGTAGAGAAGATATAGGGCCCCAGCGATTTTCGCAGCCAAGTAAAGCCACGGAACGAGGCGGAAAATGGCGTCGAGGCCCAGGAGCGCCATCAGTGTCCAGGTGGACGCCATTACCGCAAGGCCACACCCGGTTGCGATCCCTGCGCGCCGGCCACGGGCAAGGGAGGTTCGAACGAGAACGAGAAACGCCGGCCCCGGGCTCGCGATGGCCGCGAGGAGCGTCACGTTGAACGCGATGATCTGTTCGATTGTCATGGTGAGACCGGTGCCCGCGACCGCGCCATCACCGAAAGGCCGATGAGGACGAAACTTCCTCCGGCAACGCGCTCCACCCAGTGCTTGGTATCGCCAAGCCTCCGCACCACGGGTGGTGATGCGATGAAGAGCGTAACGAGTGTATACCAGACCAACGCGCTCGTTGTGACGAGGCCGATGAGAACGAGCATAAACCAGATCGGTGTCGTCGGGGTCATGGCGGTGGCAAAGACGCTCGCGAAGAGTACCACCGCCTTGGGGTTGGTCAGCGTGACGGACAGGCCGAATAGGATGGCCCGCCGGCGCGATGGTGGTTCGTCGGAACCCACGTGGAAGTCCGCCCGCTTCGCTCTCAGGAGCCGCACGCCGAGGAAGATGAGGTATGCCCCACCCAGAATTCTGACGGTGGTGGCAAGCCATTGATATTCAATGAGTATCGCCGAAAGCCCCAGCATCGAAAGACTGGCGTAAAAGAAGAGCCCGATCGACACTCCCACCGTGGTCAAAAGTCCCGCGCGGGTGCCGCGGGCCATAGTCGAACGGACGACGGCCACAAAGTCCGGCCCCGGCAACATCAGCGCCGGAATGAAGACGGCGAACACGCCCAACAGTGTCAGCCAGAGGCTCACGTCCCACTCTCCCTGTGGCGGCAAGCTGTGGGCCCCTCGGCACTTGCCAAAGTCATCTTCTTTTGGAGAGACGGAAAGACCGACCTTCTTCCGGAGCCGACTGCGTTTCGGGTCCTGCGGAGCGGATCTCGGGTCAACCCTGAAAAGCGCAGCGTGGGTTGAGGCGAGATCCGCTCCGTAGGATAATTTCGGCACGAGGCGGGAGGGGTGCACCCACCCACTCCGAGCCCGGAAACCCCCTCAAGATTTGCCATAAAAATCCTTCTCCCAGGCCCGGTGTTGTCGGACTGGCTCGCGGACGAAAGGCATCATGCGAGCGATGCGCAGGAGCGTGCGGTTGAAGGCGTTGAGCGCCGGCGGCAGAGGCCGGTGGACATCCAGAAGGAGAACGACGCGGGTTCCATCGGTCTCGTTCCAGATTTCGTGCATGTACGTATCATCAAAGACGGTGCATGCCCCCTCGCGCCAGTAGACCATTTTATCGCCCACCGACATGCGGACTTTTTCCGACGGCTCCGGCACGATGAGGCCCAGGTGCGCCCGAATGAGCCCCTTGAACACGCCCCGGTGTGCGCGGATATGGCTTCCGGGCGCGAGGATCGAGAAGAACGCGAGTTCCAGGTTTGGGATTTTGTCGAGGAGTTTTGTGGTTTCGGGGCATCGCCGGCAGTTTTCGTCCGCCCGCTCGCCATAGGCGGTGAAGAAGTAAGTCTTCCAGCCGTCGGTCTTAATAATCTTTCGCTGGGTTTTTGAGATGTACTGCATTGTCGGCATCTCGTCGCGCCCAGCGATGACGCCTTCCAGCTCGCGGCGAATGATTTCCCAGTTGTCCTCCAGCATCTTTGCCCAGGGAAAATCGGCGTTGTCGTGTACGGGTGCATCGCCGACGAGCGAGTTCTTCCCCATCACCTGCTCGATCTTGGCGGTGGCGGCTTTGCCGGGCCAGTTGCCGATCTTTTTGACCCGGCTCTTCAAAGTCGGTTTTTTGCGCGGCGTCGTCGTGGCGACATCACTCATGGGAATCACCGTTAGGATCGGACTGCGGACCCGTTCGGCGTAACCGGTGGGGACGCGGCACGGCAAGGCTAGTGGACGTCCAATCACCGTACAAAAGCCGTTGCCCCACCGTCTTCCCGCGTCTGACCAGCGTTTACTAACCGCCAGGCCGGAGTTTAGCGGCCTCTTCCTCTGACGGCAGAAAGTCTTCGCCCGGCGCGTAGAACCATTCCACCATGGTTGGCTTTCCATCGACCAACGCGGTTTTTCCCACGTAGGCCCCCATGGTCGCCTGGTGGTCGGCAGCGCGGAAAGTGAAGGGCCCGGTCGGGCTCTCCACTTCGAGGCCTTCCATGGTGGCAAGGAGGTCATTGGTCTCAAGGGACGGGGACTGCTCCAACAACGTCTTGATGGTCATCATGGAGTTGTAACCAACGATGGACCCGGTTTTCGGTGCTTCGCCCCACTTATCCATGTACGCTTTCTCGAATGCGTCGTGCTCTGGCGTGTTGACGTCGTTGCCCGGATAGCCGGTAACGATCCACCCATTGGGCGTTTCATCACCCAGCGGCTCCAGGTATTCCGGCTCGCCCGAAAGGAGGCTGACCACCACGCGGTCGTCAAACAAGAAACGAAGCGAGCCTTCCCGCACGAATTTTGCGAGGTCCCCGCCGAAGGTGACGTTGTAAATCCCGTCGGGCTTGGCGCCTTCCAGAGCCCGCACCGCCGACCCGGCGTCAATCTTAAACAGCGTCGGCCACTGTTCTTCGACAAATTCTACTTCGGGCTTCAGCTTCTTCAGTTCCTGCTGGAACGCTTTTACTGCGTCCTGCCCGTAGGCGTAGTTGGGTGCGATGGTGGCCCACTTTACCGCATCGGTCTTGGCAGCCTCGGCGGCGAGCATGGCGGCCTGCATGTGCGTCGAGGGGCGCAGGCGGTAGGTGTAGTCGTTGCCCTTCGCCCAGACGATGGCGTCCGAAAGGGGTTCTGAGGCCAGGAAGAACACCTGTTTCTGGTTTGCAAAGTCCGATACCGCGAGGCCGATGTTGGACAGGAACGTGCCGAACAAGAAGGCCACCTCGTCCCGGGTGATCATCTCGTCGGCAATGCGGATGGCGGTGGCCGGATCACCGGTGTCATCGCGCGAGATGATTTCGAGCGGCCGTCCATTCACCCCGCCGGCTGCGTTGATTTCTTCAAGCGCCAGTTCCCAGCCCTTTTTGTAGGGCTCTGTGAAGGCCGGCAGGCGCGTATAGGAGTTGATCTCGCCGATCTTGATGGGGTCTTGGGCGATGGCTCCCGTCGGCCCGGCGAGCGAGGCAGCGAGGACGGCAGCACCAAGGGCTTTGGTGATCGTTCGGCGGGTTGTCATGAAAGGCTCCTTCGCGCAGTTCCGCCGCGCTTCAAGGCGAGGCAGTTCGTTGATTTTTTCGAGAGAGTTGCGGCTTGTTGGGTCCCAGAAAGCGGCGCACGGGACGCCGACGTTGGCGCGCTCAGCCATCTTTTTCCTCAAGGTTGGTCTGGATCCATTCCGGGCTCATGTGGATGTCGATGCTGACGAGCGGGCCGGGACCGAGGTTCTCGAACTTGTGTGGGACATGGGCCGGAGCCAAAACGAGGTCGCCGCCAGCTGCTTCGAGGGTGTCGTCGCCGACCGTGAAGCGCGCCCTGCCCGACTGGAGCAGGAAAACTTCTTCGTAGGGATGGAAATGAAGTGGCGGACCGGCACCCAACCCGTAGAACTTGCCGTAAAGGACTGTGATTTCGCCGCCGAAATCGTTGCCTTGAATGTGGCCGTGGAAGGGTGCGCCGCCGGTCCAGGCGTCCGCGCGAACCACCCGAGGCCTGCGGTCAGCGGAGGCCATCATCGCCTTGGATCTCGTCCTTCTGTAGCCCACCGACGCGCGGAAGTGGCCGGCCAGAATCCGTTACAGCGACAGCAACCAAAATTTCGTCCGCCCTTGGGGCATCGTTGAGACGCACTTCCATGCCGTCGAAATGCGAGCGCACGTACGCCGCATCCTTGTGCCCCAGCGGAATGTCGAGCACCTGACCTGGCCCCCCCATTTTCTTGGACGAGGGAACGAGCGCCTTGCCGCCACCCACCTCCGCCCGCAGCGGAGCGCCGAGTTTAGGGTGCAAGATGGCAGCGGCATGCTCCAACTCACCGTTCTCGCCCACCATGGCGGCCTTGCCGTAGCTCTCCACCTGCTCAGGCGCGATGGCGAGGGCACGGACGGCACGATTGCCCAGCATCGCCCCCATCTCGGCGCCGATCTCCATCAGCACCGCGAGGTCGTGGCTATAGCGGCCCGCGAACGGGTTTGCGATGACGGCGACCGCAGCCGCGCGGCGTGTGGGCGGCGCGATGGTCCGACCCATCTCGCGGTGGGTTTCGTCGGTGAAGACGGCTATTTTGCGCACGTCAGCGCTCATCGGTTGGACCACTCCTTAGGAGAAAGCGGTTTGAAGTGAGGGCCTACCAGCTTCACACGGCCCTGCAGGAAAAGCGCTGCCGCGGCGATGAGACCACGCTCGCGCATGCTTTCCGCCACCGTCGCGCCGGCCGAAAGTGCCGCGGCGATCTCCACCCGATGGAGCGGTGCGCACGCGGTGGTGACGAGGCGCCCGGCAAGATCGCTGTCGGGATCAAGCTCTTCGGCCAGAACGCGGGTCACGCTCGGATGGCCCACGAGGTCCACACCGTTGGCGATGAGCGTCGCCGCCGCATCGGCCGCCGCCGCCGTGCTCGCGAGCGCTGTAACGCTGTCGGCAATGCCCAGTGAAAGGCTGCGCCCGTGACGCCCGGACGTCGCAATTCCCCTGATGGGGTCTTCAGCGCAAAGGTGGACATTCCCCGCCGTGCTGCCATCGGCAAAGGCGATGCGGGCATTGGCCGTGGTGCCGGGCGCAAGGTGGATGGCAATGTCGCCGCCGTTGTTAACGATGGCGCGGGTGAGCGGGCCGGCCGAGCGCATTGCGGCAAGAATTTCGTCGGCAACGGCCCCGGCCACCGCTGCCATGGGCGTGACGTAGGTGGCAGGCCGGTGCGGGCCGGTGGCGGCAGCCATGCGGTGCGCGACAGCCCCGCCCACGGGCATGTCCGGCGCACGCAGATGGGGTAGCTCGGCGGCCAGCTCTTCCAAAATCGTGTCAAACCGCCGGGTGGCGGCATCATAGGCGACGTCCGCGGCCGGGCCCTCGGCCGACAAAATGAGGTCGATGGGCCCGTGGGAAAGGGCAAGGCGGCCGTCGTCGAGCCAGCGGGAAGCGGGGCGCTCCATCATGCGGCAACGCCCCTCACGCGGCGAACACCTGCCGCCGTCCCCACCGCAAGGACATCGTCCAGCGCCCGCACCTCCTCGGTGTAGCCCCCCAGTGCCCCATAATCCTCCCTGCGCAGGGTGAACTCGATGGGTGCCACCAGCGCCGGTGTCGGCACGTAACCGAATGCGTTTTCGGGCATTTCGGTGACGTCGGCCATGACCGTGATGCCGCCGCCGGGCCACACATAGGCCGGTGCGCCGCCGCAGGTGACCTTGGTGAGCGCCGCCTTCACCGAGCGGGTGAGGGCCACGGGATTTTCCGTCACGCCCGCCCTCAGCGAGCCCCCCGCGCCACCCATGAAGAGCACTGACGCCACCGCGGGCTCGCAGTTTTCCGCAATGCGATCCACTACCTGCGAAAGGGGCGCCGTTAGATCCGTCGGCACCGGCCGCAATTCATCGTCGAGGGTAAAATACGCAAACTGCTCGCCGGTGGTGGATACCATCAGGAGACGCATCCCCGGCCACGCAATCTTCTCGTTGAAGGGTCCGAGAATTTCGAGCGGGTCGTCGATGTTGGTGCCACCCCAGGACGTGCCGGGGGCGGCCACCTGGAAATAGCGGCCAGGGGTCGACTTGCGGCCCTTCACCTTGATACCCGTGGGCGCAATGTCCAGGAGCTTTCCGGCCTGGTGTTCTGAAAGGACGCCGGTGATGTGGTCGTCCACCACCACCACCTCGTCCACGTGGGGCGCCCACTGCCGGGCGAACATGCCAATGGTCGCCGACCCGCAGCCCACGCGCATGCGCGCCTCTTCCACGCCGTTGATCACCGGCGCTTTGCCCGCTGCTATGGTGAGCTGCGCCCCGTCGTCCACCTCCATGTCAACGCTCTGCCGATTGCACAGCGCAAGAAGCGTCGAGCAGGTGACCCGCCCCTCCTTCTTGGAGCCGCCGGTCAGGTGATCGACACCGCCCAGCGATAGCATTTTGGAGCCGTACTCGCCCGTCATCACGTGACCGACAGGCTCGCCGTCCACCCGCACCACAGCCCGCTCTTCACCAATGTGCCGGTCGGTGTCCACCTTCACCTTAACGCCGCAGTAGCTGAAAATCCCCTCGGTAACGACGGTGACCATGTCCTCATCGCCCACCTTCTGGCTGACAATGAAAGGCGCCGGCTTGTAGTCCGGGTAGGTGGTGCCGGCACCGATGGCGGTGACGAATTGCTTGCCGCTGGAAAAGGGCTCGCCGCCCCAGTCTTCTGCGCCGGACAGGAAGGGCACGACGCGCTGGTCGTCATCGCCGGATTCTAAGATCGTGAGCGGGTCGAGGCGCACCAGATTGCCGCCCTGGTTGGCGTAGCGGTCGCAGGCACCGGTGCGGCCCTCGGCGATGAAGCAGAGCACCGGGCAGGCGTCGCAGCGAATTTTCTCCGGCTTCGGCGGCGCCACGTCTTCGGTACGCGCCGGAACCGTCATGGCGTGCGCTGCCGCGCTTCGGCGATGGCCGCCAGGACGCGCTCGGGCGTTGCCGGCACATCCCGCACGCGCCCACCGGTGGCATGGAAGATGGCATTGAGAATGGCCGGCGCCGTGGGGATCAGCACGTGCTCGCCCAGGCCCTTGGCCCCGAACGGGCCATGGGCATCGGGCTCCTCGACGATGAGGGTCTCCACCGGCGGCATGTCGCCGATGGTGGGGATCAGATAATCGTGGAGGTTTTCCGTGCGGCCGGGGATGTAGGCTTCCATCAGCGCCATCCCCAGCCCCTGGGCGATACCGCCTTCCACCTGCCCTTCAATGAGGGTCGGATTGATCGCTTTGCCCACATCATGGGCGGCCGTGAATTTTTTCACCCGCACGGTGCCAAGGGCAGTGTCCACCTCTAACTCGGCAAGGTGCACGGCGTACCCGTAGACCGCGTAGGGCTCGCCCTGGCCGTTTTCATCCAGGGGCCGGGTGGGCGGATCGTAGGCCTCCTCCACGGCGAACACGTACTCCAGCGTGTCCGGCGGGCGGGAGAGGTCAAGGTTTTGCCTGCGCCCACGGTCGACCACATCGACCCGCGAGCCGGGGATGATCTGCGCGTCCTCGCCGGCGTTGGTGGCCCGCAGGATTTTCGCCCGAAGCGCTTCGCCCGCGAGCCGCGCCGCGTTGCCGGTGACGAAGGTCTGGCGCGAGGCGCTGGTTTTGCCGGCATCGGGCGTCACGTCCGTATCCGGCCCCACCAGCTCCACCGCCTCCACCGGAACGCCCAAGGCGGTGGCAAAGATCTGCGTAATGACGGTGTTAGAACCTTGCCCGATATCCGTCGCGCCCTGGTGGAGGACGATACGGCCGTCCGAGCGCACCCCCGCTCTGATGGTCGACGGGTTTGCCATCCCACTGTTGCCGCAGCCGTACCAGGCGCAGGCCATTCCGGCGCCGCGGCGCACCACGGGACTGCCTTCGTTGGCGGCTTCGGCTTCGGCCCGTGCCCGCCGCCAGTGCGGTCGCAGTGCGTCGATGCAGGCGCGAATGCCCACACCTTGGGAAAACACCTGCCCGCAGACCGTGGGCACTCCGCATTGAAGGGCGTTTTGGTAGCGAAATTCCAAGGGGTCGATGGCAAGGCGATGGGCAAGCTCTTCAAAAAGTGATTCTTGCGCGATGGCGGACTGGGGAACACCAAAACCACGGAACGCGCCCGCCGGCGTGTTGTTGGTATGAACCGCCGTGCCGATGGCCTCATAGTCTCGAACCGCATAGGGGCCGGAGGCGTGCACCGGCACACGCACCGCCACCGTCGGACCCCAGCTGGCATAGGCGCCCGTGTCGAACGTGCCTTCCAGCAAAAGACCGCTGATCATGCCTTCGCGCGTTGCGCCCACCTTGGCGGTTATGCGCGAAGGGTGCCGCTTGGTGGTCGATTGCATGGATTCGGTGCGGCTGTAGGTCATGCGCACGCCTTGGCCGGTGAGGAGCGCGGCAAGGGCGATATACGGCTGGACGGAAAGGTCGAGCTTGGTCCCAAAACCGCCCCCCACCGCCGTCGGCACAACACGGACCGCTGACAGGGGAAGCCCCAGAATGTCGGCAATGCCCTCCTGGTCCATGACCGGCGCCTGGGTGCAGGCGTGGACCTCCACGCGCCCGTCCACGGGAAACGCTACGCCGGCCTCCGGCTCGATGGGGGCGTGCTCCACAAAGGGCGTCGAGAAACTGCCTTCCAGGACCACATCGGCTTTTCCAAGCGCCGCGCGGGCGTCGCCGGTGCGCACCACACCGCGGCACAGGACGTTTTCCGCACGGCTTTGGTGCACCGGTTCCCCATGGGCCGCATCCCGGGGGTCGAGCACCGGCTCCAGCGGCTCCCAGACGACGGGAAAGTGGTCTAGATCAAGGGTCGCGATGGCGTCCGCATCACCCACCACGGCTGCCACCGCCTCACCGATAAAGCGAACCTCGCGCTCGGCGAAAACCGGCTGGTCGGCGAAGGCGGGTATGACGCCAAAATTGTTTCGGCCAGGCACGTCCTTCGCGGTGAGGATACGGGTTAGGCCGTGCAGCGCGCTAAAGGCGGAAAGGTCGCCGAAGGCAAATCGCGCGCGGGGATGGGGTGAGCGCACCACCTTGAGAACGAGGGTCTCTGCGCTCGCGACGTCATCGCCAAAAATCTCGCTGCCGTCCACCTTGGGCCGGCCATCAATGCGCGCGATGGGCTCGCCCACATTTCCTGCCGAAACCGGCCGCACGGCTTCACCCACATCGACGATGGCTTTGATGATTTTCCGGTAGCCCGTGCATCGGCAAAGGACGCCGGCAAGGGCGTCCGCCACATCTGCCTCTGCCGGAGACTGGCGCTGGCGCAGCAACGCTGCCGCCGACACCAGCATCGCCGGGGTACAGATGCCGCATTGGGCGGCTCCGTGGTTGAGGAAGGCATCGCGCAGCGGTGCAATCTCGTCGCGCAGGCCCTTTAGCGTCTCCACCTGGCGGCCCTCGGCTTGGTGGGTGGCCACAAGGCAGGAGCACACCGGGTCTCCATCCAGAAGAACCGTGCAGGCGCCGCAATCGCCGGTGGCGCAACCCACCTTGACGTCCCGTGCGTCGAGGCTCTCGCGCAGGGTGTGGGACAGCCGCTCGCCGGGGGTGGGGTAGGCGTGCTGCACGCGGCCATTGAGGGTGAGGCGGACCAAGCGATCTTCCGCACCGTCGAGGGTGAATGCCTCACTCATGCGCGCGCTTCCCCTTCACCCGTGGCGGCACTAGCGGCCTCAACCGCGTCCCCGAGGGCGCGGCGGGTCAGTTCGACCACCGCGCCGCTGCGGTATTCGGCACTGGCGCGCACATCGCCGATGGGACTGAGGGCCATGAAGTGGTCTTCCGCCACGCGCGCCGATGCGCTTTCCGCCGGTCGTCCCACAAGGGCCGCCTCAAGGGCGGGCAGGCGCCTGGCCACCGGCGAGCAAGCCCCCACCGAAACCCGCGCCAGGGTGATCATTCCGGCACCATCAACGGCAACGACCACGCCTACCATCGCGATGGAGATAACCAGGTAGCGTCGAGCACCTAGCTTCAGGAAGGCGCTCCCCGCATCAGCCGGGTGAGGCGGTAACAGTACGGCGGTGACGATTTCGCCGGGCCCGAGCGCAGTTTGTCGCGGGCCGGTGATGAACCGGTCGAGCGCAAGCCGGCGAACTCCACCCTTTGACGCAAGCTCCACCTGCGCCCCCAACGCCATCAGCGATGGCACGCCGTCGGCGGCGGGCGAAGCGTTGCACAAATTACCAGCAATGGTGCCCGTGTTCTGGATTTGGATCGCACCCACTTCCCGGGCGGCGGCCTTAAGCCCGTCAAACAGCGGCGGCAGGTTCGCCGTGGCAATGTCGTTCCAAGTCACCGCTGCGCCGATCCGCCACCCGCCATCGGCGGTGGCTGAAAGGTTTTTTAGCGCTGCGATGCGAGTGAGGTCGACGATGTCGAAGTCGACGGGACGCTCCCCCAGCGCAGGGTAAAAGTCAGTGCCGCCGGCGATGGCGCGGGCACCCCCCAGCGAAAGCGCCTGAAGCGCATCGGAAATGGTCCGCGGCGCCAAGTAGGCCATACGCACCCTTAGAATCGTTCGTATGCAAACAGTATGGAGAGCTTAGAACACTTGTCAAATGAACTGGGCGAGGGCATCGCGGCGGTGGCCGTGCTACGTTTTGCCCGCGCCACCAGCCTGCGGCGCCCTCCTGATGCAACCGGAGACTGCGTGCCACCTCCCGAAGGCCCCAGCCGCGCCGCTGCAGCTCTTGACGCTGCCTCCATCGCGCCGGTCGCGCGGCGGCGAATGATGATGTCGGCGGGGCTGATCTTGGTGGGGTCCGCCATCGTGGCTTTCACGACGCTCCTCGCAAAGGCGTTGGGCACCGACACGCTGGGCCCTGCCCTCAGCCCGTTCCAGATATCCCATGGGCGTTTCATGTTCGCGTTGATCGTCATTCTTGGCGTGGTCGCGGCGATGCGGCCCCAACTCACCAGGCCCGCCTATCCGCTGCACTTTGCCCGCGCCACCTGTGGCTGGCTGACGGTGACGCTGCTCTTCTTGTCCGCCTCGATGATCCCGCTTTCCGATGCGACGGCGATCTCGTTTTTGTCCCCCATCGTGACGATGGCGCTGGCGGCGATCTTCCTGCGAGAGCGGGTGGGTCAATGGCGCTGGACAGCGGCGGCGATCTCCCTTGCGGGCGCGTTCGTGCTGCTGCGGCCAGGAGATGCCGCGCTTTCTATGGGCGCCCTCGCAGCCCTTGCGGCGGCGCTCACTATGGGGTTCGAAATGACGCTCATCAAACGTCTCACGCGTACCGAGCCCACTATCCAAATCCTGTTGATGTCCAACATTTTCGGGACGGTTTTGTCGAGCACCGCCGTCATCGCCGTGTGGACACCGCCGACGCCCCAACAGTGGGCTGCGCTGGCGGCCCTCGGTTGCCTGATGCTGACCGCGCAATTTTGCTGGGTGCAGGGAATGCGCCTTGCCGACGCGAGTTTTGCGGTCCCGATCGCCTACACAACCCTCATCTTCGCCGCCCTATATGACGCCGCCATCTTCTCCGTGTGGCCCGATTGGGTGAGTGTTCTGGGCGCAGGACTGATCCTGTCGGGGGCGGTCTTGCTTACGACGCAAGAAGGGCGTCGGCGGCGGGCCTGATGGTTTCGGAGCCGGAGAGGAGAGCAAGGCCCAGTGCCTGGGCGCCGGCGGCCTGGGTGGGATCGATGACCGGAACGCCGTAGCGCGCTTCGAGCGGCGCCCGGTGGCGCGCCATTCCCGTGCAACCCAGGATAATCACTTCGGCCCCATCATCGATCAACGTCTGGGCCGTGCGCTCCACCTTAGGAAGCGCACCAGGCTCTTCCGCCTCGGCAACGCTCATGTGCAGCGGCGTTATCCCCGCGCACCGCTCGCTTACGGCCATTTCCCGGAATGCCCTCGTGTGCCGCTTCACCGATGCTGGTGCCAGCGCCACGAGCCCGAACCGATCCCCAAGGCTAA
Source organism: Pseudomonadota bacterium (assembly GCA_039189655.1). Classification (GTDB taxonomy): domain Bacteria; phylum Pseudomonadota; class Alphaproteobacteria; order Rhizobiales; family Amorphaceae; genus Acuticoccus. The sequence continues at coordinate 849 of JBCCYN010000027.1, read as the reverse complement.
GCGCTGTAAACACGGCACATTCCCGGATACCCAGAACGGGCGTTTTCGTCGCCTCCCGGCACACCGCAAGGCCGGGGTCGGAAAAACAACCGATGACGAAAACCGAGCAGTCGGTCCGTTCCGCGACGATTGCGCGCAGCGGAAGCGCTACAGCGTCCACGTCGGCCTGGGACTGAACGCCGATGGGACCCGTGGCGAGCGTATGCATCTCGAATTGCGGCCCGCCTTCAAGCGCCAGAGGCGCCACCGCATCAGCCATGGCGTCGGTCACGTTCAGATTGGAGTTTGGATTGATGACGAGGATTTTTGCCATCCGTTTTCCCTTTGCCCGCTCCTGTCGCTCGTCCCGGTCGTGATCGCAGTTACCGGTCGGCGGCGGAGAGCTTCGTCCTCCAGCACTGCCCTAGAACAGTTCATAAGATCATGCGATCGCATGACCCCTCTAAGCTCTTGTTTCACCGCGCGGCTCGAACCGCAACATGATTCCATGTCGGTGAAACGCGCTCTTGTCGCCGCTGAAGTTCGCGCGAGCGAAGCATCGAATTCATTCGCAGCGCAGCAAGGTCCGAGCGAACCCTTTTCCGCCACAGAACAAGATGTGAAAGCCATCAACGTTATGCACGCTAGCGGGCGGCCAGAACTCCCACCGTTGCGCCACCCATCCCGACTAGTTCTTTTGGTGGGACACCAAAAAGCGACGTTCTTCCGGAGCCGACACGTTTTTTAAGCCCGGGCAGCGCCTGATGGGTCAAGGGCGAAGAGCGAAGCGTCCCTTGAGGCATCAGGTGCTGCGCGGGACGATGGACCAAGGCGGGAGAGTTTTTGCCCATTGCCCAGCGGTCGCACTTA
>JBCCYN010000026.1:0-35358 GCA_039189655.1 Pseudomonadota bacterium | reverse complement strand
TCCAGCTTGTCGCGGCAGGCTTCCAAGGTGTCGGAAAAGGCGATGGCCTCGTACTGTCCTGACGGATCGGAGAGCTGCACCACCGCTATGCGCCCCCCGGTGCGCGTGCGCCGCTCCTGGCGCGACAGGACGACACCCGCGACTTTGCTGCCCGCCCGACCAAAGTCGCGCCAAAGGGGAATGCCCTTTCTCTTTAGCGCCGCGGCAAAATCGTCGAGGGGATGGGAGGAAAGGTAAAATCCAACCGCGGCGTGCTCCCGCTGGAGCCGTTCGGCGGGGGTCCACACCGCGTCGGTGGGAAGGCGAATATCGTCCGCCTTGGCGCTGCCAAAAAAGTCCGTCTGGCCCAGCGCCGCGCCGCTGGAAACCCGGTTTGCCACCCCAAGCACCGCATCAAGGCCCGCTGCGAGGCTGGCACGGTCCTTCACCCAGCAGTCGAACGCGCCCGCCGACACCAACGCCTCCAGCGCGCGCTTGGGCGCCACTTTGGGGTCAAGCCGGTTCGCAAAGTCCGAAAGACCCGCATAGGGCGCCTTTTGCCGGGTCGCCTCGATGTGCTCCACCAGCGGCCGGCCGACACCTTTTACCGCCGCAAGCCCATACAAAATGGCCCCGTCCTTAACCGAAAACTCGGCCTTCGAAAGGGTCACGCTCGGCGGACTGACGGCAATCCCCATGCGCTGAGCTTCGGCGCGAAAGTCCGCGAGCTTGTCGGTGTTGCCCATATCGAGCGTCATGGACGCGGCCAGAAACTCGCGCGGGTGGTTCGCCTTCAAATAGGCCGTGTGGTAGGCGACAAGGGCATAGGCTGCCGCGTGGGACTTGTTGAACCCGTAGTTGGCGAATTTCGCCACCAGGTCGAAGATGTGGTTCGCATCCGCCGCCTTGGTGCCCCGCTCCACCGCACCGCCCACAAACCGGTCCCGCTGCACCGCCATTTCCGCGGCAATCTTCTTGCCCATGGCGCGGCGCAAAAGGTCCGCTTCGCCCAGCGTATAGCCCGACAGCACCTGGGCAATCTGCATCACCTGTTCTTGGTAGATGATGATGCCGTAGGTTTCTTTGAGGATCGGTTCTAAGAGCGGGTGGAGATAGTCCGGCTCCTCCTCGCCGTGCTTTCGGCGGTTGTAGCTCGGAATATTGTCCATGGGCCCCGGCCGGTAGAGGGAGACAAGGGCAATGATGTCCTCGAACCGGTCCGGCTTCATGCCGAGGAGCGCCTTGCGCATCCCCTGACTTTCCAACTGGAAGACGCCGGCCCCTTCACCGCGCGACAGCAGCGCGTAGGTGGCCTCGTCGTCGAGGGGGATGGTGTCGAGGTTTAGATCCTCGTCGATGAGGGCGAGGGCCCGCTCAATGGTGGTGAGGGTTTTGAGGCCCAAAAAGTCGAATTTGACGAGCCCGGCGCTCTCCACCCACTTCATGTTGTACTGGGTGACGGGGATTTCCGAGCGCGGATCGCGATAAAGCGGCACGATTTCTTCAAGGGCCCGGTCGCCGATCACAATGCCGGCGGCGTGGGTGGAGGCGTGGCGGTAAAGACCTTCCAGCTTCAGCGCGATTTCCAGAAGCCGCTCCACCTCGCTGTCGGCCTCCTTGGCTTGGGCAAGGCGCGGCTCGGTCTTGATGGCCTGACCGAGCGTCACCGGGTTGGCGGGGTTCGACGGCACGAGCTTGGCGAGCTGGTCCACCTTGCCGTAGGGCATGTCGAGGACGCGCCCCACGTCGCGCACCACAGCGCGAGCTTGCAGGGTTCCGAAGGTGATGATTTGCGCCACGCGGTCATTGCCGTAGCAGCGCTGCACGTAACCGATCACCTCGTCGCGCCGCTCCTGGCAAAAGTCGATGTCGAAGTCAGGCATCGACACGCGCTCAGGGTTGAGAAAGCGTTCGAAAAGAAGGTCGAAGCGCAACGGGTCAAGGTCGGTGATGGTGAGCGAATAGGCGACCAGCGAGCCAGCGCCCGAGCCGCGCCCGGGGCCAACGGCAATGTCGTTTGCCTTCGCCCACTGGATGAAGTCGGCAACAATGAGGAAGTAGCCCGGGAACTTCATGGAAATGATGATGGAGAGTTCCAGGTCGAGCCGATCCCGATAGGTTTGTTCCTCGGTGCCCGGCGCCATTCCCCTTGAGGCAATGCGGGCGGTCAGTCCATCGTGGGCCATCTGGCGCAGCCGCTCGGCCTCCGCCTCCGCATCGACTTCGGCGCTTTGGTTCTCCTGCGCCGCCCCGTCATTGCTGATGGAGCTGGGCAACATGGGCGCGCGCTTCTTCGGCCGGAAGGCGCAGCGCCGAGCAATTTCGACGGTGTTTTCCACCGCCTCCGGCAAGTCGGAAAACAAAGCCTCCATCGCCGCCTGAGTCTTGAAGGCGTGGTTGGGGCTCAGGCGCCGGCGATCGTCGTCCCCCAACCGTCGCCCGCTCGCAATGGCGATGAGCGCGTCGTGGGCGTCGTAGTCGTCCTCGGCGGCAAAATAGGCCTCGTTGGTGGCAACGAGGGGAATGTCTTGGCCATAGGCGAGATCGAGGACGGCGGCCTCGAACGCCGCTTCCCCAGCCATCCCATGGCGCTGGATCTCGCAGTAAAGGCGGTCACCGTACACCGACTTCAGCGTATCGAGGGTGTCCGATATCCCCTCACTATCAGCGGTCGCAAAGGCGTGTCCGAGCGGACCGTCGAGCCAGCCGGTGAGCGCGATGACCCCTTCGGCATGGTCAGCGCACTCCTGCCAGGTGACTGCAGGGCCCAGTTCGGAGGCTGACGACAAATAGGCCGCGCTGATAAGGCGCTGAAGGTGAAGGAACCCGACCTCCGTCGCTGCGATGAGGGGAAAGCGCGCGATGGGAACAAACCGCTTTCCGTTCTGTATCCGTTCATCCAAGGCAACCGGGACGGTACACCCGATGATGGGCTGCACCCCGGCAGCAAATGCGGCTTCGGAAAATTCCAGGGCGCCGAAGAGGTTCGCCGTGTCGGTGACAGCCACGGCGGGCTGACGGTTTTGCGCCGCCAGCGCCACAATCCGCTTCAAGTGAAGGGCCCCTTCCAGGAGCGAATAGGCGGAGTGGACGCGCAGATGAATGAACACAAAGCCCCTCCGCCGGCGCGTTTTCTTAAAATTCGGCGGGATCGCGCCTCACCCGCAGGCCGTGCACGAAGGGTGCGCACGCCAAAATCTCTGGATCAGATTATGGTCCAAGGCGATCGCCATTTGGGCTCAGGCGCTCGCCTGGAGGAGCCCCATCCACAGATAGCAGGCCGTAATGAAGGAGACACAAGAAACGAGGCCACCAAAATCGAGCAACAACCGACGCATACCACTTCCTCCGCTGATGAATAGAACGTAGAGGAATAAAATAAGAACATCAAGCGATCATTGAATCTTTTTCGACAATTGTTCCTTGGCTGAGGCTGACCGTGCGGTCCAATTCGGCGGCAAGAACCGGGTTGTGGGTGGCCACGACGGCGGCAAGGTTCTGGTTGCGGCTGAGGGATAAGAACGCATCACGAACATGGCCCGCCGTGGTCTGGTCGAGGTTGCCGGTGGGCTCGTCGGCGAGGAGGAGGCTGGGGCTGTTTGCCACCGCGCGGGCAATGGCCACCCGCTGGCGTTCGCCGCCCGACAGTGCTGCGGGGCGGTGCTTGCGCCGGTCCGCAAGGCCCAGCTGATCCAAAAGCTCGTCCGCCCGCCGCAGCGCGTCGCCGGTGCGGCTACCCGACAGGCGCAGGGGCAGCGCCACGTTCTCCCGGGCGCTGAAATCGCCCATCAGGTGGTGGAACTGGTAAACGAAGCCGATGCGCTCCCGGCGCAGCGTGGTGCGCTCCTGGTCGGAAAGGCGCGTGGCATCAACGCCGCAAATGTGCACCGATCCGGCGGTGGGGCGATCGAGCAGCCCGGCGATCTGCAACAGGGTGGATTTCCCCGCTCCCGACGGGGCGGCGAGGGCGACCAGCTCACCGGGGGCCACCGCAAAATCGACTCCGCGCAGCACCTCCACCACGCTTTCCCCATCGCCAAAACTGCGGGTGAGGCCCGCAAGCGCAAGTGGCGGCTCGGACATCCTCAGTCCGCCTTAAGGGCAACGGCGGGATCGGTGCGCGCCGCCTTCCAGGCCGGGTAGATGGTGGCAAGCAGCGACAGGGTGAGCGCCATCACCACCACCACAGCGGTCTCGGCCGAATCGAGTTTTGAGGGCATTTGCGACAGGAAGTAGAGTTCGGGCGAGAACAGCTCCGTGCTGAGGAGCGAAGAGATCGCCTGGCGGATCGGCTCCACATTAAGGGCGACCACGGTTCCCAGCGCAAAGCCGATCACCGTTCCCACAAAGCCGATGGACAGCCCCACCATCAAAAAGATGCGCAGCACTGAACCCCGCGTGGCGCCTATGGTGCGCATGATGGCGATGTCTCGGGTCTTTTCCTTCACCAGCATGATCATCCCGGAAATGACGTTGAGCGTTGCCACGAGGATGATCAGCGTCAAGATGATGAATTGAAGATTTCGCTCGATGATGAGGGCGGAAAAGAACGTGGCGTTGCGTTGGCGCCAGTCGATTTGGAAGATGGGCCGGTTGGCAGCGTCCTCGATGAGCGGTCTGAGGGTGTCCATGTCATCGGGATCTTCCGCGAAGACTTCGATGGCCGTGACCACGCCCTCTTGATTGAAGTAAAGCTGGGCGTGTTCCAGCGGCATATAGATGAATGCGGCATCGTACTCGCTCATGCCGATCTCAAAGATGCCCTGGACGCGATAGGTATCGATGCGCGGGGTGACACCGAAGGGCGTGACCGGGCCGTCCGGGTTTACCAGCTGAATACTGTTCCCCAGCGTGACGCCCAGCGCCTGGGCAAGGCGCGAGCCGATGATGACCGTCTTTTCGGTGCCGAAGCCATCCGCATCGCCCAGCAGCAGTCGGTCGGAGACGAAGGAGAGCTTTTCAAAGTCCGCCTCAGAAACACCCCGCACCATGGCACCGGAGGAGGCGACGTTCCCCGACACCAGCGCCTGACCTTCCACGAACGGGATAGCCATCACCACACCGTCGACGCCGTTGATGCGGTCCGACACCTCTCGAAAATCGCTCAACGGTCCATCGATGGGCTGGATGAGCACGTGGCCGGAAACGCCTAGGATTTTGTTGAAAAGCTCGGCACGGAACCCGTTCATCACGGACATCACGATGATGAGTGTCGCCACCCCCAGCGCAATGCCGATCAGCGAAAGGGTGGAAATCACCGAGATAAACGTCTCCCGGCGGCGCGAGCGCAAATAACGCATCGCGATCTGCCATTCGAGGGCGCCGAAGGGTCTCACGAAGCCCCCATCACACGGGCAAGGGCATCGTCCTTGGACAAGGTGTGCCGCTCGCCCGACGCGCGATGTTTGACCTCCACCGTTCCCTCCGCGACCCCCCGCGGGCCGACGATCACCTGCCAGGGAAGACCGATGAGGTCCATGCTCGCGAACTTGCCCCCCGCGCGCTGATCCGTGTCGTCCACGAGGACGCTTCTGCCGGCCCCCTCCAGCGCCCCTTCAATGGTGGCCACCATCTCGTCGGTGGGTCCGTCTCCCGGCTTTAGGTTGATGATCCCCACATCGAAGGGCGCCACCGACACGGGCCAGATGATCCCGTTTTCATCGTGGCAGGCTTCGATCACCGCACCCACAAGGCGCGACACGCCCACGCCGTAAGAACCCATGTGCACCGGCCGCTCCTCGCCGTCCGGCCCCGCCACCAACGCGCCCATGGGCTTTGCGTACTTTTCGCCGAAGTAGAAGATGTGACCCACCTCGATGCCGCGCGCCTCGATCCGGTCGCCCTCCGGGATGGCCTCGAAGGCGGCCACGTCATGCATCTCGTCGGTGGCCGCGTAGTGGCTCGTCCAGTCATCGATGATGGGTGAAAGGTCCGCCATAAAGTCGGTGTCGGCGGGCGGCACCGGCTTTGCGAGCATGGTCCTGTGGCAGTAGACCTGGCTCTCGCCCGTGGACGCCAAAATGATGAATTCGTGGCTCAAATCGCCGCCGATGGGGCCGGTCTCGGCGCGCATGGGGATGGCGGTGAGGCCGAGCCGGTGGAAGGTGCGCAGGTACGCCACAAACATCCGGTGGTAGGCCGCCCGGGCGCTTTCGGCGTCCACATCGAAGGAGTAGGCGTCCTTCATCAAAAACTCGCGACCGCGCATGACGCCGAAGCGGGGGCGCACCTCGTCCCGGAACTTCCACTGGATGTGGTAAAGATTGAGGGGGAGCGACCGATAGCTTTTCACGTGGGTGCGAAAAATATCGGTGATCATCTCCTCGTTGGTGGGGCCATAGAGCATGGCGCGCTCGTGCCGGTCGGTGATGCGCAGCATTTCCCGGCCGTAGGCGTCGTAGCGGCCCGATTCCAGCCAAAGGTCCGCCGGCTGGATCGTCGGCATCAACACCTCTTGAGCGCCGGCCCGATCCTGCTCCTCGCGCACGATCTGCTCGATCTTGGCTAGCACTGCCTTGCCCATGGGGAGCCAAGAATAGATGCCCGCCGCCTGCTGGCGGATCATGCCGGCCCGCAGCATCAGCCGGTGGGAGACGATTTCGGCTTCCTTGGGGGTATCGCGCAGGATCGGCAGAAAGTAGCGGCTCAGACGCATGGGGTGCTCGCTTCAAGGGGAGGGGGGTATTGGACCCTCTCACCCCGCCGGGTCAATCGCCCGCCCCCAGTACCGCACTGCGCCCGGGGCGGCGAGCCTTTCTCCGCCCCGACTGTTTATCGTGGCGCCTTACCTTGGCGCTCGCCCTACTGGGACACCGGTTCTGCGCAAAGGCCCGCCCCGCCGGCCGCGCAGGTGGGGAGCGTTTCGCTGCGCTCGATGGCCGCGTCGAGGCGGTCGGCCAGCACGTCCGCCGACACCGGCAGCGCAAAACGCTCGTCGATGGCGAACTCGTCGATGGCCGCCTCCACCGCCTGCGGCGTCGGGTCCACCGCGGTGGACAAATATTCAAGGTCGTAAAGGGCCGCGACGATGCCAGCATGTTCGGAGTGATCCGGCGCCGACGGCGTTTCGCTTTCCCCGACGACCCGGGCGGTGACCACAGGCTCGGTGCCGGTTTCGGCCGCGGTGGCGTCCGGCGTGGAGGGGGTACGGGCGAGCACCGTCTCGGCCGTGCTCTCAGCTGGGGCGGCGGCGGGCAGCACGTCGTCCCGGGTGGGTTCAGCAAGGTCCGGGGTGGGGTCGTCCGGCGGCGGGTTGTTGGTGCCGATCACCGCAACCACCCGTGAGGCGAAGCTGTCGTCTGCCGCCGGTTCGGCGGGAGCGGTTTCGCTGGACGGGGCCGGAGCAGCTTCGGTGGGCGGCGCAGCATCCTCATACTGCTCCAGCGGCGGAAGAGGGTACGCCGATGGGGTGCGCTCCGTTGGCGAGACGCGCTCGGCAAGGGCGGTGCGCCGCTCCGCCCGCGGTGCCGGGCGGGGAACCGGCGGCGGCGTGAGGGCTTGGGGCGGGGCGATGGCCTGGGGTGGCTCGTCCGCCGGGTAAAGCGGCTCGGTCCGGGCGCGGGCGAGCTCCCGCGGTGCATCCTCCTGGGGGATGACCCGCGGGCCTTCCTGGGCAAGGATCAACTCGGGCTCCACGATAACCCAGGCTCGGCCGTCCCGCCGCTTACAGCGAAAACCGTCCACCGCCGTCAGCGTCCCCGGTCCTCGCAAATCGATGCGGTACCCCCGGCAGGGCGGCTGGCCTGTGCGCCGCACGGCCCGGTAGGGGCGTACCGTCACCGTCCGTCCCGTGTGGAGGTCGAAGCGATTGATCTCGTCCGCGCCGGAATAGTCGAGGATGGTGGAAAGCCGCGATTCGATGGCCTGGCGCTCGCTGGAACTCACCGGCAGCGCCGTCTGAAAACTCTGCGCCAGCGCGCCACCGAACGCCGGAACGATGAGCACGGCAGCAAGGGCGGCAGCCTTCATGATCCTCTCCATCCGCACACGCACGCAAAATTTTGCGGCAATTTCCTGAGCCGCCGATGAACACCTTCAAAGCGATCCACCGTCATCGGGTCCCAACCCTACCGCGTCAGGCTGGACAGGCCCCGCGCCAGATACGAACCCTCTCCCTTTTGACCAACGAGGGCGCCGTCCGCAACCATCACCTTGCCCCGCAGCAAAACCGTGGTGGGCCAAGCCTCCACCCGCATCCCCTCGTAGGGCGAATAATCCGCCGCATCGTGGAGCCCGCTGTGGCGAATTTCCCGGCCAGCGCCGCGGTCCCAGATGGCGATGTCCGCGTCGCCCCCCACGGCGATGGTCCCCTTGCGTGGGTAAAGCCCATAGATCTTGGCGTGGTTGGTGGCGGTCATGGCGACGAACTCGTTGACGCTGATGCGGCCCCCAAGGACGCCATCGCTAAAGAGGATGGGAAGCCGGCATTCGACCCCAGGAATCCCGTTGGGCACGTGGCGAAAGTCCGTCCGACCCTTGGGATTGAGCTTGCCTCTGTGATCGTCGTAGCGGAACGGGCAGTGGTCGGAGGAAAAAAGGTCGAAGGCGCCCCGCTCGATGCCGCGCCAGATGTTTTGCTGCTCGGCCTCATCGCGCGGCGGTGGGGAGCACACGAACTTCACCCCTTCCCAATCCATTCCGTCGAGATCGTCGGCGGTCAACTTGAGATACTGGGGACAGGTTTCGCCCACCACCTTGCGGCCGCGAGCACGGGCACGCTCGATTTCCTCGGTGGCGGCGCCATTGGAGACGTGGACGATGACGAGCGGCACATCCACCACCTCGGCGAGCGAAATCGCCCGATGGGTCGCCTCGCGCTCCACCGCCACCGGCCGCGTTGTCGCGTGGCTCTTGGGATGGAGCCGATCCTCCTCCGCGTGCTTTTCGCAAAGGTAGCGGATGGCGTCTTCGTTCTCGCAGTGGACCATCACCAGCGCGCCGGTGCGGCGGGCGACGTCCATGGTGGCGAGGATTTCCCGATCGTTGAGACGCAACATCTCGTAGGTCATGAAAACCTTGAACGAGGTGTAGCCGTCCGCCACCGCCGCCGGCAGTTCCTGGCCGAGCACCTGGGCGGTGGGGTCCGAAATGATGAGGTGGAAGGAAACGTCGCAAAAACACTCCCCGTCGGCCTTTGCGTGATAGTCGGTGATGGCCGCGCGCAGGGACTGGCCGCGCTCCTGGAGGCAAAAGGGCAGGATTGTGGTGTTGCCGCCGCAAAGGGCGGAGCGGGTGCCGGAGGCAAAATCGTCCGCCATTACGATGTTTTCGCCCGAGGGCTGGGAGATGTGGACATGGCTGTCGATCCCACCGGGAAGCACGTCCTTGCCGCTGGCGTCGATGACGGTCTGCGCCGGCCCCAGATCCCGGCCGATGGCGACGATCACGCCGTCCTTGATGGCAATGTCGGCGTCAAACGTGTCGGCGGCGGTGGAAATGGTGCCGCCCGCAATCAGGGTGTCGAAGGCCATTCAATCTCCTCAGTAGCCGCGGGCGCGGTCCACCACATTGGTTAGGGGCTCGCCCCGCTCGTAGGCATCCATCTGCTGGACCACATAGCGGGACACGGCAACGGGATCGCTCACCGCCGAGCAGTGGGGCGTGATGATGAGATTGGGTGCGTCCCAAAGGGGATCGTCGGCAGGCAGTGGCTCCGTCACGAAGACATCAAGGCTCGCCCCCTTAAGGATGCCCGCCTGAAGGGCTTTTATGACATCGGGCTCCACCTGTAGGCCGCCGCGCCCCGCATTGATGAGATATGGCCCGCCGAGGGCCCCGTCCTGGGCAAGGCGGGCGAATAGATCGATGTTGAGAATGCCCGCGGTGGCGTCCGTCAGCGGCAAAAGCACCACCAAAATGTCGGTGCGCGCCAAAAAGTCGTTGAGCCCCCCATCGCCCACATAAAGGGTGATGTCGGTGGCCCTTGCGGTCCTCGACCACCCGTGGGTGCGATAGCCGAGGGCGCGAAGGGCCCGCGCTGCCTTTTGGGCAAGGACACCGTAGCCCAGGAACCCGACCCGCACGTCCTGGGCGACGGGACCATCCTGGGTGCGCCATTTGTGCTCGCGCTGCTGGTCCAGATAGGTGAGCACGCTGCGGTGGTGCGACAGAACCTGAAGCGCCACCCATTCGGTCATACGCTGGGCGAGGTTTTCGTCCACTAGGCGCACCACCGGTACGTCGGGAAGGTCGGGGTCGGTCAACAGCGCATCGACGCCGGCCCCCAAGTTAAAGATGACCTCCAGCTGGGGGAGGCTGTTGAGAAGGCCGGCGGGCGGCTTCCAGGTGAGCGCGTAGCGAATTTCGTCCGCCTCGAACGGATCGACGCCGTTCAGCACGAATTTGCGCCCGGGCGCCGCCTCCCGCAGCGCTTTCATCCAGGCCGATGAACTCCAATTGGCGGTGGTGAGAAGCGATGTCATGCCGATGGCGTGCCCTGCGAGATCAAGCTTGGTAAAACCGTAGGCAAGGCCGATGCCGTTTGACAACGTTGACCCCCAACGGCGCGGTCCCTATCAGCACGCCATGGCCCTTAGAGATATTAAAATCCTGCCCGATCCCGTGCTGCGCAAGGTGGCTGAGCCCATTTCGGCGGTGGACGAGCGCGTGCGCACCCTTTCCGACGACATGCTGGAAACCATGTACGCGGCCCCCGGGATCGGCCTTGCTGCACCCCAGATCGGCATTTTGGAGCGCATCATCGTGTGCGATGTGATTACCGAAGAAGGGGCCGAACCCCAGCCGATGGTGCTCATCAATCCGGTCATCGAGGGGGCGTCGGAGGAGACGGACGTCTACGAAGAAGGCTGCCTGTCGATCCCCGAATACACCGAGGAAGTGACGCGGCCGGCTCGGGTGCGGGTCGCCTACCTCGACCGCGACGGTGCGGCCCAAAAAGTGGAGGCGGACGGTCTTCTCGCCGTTTGCCTGCAACACGAGATCGACCACCTCAACGGCGTCCTTTTCATCGACCACCTGTCGCGCCTCAAGCGCGAGCGGGTGGTGAAAAAATTCACCAAGCAGGCCAAGCAGGCGTGATGCGTCTCGTCTTCATGGGCACCCCGTCTTTCGCGGTGCCCACGCTGATGGAGATCGTCGGCCAGGGCCACGAGGTGGCGGCCGTCTATACCCAGCCGCCGCGACCGGCCGGACGCGGCATGGACGAACGCAAGAGCGCGGTCCACGAAGCGGCCGATAACCTCGCCCTTGACGTGCGCCATCCGAAATCGCTGGCGGGCGAAGCAGAAGAGATCGCCGCCCTTTCTCCCGAAGCGCTGGTGGTGGTCGCCTATGGGCTCATCCTGCCCAAGGACGTGCTCCAAACCGCAGAGTATGGCGCGCTCAACGTGCACGCTTCGCTGCTGCCCCGGTGGCGGGGAGCGGCGCCGGTGGCCCGGGCCATCATGGCGGGCGATGCGCAAACGGGCGTCAGCGTCATGAAGATGGAGGAGGGCCTCGACACCGGGCCTGTGGCCATGGAGGAGCGCGTTCCCATCGCGCCCGGTGACACGGCGGGCGACCTCACCGAGACCCTTGCAAGGCTCGGCGCCGACCTGATGGGGCGGGCCCTTGGCGCCATGGCACGAGGCACCATCACCTTCACCCCCCAGGCCCCCGACGGCGCCACCTACGCCAGGAAAATCCAAAAGGCCGAAGCAGCTTTGGACTTTAGCGAGCCATCGGACGCGGTGCGCAATCACATCCACGGCCTCAGCCCCTTTCCGGGCGCCCACGCCAGCATCGAGATCGCCGGCCGCCCAGAACGCCTAAAATTCCTCCACGCCGCCGCGGTGGCCGGTGACGGTGCGCCTGGCGAAATTATCGGCCCGGGCCTCACCATCGCCTGCGGCACCGGCGCCGTCGCCATCAAAACAGTGCAGCGGGCCGGGAAAGGCTCCATGGACGCAGATGATTTTATGCGCGGCGCGCGGCTTTCCCCCGGCGACCGCTTCCTGCCGTGAGGGGCCGGGCGGCTCCGGGGCGCCGGGACGCCTGATGGCGCAGCGCTTCAAAATCGTCATCGAATACGACGGCAGCCCCTTCGTGGGCTGGCAGCGCCAGGAAAACGGCGCCAGCGTCCAGGCCGCCATAGAAATTGCGGCGGAAAAACTCTGTGGGGCGCCCACGCGGGTCCACGGCGCCGGGCGCACCGATACAGGCGTTCACGCCAGTGGCCAGGTGGCCCACCTCGACTTTGCAAAGGCGTGGCCCGCCGACACCGTGCGCGATGCCCTCAACGCCCATCTGCGTCCTGATCCGGTGGCGATCCTCTCCGCGGAGCCGGTGGACGAGACGTTCGACGCCCGCCACAGCGCGCTTTGCCGCCACTACCGCTACCGCATCGTCAACCGCCGGCCGCCCCTGGCCCTTGAGCGCCACGCCTGGCAGGTTCCCGCGCCCCTCGACGAAGCCGCCATGGAAGAGGCCGCCACCCACCTTGTGGGCCGCCACGACTTCACCACCTTCCGCGCCTCCCAGTGCCAGGCGGCAAGCCCGGTGCGCACCCTCGATGTGCTGAACGTACGGCGCTCGGATGACGAGATCCTGGTGGAAGCGGCGGCACGCTCTTTCCTTCACAATCAGGTTCGGTCCATGGTGGGAACGCTGGTGGAGGTGGGTCTTGGCCGCTGGGCGCCCGGCGATGTCGCCACCGCCCTTGCCGCCCGCCGGCGCGATGCCTGCGGTCCCGTCGCACCCGCTTCGGGCCTTACCCTGACGCAAGTGGATTACCCATCATGATCGATGTCACGCTCGGCATAATCGGCGGCTCGGGCCTTTATGATCTGCCCGGCCTCACAGGCAGCTGGCGGGCCATCGAGAGTCCCTGGGGCGAGCCGTCCGATGCGGTCTTTGAAGGAGAAATCGGCGGCACCCGGACGGTGTTCATGCCGCGGCACGGGCGGGGCCATGCCATAGACCCCACGGGCATCAACTTTTGCGCCAATATCGATGTCATGAAGCGGGCCGGCGTGACCGACCTCGTGTCCCTCTCGGCCGTCGGCTCCCTAAAACACGATCTGCCCCCCGGCACCTTCGTCATCGTCGACCAGTTCATCGATCGCACCTTTGCCCGCAAAAAATCCTTCTTCGGCAAAGGGTGCGTGGCGCACGTTTCCATGGCGCACCCGGTGAGCCGGCAACTGGGAGATCGAGTGGAGGATGCGGCGCGGGCGGTCGGGGCGCGGCAGTTTCGTGGTGGCACCTACCTTGCCATGGAAGGCCCGCAGTTCTCGTCGCTGGCCGAGTCGCTCCTTTACCGCCAATGGGGCTGCGACGTCATCGGCATGACCAACATGCCCGAGGCCAAGCTCGCCCGAGAGGCGGAAATTTCTTACGCCACCGTGGCCATGGTTACGGATTTTGATTCCTGGCACGAAGACCACGGCGAGGTGGATATCACCGCCATCATCAAAACCATGAACGACAACGCCGCCATGGCCCAGGCGCTTGTGGGCGAACTGGCCACAAAAATGCCCGCCCAGCGCGAGCCCTGCCCCAGCGGCGCCGACAACGCCCTGGAATACGCCATTTTGACAAAACCCGAAGCCCGCGATCCGGCGCTGGTCGCCAAGCTCGACGCCGTCGCCGGGCGCGTCCTCCACCGCTAGCCAAGCCGAAGCAGTGTCCATGACCGATTTCAAATCGCTGGTGCGCGCCATCCCCGACTACCCGAAGAAGGGGATCATCTTCCGCGACGTCACCACCCTGTTTGCCGACCCCGCAGGCATGCGCGACATCGTTGAGGCCATGGCCGCGCCCTATCGCGGCGGGGCGGTGGACTGCGTGGTGGGGATCGATGCCCGCGGCTTCGTGCTCGGCGGCGCCATGGCCATTTCGCTGGGCACCGGCTTCGTGCCCGTCCGCAAGAAGGGAAAGCTCCCGGCCGACGTCTACCGCGAGGCCTATGAGCTGGAGTACGGCACCGACGAGGTGGAAATCCACGTGGACGCCCTCGCCAACGCGTCAAAGGTGCTTCTGGTGGATGACCTGTTGGCGACCGGCGGGACCGCGCTTGCCGCCGCAAAACTCATCAACCGGGCAGGGGGGCATGTCGTCGCGGCGGCCTTTGCCATCGACCTGCCTGAGTTGGGCGGTGCCAAGGCGCTGCAGGACGCGGGCATCGATGTCTTCAGCGTTATGGCCTTTGAGGGACACTGAGGCAGCGACTTTTCCCGGTCGCGCCAGCCGTGAATTGACGGCCTTGCCATGACGGGTTCCCCCGCCCGCGCGTCGCTAGAATTTAGGTATTTTAACGCAATTTCGTCTGGCTCTTTTGCGCAAATGGCGTTTAGTTGTGGTCCGTGACGGGTGCACGTCGCCTCTTGTCGGAGCGCTGTTCTTCATGGGCAGCCTACTCTAAACGGTTGGCGTCGGCATTGGCCTAAGGGTCGGATGTACTCCGGCTTTACCTGCGCCCGTCCTGGCTGAGCGCAGGGGATGGTGAATGTGCTGATACGCCTAGCAACGGTTTTAGCGGCAATGGTGGTGATGCCCCTCGCGGCGCAAGCAGTGCCCGGGGTTACCACAAGCAACGTCAACTTCCGCGCCGGGCCCGGGACTGACTTTGAGTCCTTTGGCGTTTTGCCCGCCGGAACCGAAGTGGAACTCGGAGACTGCGAGGCCGGTGGCACCTGGTGCAGCGTCCAGGTGAACGGCGAAGACGGCTTCATCAGCGGCAACTACGTCCAGGAAGTGGCCGCCCCAGTGGATGAGCCCGCCGGCACCGACGTGGTGGAGCCCACCGGCGACGTCACCGGCGCGGACGGTGCGCTCTTTACCGAAGACGAGCTTGACCAGCTGGTGGCGCCCATCGCGCTTTATCCGGACAACCTCGTCGCCCAGGTCCTTGTGGCCGCCACCTACCCCATCGACATCATCAAGGCCCAGCGGTGGGTGGAAGAGAACGAAGAAATGCCCGCCGACGATCGGCAGGAAAAGGCCACCGCCGAAGGTTGGGACGAAAGCGTGGCGATGCTTGCCGCCGCCTTCCCCTCGGTGATCGAGAATATGGCCGACGACATCGACTGGACCGAGGAGTTGGGCGAAGCCATGCTCGCCCAAAACGAAGACGTCCTCGACGCGATCCAGCGCCAAAGGGCCCGGGCCCAGTCGGTGGGCAATCTGGAGACCAACGAGGCGCAGGTCGTCCAGAACGTCAACAACACCATCGTGGTGGAGCCTGCCGAGCCCAATACCGTCTACGTGCCACAGTATAACCCGCAAACGGTTTATACGACGCCCGCGCCGGCCCAGCCGGTCTACGTGGACACCACCACCAACAGCAACTGGGATGCAGGGGCGGCCATCGCCACCGGTGCCATCGCCTTCGGTACCGGCGTCGCGCTCGCGTCCGTCTTCAACAACAACTATCGCGACTACTGGTATGGGCCGCCGCCGGTCTATTGGGATCAACGGCGGTTTTACCCGCGGCCGGCGTATCGGCCGCCTTACCGTCCCGGTTGGGGCGCGCGCCCGGGTCGTCCCGGACGTCCCGGTCGCCCAGGCCGGCCCGGTGGGAACGTTAACATCGGCAACGACATCAACATTGGCGGCAACGTCAACGTCAACAACCGGCGCCGGGGCGGCAATGCATGGCAACCGGAGCAGCGGCGCCGCCAGCAGGCCCGCCGCGACATCAAGCGCCGCAAGGGCGGCGACGGTGCCCGTCGGTCCAATGCCCAGCGCAACCGTCAGGGGGGAGGCCGGCCCACCCAGCGCTCCGTCCAGCAAAAGCTCAAGGCGGGCTCGGGCGGCAACCGAAACGCCGCGCGCAGATCCGGCGGCGGTGGGAAGGCAGCAACCCGAAAAGCCGCACCGTCGCGCAAAGCCCACACGCGATCGAGAAACTCCGGGACCTCCACCCGCAAAGCGGCCAACCGAGGCAAAGCGAGTAAGGCCAAGCGTCAGGCCAGTCCCCAGCGGCGCAAAGCCAATCGAGCGTCTCGGCCGGCAAACCGGGGCAAATCGGCCCAGCGCCGGGCCGCACCCAATCGCAGCGCGGCCCGGCGGAACGCATCGGGCCGGCGAGCGAACGCGTCGCGGTCTCGGGGAGCACGTAGCCGCGGCAACGTGCGCCGGAGGGGCGGCGGCGGCGGTCGTCGGGGCGGCGGGCGCGGCAGACGGGGATGAGGGAAAAAGTCATGGGAACGAACATGAAGCGCGCTCTGTTGACGTTGGTTGCGGCAACCTTGCCGTTGGGCCCAGCCCTGGCGGAACCGACAGCCTTTGATTCCCCCGAAGCGGCGGTTTCAACGGTGATCGAGGCGTTGGGCGCTGCCGACCGCGAGGCCCTCATCGCCGCCTTTGGCCCAGAGCATGAAGACGTGATCTTGTCCGGCGATATCGCTCGCGACCGCGCAGACTGGACCGACTTCATCACCGCCTACAACGAGATGCACCGCATCGCTGTGGAGGGTGACACCGCAACCCTTTATATCGGCATCGACCAGTGGCCCTCGCCCATCCCCATCGTTCGCGGTCCCGACGGCTCCTGGCGGTTCGATGCGGAGGCTGGACGCGACGAAATTTCCTCCCGCCGCATCGGCGAGAACGAACTCGACATCATCGACCTTCTGCGCGCCTATGTGCGGGTCCAGGCCGCCTACCGGCAAATCGATTATGACGGTGACGGCGTGATGGAGTTCGCCAGCTCCATCCTGAGCGACGAAGGCGAGCGGAACGGCCTTTACTGGCCGCCTGAGCCCGGTACGCCGGAAAGCCCCATCGGCGATTTCGTCGCCCGGGCGTCTGCCGCCGGATACAGCGTCGATGGCCAGGCCGTGGAGCCGGAACCCTACCTTGGCTACTACTTCATCATGCTCGATCGTCAGGGAGCGAACGCGCCGGGCGGCGAGCGGGAGTACGCGGTCAACGGCGAGATGGTCGCCGGCCACGCCCTGTTGGCTTTCCCGTCCGCGTACGGCGAAACGGGGATCATGACGCTCATGGTGGGCGAGAACGGCGTCGTCTATGAGGCCGACCTTGGCGAAGAAACCATCGACAAGGCCCTTGCCATTGAAAGCTACGATCCGGGCGAAGAGTGGATCATCGTCGAGTAGGGGAACCCATAGGGGCCGATCCAGAGGCCGTTTCAGCGGCCCAGAACCATAGGGCGACTGGCACCGGCCGAAAGTAGCCTGGTGTCGGTGCCATGGGTGACAACGGGCGGTCGCTGGGTGTGTGGCGGGCGTCGCTTCATTGAGTACTCTGCTTGGTGATGGAGAGCCCCATGCCCAAAGGACTCGGCCGTTGATCTGAGCGCACGTTGTGAGGCGAAAGATGACTTTGCGTTTTGCAACAGCTCCTTTCGTTTTTGGCCGGTCTAACGCCTCCGCCCATCGGTTCGTTTGTTTCGGTTGATCCTGCTTTTCCGGTTGAGAATCGGGTGTGATTTGGAGGTCAGACGGCAAAGTGCCTGCTCTCACGAATCTGCCCCATGGCGAACGCGCAAGGAGCCGAGAAAGCACAGCTCGACAAAGGTGGTACGGCTCGCAGCGTAGCGAGGAGACGGCGTTGTCCATTTGTCTTGTTCGACGCGGGGGGCATTGCGAATCTAAGCTAAGCTCACCGATCGTCGTCGTGATACTCGTCGATTGGTGCAGCGTATCAAGAAAGAGAAAGTGGTCATGGACCTGAAGTTAAAGAACCGTCGCGCGCTTGTTACGGGTGCAAGCAGAGGGATCGGCCGTCGAATTGCCGATTGCCTTGCCGATGAAGGATGTCATTTGTCGATCTGTGCGCGCACGCAAGCCGACGTGGAGAGCGCGATCGCAGACCTCAGCGCAAATGGGGTAAAGGTCCACGGGGAGGCGATCGATGTGGCCGATAAAGCCGCGCTCACCCAATGGGTTGAGGACAGTGCAAAAGCGCTTGGCGGCATCGACATTGCCATTGCGAACGTCAGTGCCCTCGCAATCGCCGACTCTGAAGAGAGCTGGCGGCAGCAGTTCGACGTAGATCTCATGCATACGGTCCGCTTGGTTGAGGCAACAATGCCTTACCTGGAACAAAGCGATGCTGCCTCCATCGTCGCAGTCTCCAGCGTATCTGGCCGCGAGATCGATTTTGCTGCCGGCCCCTACGGGACCTTCAAGGCGGCGCTGGTAAACTATGTGCAAGGCCTTGCCTATCAGCTAGCCAGCAAAAATATCCGAGCCAATACTGTTTCACCCGGTAACATCTATTTTGAGGGTGGTGTTTGGGAAGGTATCAAGAACAGTAATCCCGAGTTTTTCGAACAAGCACTAGCGCTCAATCCCACCGGTCGAATGGGCACACCAGAAGAAGTCGCGCGCGGCGTTGTCTTCCTGTCGAGCCCTGTTGCGACCTTCATCACCGGTACAAACTTGGTAATAGACGGGGCCCTGACCCGCGGCGTGCAATACTAGAACACCGCTAGTCAAAAAAAGTCGTGGCATGGCAAAAACACACAGTGGCAAACTTATTTGTCGCCCCACACCCGCTATGCCGAGTTTGCTGCTTCCCTCGCTGAGATACACGCGCGTTGTCAGCGCCGCATCAGACTAACCGCCATGCTTCGGCATTGCCGCATCTGTACTCTTCTTCAAATCCGCTTAGGAACCAAATTTCGGCTCAGGCAAACCTCGGACACCAAGACCATGGATGGCAAATAGGCTGCCGGGTTTTGGGTGTGCGTCGCGCTCAGCACTGGTCAGAAACGAATGCTGCGAAGTCACAAAGAGAGTCTCATAGTTTTCGCCGCCGAATGTCACGCAGGTGGGACCACGCGTTGGCATGTCAATCTCCCGGTCGAGACGACCTTTTGGGTCAACGCGTAAGATCTTGCCACCCAGGTTCAACGCAAACCAATAGTAACCTTCGCTGTCGACTGTTGCGCCGTCGACAATGGCAGGCTTGCGGTCTTCGACGGAAAAGAATGGCCGACGGTTAGAAATACGACCATCATCAATATCAAAGTCGAAAACAAATATCATGCCGCTGGACGTGTCGCCAAAGTACATCCGCGTGTCCTGCGGATCGAAGGCAATACCGTTGCTGCAGACGAAGGAAAAATCATCGGCAACTCGACGGCAAGTGAGATCGGGCTCAAGGCAGTAAATGTAGGCCGCTTTGTCTTTCAGGTTGGAGTCCATACTCCCACACCAAAACCGACCACGACGGTCGATCTTCCCATCGTTGAGCCGGTTGTGCGGCTTGCCTGGCTCTGGATCGACGATTTTGTTGAGCTCGCCGGTTTTGAGGTCGATTGTACAGAAGCCGGAATTCGCTCCGCAGACTAGCCCTCCCGCATGTCGGACCCCAAACGATCCGATCTGCTCTGCCATTTTCCAGGTCTTGCGTTTTCCGGTCGAGGTGTTCAGCCGATGAAGTGACGGACTTGGCGAACTGGCCAAATCGATTGACGCGAAGACGTGGTCCGCCCAATAAATCGATGCCTCTTCGGCAACCCAAATGGGTGTTTCGCCTAGGCCATCATTGCACTCCCAAAGGCACTCTATTTCCAACTTCGTCTTACTCCGTCTAATCGCCGCCTCAGCTCCCAACGCTGAGAGCTTAGACCGATTTTCGCTTGCAAGAAATCGCGCAAGTGAGGTTCCCGGAGAGCCGTTGCGTTGAGGGTGAGATCCATAGAAGCGGCAGAATCGGCTTTCGTTGATCAGTGAGTGTTCAGATCTGGAACCACAAGCAGGGTGAGCGACCCATCTGATCCAAGCAACGCCTTCACGTGTTGGGCGGCAGTCGAATTCCAATATTCATCAAACAACGCCCGCGAAGGCCATCGCGTGACGACGACAGCTTGGGGCGCATCACCTTCAATGACATCGAATGAACCGTCGGAGTTCAAGAGTGTAAAGTCATCGAGGTATGGCTGGACCGCCGCTGGCATCGCTTCAAAGACGGGTGCCAAGCCGTCCGGGTCGAAGCCGCTAATGATCGTGATTGCCAATATCGGTCTATCACTTACCATACCCGGTTCCCATCAGACGGCTGGCCGTCATCAATTCCCATCCATTTAGCGCCCGGACGAACGTTTAGTCCGCGATGCTCACCGGCTGTGCCAATGCCTGCGCGCCACAAACAATTCCAGCTGACCGTCAATGACGAGCGACCCAGCGCAGCACCCTAGCGGTGTGCTTCGGAATCAGTTTGAGGTCGCTCTACCCGGCAAATCGTTCTTCCGGTACGCCCCCGATGCCAAGGCCATCGATGACGAACACGTTGCCGGATTGAGGATAGGTTTCCAAGTCCGCGTCGGTCATAAACAGGCGTTGCGACGTCACAAACAGGCGGTCGTTATTGGGGCCGCCGAACGTCGGGCACGTCGGCCGGGGCACGGGCATCTCAATTTCAAGCATCACCCTGCCTTTTGGATCAAGGCGGAGAACCTTTCCGCCGGCCACTAGGGCGCACCAATAGCAACCTTCTGCATCGACTGTGCCGCCATCGACCATGCCCGGGCGGTCAGCGGTTGAGAAAAACGGACGACGGTTCGAAAGGCGGCCCTCATCTGGGTCTAAGTCGAAGCACCAAACCTGATCACCGAGTGTATCGGAGAAGTACATCCTCCGGCCATCTAAACTAAACGCAGTTCCGTTGCTGACCTTGAACTCAAAATCTTGCGCATGACGCGTGACCGTCCAATCGGGCGCGAGGCAGTATAGGGCGGCAGTTTTCGCATCTATATTTTTACTCATGCTACCACACCAAAAACGTCCCTGACGATCGCACTTGCCGTCATTGAACCGGTTTTCCGGTCGATCCGACTCTGGATCGACGCGGACGGTAAATTTCCCGGCGGACAGCTCAATTTCGAGAAACCCATTGTCTGAAGCACCGACCATGCCGCCACTCCGTCGCATGGCGAAGGAGCCGATCGGTCCAGGTGTGTCCCAAGCGTCCACTCGACCGCTTTCTGCATCCCATCGTTCCATGCGATACTTCACATGGTCTGACCAGTAGAGGGCTTGCTCTTCCTCAACCCAAAGCGGAGCCTCGCCGAGACCATTTTGGCTCTCCACAAGGCAATTGATTTCATACTGCATGGTCATGGACACCCGTTACGTCGACTATACCTCGGCCACAAGTTCCACGTTCGGCAGCGGACGCATAGACATCTCCATGCGTTTCGCACCTGGAACCGGCCCGAATTTGCTACTTCCCCATCGAGCAACGAAAGGAATCGTAGCAAACCTGCGCGTTGAGCAGAAATTCTAACCTATTGCACTGTGACTTCTTCCAACTGTGGCAATTCGTACTTTTTCATTGTCTCAATATCTAGGCGATACGCTCTGAGGCAAGTGCGCCATCCATCTATTGGGCCATAAACGTATTTGGGCGCGCGCTCTTCTGCGAACGTCTCGCAGTCGGTTCCGAGAAATCTTGCACGGTCTTATCGGTTGTGGTCGACGAGCAGCGTGTTTTCGGTGAGGCGCGTTGCAAGGTACTGGGCGGCGAGCTTGTGAAGCGCTGACGCCGCCTTCGGCTCATCTTGTTCCATCCGATCGAGGCCCGCCTGACTCACATGTAAAACGGTGCATTGGGTGACGGCTTCGACGGTCGCGGTGCGCGCCTTGCCGGTGTAGTGCCCCACCTCGCCGATGAGCGCCCCAGGCCCGACGGAGCGGATGCGAAAGCTTTTGCCGTCGAAGGTGGGGATCGTCACGGTGAGGCGGCCGTCTTCCACCATGTAGTAGCCGTCGGGCACCTCGCCGGCCTCCACCAGCTTCTCACCGGCTTTGAGGGAGCGGCGGCTCGCGTAGTGCGCTGCGGAGGTGGCGAAGATCTCGAAAAACCCGGCATTGGGCGGCACGTTCGAGGTCGATGCCACCCCTTCCAGGAGCTGGTCTTCGGCCCACTCCATCCCCTCGTCCACCTCACCGAAGACGACGGTGGCACCGGCATTCACCACCGCTTCAAGGCTGGGGGTCGCGCGCAGATGATCGGGAAGACCCGTCACCACCATCTGGGTGTCGTTGCGCGCGCAGTGCTCGGCAAGCTTTTGGAAGCTGTGCACGGCGGAGCTGTCGATGCTGTGCACCCGGCGAAAGTCCAAAACAATCGTCGCCGTCTCGTGTTGCGACAGGAAGGCGGTGACGTCCCGATAAAGCCGGTTGGCGGTGCCGAAAAACAGATGGCCCTGCAACTCGAAAACCCGGTTTCGATTGCCAATGCGCAGCAGCGTTCTGCGTTCCTGGGGGCCCCTGTCGACCATGCTCTGGCGGGCGGTGGAATCAAAGGTTTTGAGCACCACGTCCTGCCCGGCGGATCGGAAAACGAAGATCCCAACGCAGGCGACAAGGCCCGTGGCAACCCCTTCCAGGAAGCCAACCCCTACCATCACCGCCAAGATGAGTATGACAACAGCGTACTCCACCAGCGGCATCGTCCGGCGCTTTTCGATGATCCACTCGTGCAACAGGCTAAGCCCGATGAAGCCGCTCAGCCCGGCAAGTACGCAAAGGGGCAGGCTTTCCAAAAGCGAGCTTCCGGCAAACACCAGCACCAAGCACACCGCAGCCACGCAAAACCCCGCCGCCGCTGAGCGCAGATGGAGCGCGTGGGCAAGGGTGGAGGCGCCGAAATAGTGGTAGACCGGGAGGCCGCCAAAGAGCGCGGAAGCCATGTTGCCCAGACCCGTGCCCCGGAAATCGCGGTTGATGTCGAACTCGTGCTTGGTGATGTGCTCCAGGCCCGAGGCGCCCATCACCATGCCGATGGCGGCCAGAACGCATACCGTGACGAGCTTTGGCGCCTGGGCGAGGATGGCGCCGTAGTCCGCCTGGGGCAAAAGCACCGGAAGCGTCAGTGCTGAAAGACTGCCCGCTGCCTCACTGCCTGGTGAGCCCAGCAAAAGGCCGAGCGCCCTTGCTTCATCAATGGATGTGCCTGTGAGGAAGAGCACGGCGTAAAATCCGATTAGCGCAACACCCAAGAAGCCCGTGAGCGCTCCGGGGTGATCGGACAAGCGGCTCACCGCAAAGAAGGCGAACGCCAGCGCCAGCGACGGTGCCCAGCGAATGGGATCCACCTCCACCACCGTGGCCGGAAGATCGAATACTCCGACGGTTCTGCCCGTGGACAACCCTATGGCGGCAAGGACGAGAAGTGCTCCCGTGGCCGCCAAAAACCCGCCGATCACGGGGTAGGGCACGTAGCGGGCAACGTTGCCGATCCGCAAATAACCAAGAAAGATGAAGAAGATACCGGTGAGCGCCGTGCTGATCGCCATCATCGTGGCGATGGTGGCGAACAAGCGCTCGTCGGACACCCCGGACCACTGGGCAAAGAGCGCGGATGCGGCCACCGAGAGCGTCACCGCGGTGATGTCCTGAGCACCCAAAACTGTGCCGCGGTAGGTGAGGGTGAGCGCACCCACGACGGCCGCGGCCGCCATCCCCAGCAGCGTCGTGATGACACCGATACCAGCGATGTTCTCAATGTCGCCGGAATAGGCGATGGCCGCCAGGGAAATAGCGGTGACGCAGCCGACAACCCCGACGACGACGCCCGAACCCGTGGCAAGCAAAAGCCGTATGAGGGTACTGCCCGGCGTTTTCGTAGTGGTCGCCGGCTCAATCGCTTGTTGCATGGGCCGAGAGTTTCCCGTCGTTCCGTTGGCCCCACTCATCAGCGCTCGCCTATAAAGATTGAATAGCGTGACCGTTCGACGAACGGACGCATTCTTCGGCGAATGGCGGCGAACCTAGCCGCCTCCGGGCACGATGGAAACCGTAGCGACCATCAAACATGCGGCAGATTTCTGATCCTCCAGCCCGCTGGCGGCCCAACAAGACGTTGTTTTCCATCAAGCTTAGACACGGGGAAGTTTGAAAACGGCATCGGGGATGGAAAGGCCGTCCCGTTCCGCCCGTGCGCGAAGTTCCGAGCGCCGGGAGCCGGGAAGGCGGGCGCCGGGTTCGTCTGCGTAGGCTTTTGCGATTTTTGAAAGGTGGGCGGCGCTCCCGCCGGCGCGGCGAGGGTCGATGGCGATGATGAGCTGACCGACGGCGGGAGGGCCGCCCTCAGCGTTGAGGAAGGAACTCGCCTCGAAGGAAAAGTTCGCGCCGGTGATCCCGGCGGCCAGCACCTCCACCATCAACGCGAGGGCCACGCCCTTGGCATCGCCCATGGGAACCATGGTGCCGGCAAGGGCCGCGTTGGGGTCTGTGGTGGGTTCGCCATCGGCATTGAGCGCCCATCCTTCGGGGATGGCTTTGCCGTCCTGGGCTGCCTTCACCACATTGCCACGCGCCACCTTGGACAGGGATAGGTCCACCACCGTCACCGCGTCGCCCAGGGGCGCAGCGAAGGCGATGGGGTTGGTCCCAAACAGGCCCTTGGAGCCGCCCCAAGGGGCAATGGCGGTGGGCGTGTTCGCCACCATCAGTGCTGCTAAGCCGTTCTGCGCGAGCGCTTCCACCGGATGGCCCAGCGCGCCGCAGTGGTGCGAGCGCGTGACGGCGGCAAGGGCGATGCCATGGGTGCGGGCAATTTCCGGCAGCCGGGCGAGGGCAAGATCGATGGCCGGATAGGCAAAGCCGTGGGCCGCGTCGACCCGCAGCACTGCCCCATCGGTGTCACATCCGGGACGAGCCTTCCCGTCCACCTTCCCCATCGCAGCCTGCGCGGCATAGCTCGGCACTCGCGAAAACCCGTGACCACTAAGGCCATCCGCCTCGGCCGCCACCAGCGCCTTCGCCACCGCTGCAGCGTTGTCTGGTGATGTGTCGTGGGCCTCCAAAATGGCCGCCACAAGCGCGCGGCACTCGCCTGGAGAGAGCGTCGTCATACGATGTGGGTGGACAAGACTGCGACGCAAAAGACGAGCAGCGCCAGCGTGCCCGACAGGGCGATGATAACCGGCGGCCAACCCACCTTGGCGATTTCCTGCAAGGATGTGGTGAGGCCCACCGCGGCAACGGCGGTGATCAGGCACCAGCGCGAGATCTCCACCAGCGTCTCGCGCAGCGCTTCGGGAAGGATCCCGAAGGAATTCACGGCGACCAGTAACGCAAAGACGATGGCAAAGACCGGGACGGGAAGGGCGGCTGGACCCCCTTCGGTTGCGGCGGCTCGCGCTGCGGCAAAGGCGAGGGACACCACCAGCACCATGGGCAGAAGCATGGCAACGCGCATCAGCTTGACGATGGTGGCCGTGTCGCCCGCCTCATCAGAAACCGCGTAGCCGGCGCCCACCACCTGGGCGACGTCGTGAATGGTGGCACCGATTAGAATGCCCACCTCGCGGTCGGTGAAGCCCACCGCTTTGAAGAGTGCCGGATAAAGCACCATGGCCACCGTGGCGAGGGTGGTCACCGCGACGACCGTAAAAATGGTGTTGCGCTCGTTTTCGGGGCCGCGCGGCAACACCGAGGAAAGGGCAAGGGCAGCAGAGGCGCCGCAGATGGCCGTTGCCCCACCGATGAGAGTGCCGATCCCCATGCTCTCGCGCTGGGCTTTGGCGGCGATGAGCGCGGCCACAAGGGCAATCACGATGCCGGCGAGCACCAGCGCCACCACCCCGCCACCAAGGCCCACCACGTCGGAAAGGGCAATGCGCAGGCCCAATAGGGCAACGCCGATCCGCAACACTTTCTTGGAGCAGAATTTGATTCCTGGACCGGCGCGCGGCCCCTCCGAGAGGAAGGCGAGGGCCATGCCAATGAGGAGCGCCATCAGCATGACCGGGCCGCCGTAGTGATCGGCGACGAATCCCGCCGCCGCCGCCACCGTCAGCGCGAGGACAATTCCCGGTGCCAGGGTTCGCGCAGAGCCGAACGCTTCGCTCATGGAAAACGGCTCCGGTCTACCGCCATGGCCCCTTTGTCGCCGTCCCTACCAGCCCGCCGGCCTCAAGCGCTGCGGTAGAGTTTTGTCATCACAAACTCACGGTGGCCGAGAGCCTCTGCCGCCGTCGCCCGGCCGTTGGAGGTGCGCACCACCATGTCGATGAGCGCATCGCCCGCGTCCGAGATGGTGAGGTCCCGCCGCAGGATGCCCGACACGTCCACATCGATGTGTTCGCCCATGGTGCGCACCGTGCGCGGGTTCGCCGAGACCTTCACCACCGGAACGATGGGGTTGCCGATGATGTTGCCCTGACCGGTGGGGAAGGTGTGGACCACGTAGCCGCCTGCGGCCATGAGCGTCACGCACTCGGCTGCCGCGGACGACGTATCCATGAAGTAAAGCCCAGGGCCGGCCGCGGGCATTTCCGCCGGTTCCAAGATGTCGATATACCGACACTCCCGGCCGATTTTTTCTAGGTTCCCCAGCGCCTTTTCTTCAATGGTGGTGAGGCCGCCTTCAATGTTGCCTTTGGTGGGTTGGCTTTCGGAAAGATCATCCACCGCGTGGGCGAAGATCACATCGTCCTGGTAGGCCTTCCACATCTTATACCAGCGCTCGCCCACCTCGGCATTGACGGCACGTTCCTTACAAATGTGTTCTGCGCCGGTGATTTCGGAGGTTTCGCCAAAGCAACCGTAAATCCCTTTGGGGATGAGCTTGTCATAAAGATTGCCCACCGTGGGACAGGACCCAAGGCCGGTGGTGGTATCGCTCTCGCCGCACTTGGTGGAGACCCAGAGCTCGTTGATGTCGCACTTCGTGCGCTGCTTCTCGCTGGCCCAGTGGACGAAATCCTTAGCCGAACGGGACGCGTCCATGATGGTTTTGAGGTCGCCGTTCTGCTCGATCGAAAACGCCGATACGGGTTTTCCGGTGGCCGCAATGCCGTCGGCGATCCGCCCCGTCCAGCCGGGCTCGATCCCGATGACGACACACGCCGCGACGTTGGGGTTCGCGCCGGTGCCGATCATGGTGCGGAAATGAAGATCAAGGTCGGCGCCGAACTGGAGCCGGCCGTAGGCGTGGGGGAGGGCCAGCGTTCCCTTGATGTTGTTGGCCACCGCCTCGCAGGCGGCGTTGGAGATGTCGTCAACCGGTAAGATGACCACGTGATTGCGCACGCCGACGCGCTCGTTCTCGCGCCGATAGCCTAGGAAGGAGTCAGGAAGGGCCATCGTCGTCTCCTACCAGCGCTTGGTTTTGAGGTTGTGGACGTGGACGTGCTCGCCAGCCTTTACCGGGGCGACGAACTTGCCGATGTCTTCGCCGTATTTGATCGCCGTGTCACCCTCAGAAAGGTCCTTGAGCGCCACCTTGTGACCAATGGGCACATCGTGGACGACGTTAATGTCAAAGCTCGTGTCATCGGCGGTGATGACACCCCGGGCGAGGGTCCCGGCCGTCAGATCCTCCACCACCACCACGGCGACGTTGTCCTGATGCTCGTGCTTGAGAACGTGTGGCGCGTTGGCCATTTCCACCCCCTTCTATGGTTGTCTTTTCGGTCATTGCCCCGGCGTCGTCACCGCCGTTCCCGCCACTGGTCAGTTCATGGCGAGTATGATCTTAGCCGTCTCCACCCGACCGTCCCTGAGCGCCTTGAACGCGGCCGCGCCTTCGTCGATGGGGCGCACCTCGATCCAGTCCAGCTTTCCCAGCCGGCCCGCCACCATAGCTTGGAGCGTCTCGGCGAACTCGGCGGCGGTGTAGGTATAGGCACCCACGAACGCCACCTCCTGGAGCGTCGCGCGGCGCGTGTCCAGCCCCGGCGCGGCATCGCTGAGGCCCACATGCACCACCACGCCGCCAGGGGCCACCTGCGCGCTCGCCTGGGCACGGGTGCGGCCGGACCCGAAAGCGTCCACCACCACGGGCGGCGACAGTGTAGCGGTGTCCTCCGGCAGCACGGGTTCGAACGGTCCCGCCGCCCTGATGGCGGACCAACGCCGTTTGTTGGGTTCGGAAATCACCGCGCCCTTAGCCCCGTTCGCCACCAGCGCCAACGCTGACGCAAGCCCGATGGCGCCACCGCCCAGGATCAGCGGACGGCGTGCCCCCAGGAGGGAGTCCAACGGCGCCCGAGAATGGAATTCGGCCAACCGCGCCGCATGCCAGCCGCACGCGAGGGGTTCGGTGAGCGCAGCCTTTTCCAGCGGAAAGTGTTGCGGGATCGGCAAAAGGTTGCGCCGCGGCAGCCGAACGACGTCGGCAAAGGCTCCCTGGCGCGGCGGCATGGAAATGATTTCGCGCTTTGGGCAAAGGTTTTCTCGGCCACTGTCGCAGGCCTCGCAGGCCATGCACGTCACCAGGGGATTGACGACCACGCGCTCCCCGTCGCGGGTGGTGCCCGCCGCCTCATGGCCGAGGGTCAAGGGGGCCGGGCGCCGCTCATCGTGTCCGAGAAAGGCGTGCATGTCCGAGCCGCAAATCCCGCAGAACGCCACATCCACCAGCGTTTCGCCGGCCGCCTCAGGGGCATCCAGCTCCCGCAGCCGCAAGTTGCCCGGGCCGACGTAGACGAGCGCCCTCATGGCGCGGGGTTTTGGCGCGCGCTCATTCCGACGCCGACAGGTCGAACGCCTCGCCGGGGAACCATTTGGCAAGGCGGATGTCGGCGGTGCGGGCGTGGCCTTCCATGCCCTCCAGGCGGGAAATACGCGCGGTGGCCTCCGCAACGGCCTTGGCACCTTCGCGCGTTGCCCGCTGCCAGGTGACGAGCTTCATATACTTGTGCACCGAAAGGCCGCCCGTGTAGCGCGCCGCACCGCTGGTGGGCAGCACATGGTTGGTGCCGGACGCCTTGTCGCCGAATGCTACGGTGGTCTCTTCGCCCAAGAAAAGCGATCCGTAGCAGGAAAGGCGCCCGAGCCACCAATCAAGGTCTTCCGCCATCACCGTCAAATGTTCGGGCGCATAGTTGTCGGATGTGGTCGCCATCTCCTCGCGGCTTTGGCAAATCACCACCTCGGCATAGTCGCGCCAGGCCGCTTCAGCGCTTTTGGCATTGAGCTCCGGCAGCGCTTCAATGAGCGCCGGCACCCGTGCCACAACGCGCTCGGCAAGGGAGCGGTCGTCGGTGACGAGCCACACCGGCGAGTTATAGCCATGCTCGGCCTGGCCCACGAGATCGACGGCCACGATCTCCGGGTCGGCGGTCTTGTCGGCGATAATGAGGCTATCGGTGGGACCGGCAAACATATCGATCCCCACGCGGCCAAACAAAATGCGCTTTGCCTCCGCCACGAACTGGTTTCCCGGCCCCACCAAAATGTCGGCCTTGGGTAGCCCAAACAGCCCGAACGCCATCGCCGCAATCCCTTGCACGCCCCCCAGCGCAAGGATGGTGTCGGCGCCGCAAAGGTCGGCGGTATAGACGATCGCCGGATGGATCCCGGTCCCCGGCCGCGGCGGCGAGCACGCTGCAATATGGCCGCAGCCCGCCACCTTCGCCGTCGTCACCGTCATCAGCGCCGAGGCGACGTGGGCATACCGCCCCCCGGGCGCATAGCAGCCCGCCGCCCGGCACGGGATTGCCCGTTGGCCCGCGTGAAGGCCAGGCCGCACCTCATAGGAAAAGTCCTTGATGGTCTCCTTCTGGGCCTCGGCAAACCGCCTCACGTTGTCGTGGGCAAAGCGGATGTCGTCTTTCATCTTCTGCGGCACAGCCCGCGCGGCCGCTTCGATCTCGTCCCGACCCAGAACGATGTTGCCGTCGTAGCGGTCGAATTTTTTCGCGTAGGACCGCGCCGCCGCCTCGCCGCCGGCTTCGATCTCATCGAGGATGGCCTGCACCGTCGCGCGCACATCCACCGCATCATCGACCGACGTCTTTTCCGCCCTTTTCAGATAGGTTGGCGCCATGGGGGCCTCGCTCACCAAATTGCACGCTTGGGTATCAGGTTCGCCCGGGCGCTATGGTTTTTAGAAATGTAAGCGCTTACATTCCATTGCGACCGGTTATGCGTCTGGCCCTTTTGTGTCAAGCGTTCCACAGTTTCAAAAGCCCCACCAAGGGACGGCATAGCGCTTGCCCAGACGACGCATGAAACAAGACGGCGCCACGGCCACGCTCGAAGATGTCGCGCGTGAAGCGGGGGTGTCCATCGCGACGGTCTCGCGCGCGCTCAACGCGCCGGACGTGGTGCGCCAGGCAACCCGAGAGCGCGTTGCGGCGGCGGTGGAGCGCACCGGCTATACCCCGAACTTTGCCGGCCGCGCGCTGGTCCTGAAGCGTACGATGACCGTGGGCGCCGTCATCCCCACCCTCGACGACGCCATTTTTGCCAGCGGCGTGAACAGCTTCGAGGCCACCTGCCGCGAGCGCGGCTATACCCTCCTTTTGGCCTTCTCCAACTACGATGCCGTTGCCGAACTCACCAGCATTCGCCGCATGTTGGAGCGAGGCATCGATGCCATGATGCTGGTGGGCACCGATCATCGACCCGACGCCGTAGAGCTTCTGCGCAAGGCCGATAAGCCCTTCGTGTGCGCCTGGTCCTACGCGCCGCCATCGGGCCTTCCCACCGTCGGCTTCGACAATCGCGCCGCCATGGCGGACGTGGTGGCGCACCTCACCGATCTTGGCCATACCGACTTTGGCATGGTGGCGGGGGTGACCGCCGGCAACGACCGGGCCCGCGATCGGGTGAAGGGGGTTCGCGCGCAGCTGCGCCGGCGCGGCCTCAAACTCTCCCCCAAAGCCCTGGTTGAAGCGCGCTACAACGTTGATGCGGGAGCGGAAGCGGCCCACCGGCTCCTTTCGGCCGACAACCCGCCCACGGCCATTGTCTGCGGCAACGACGTGCTCGCCTATGGGGTCCTGTTTGCCGCGTCCGCCTGCGGCGTTCGCGTGCCTAAGGATCTTTCGGTGGTCGGATTTGACGATCTTTCGCTTTCGGCGCGTCTTCCCCCGGGCCTCACCACTGTGCGTGTTCCTGCTTTGCGCATGGGCGAAGTGGCGGCCAACCACCTTGCGGACCTGGTGGAGCGCCTTCCTGGATGCAACGGCAAGGGTCCCGCCGAGCTTCCCACCGAACTGGTGGTGCGAGGGTCCACAGCCCCGCCACCGCGCCGGTAAAGGGCCACAAAAACTAAGCCGATCCCGATGATTCTACGCCGGGATCATTGCGGCAATTCGTCCGCATGGGCGCGCCGACGCCCTCCGCGCCGCCCCCCAATCACACGGAAAACAAGGCCGCTCAGCGTGCCCCTGACCACCCAGCGGAAAGGGAATTTTTGATTTAAAGTTGCGTTATTTAAATGCGAGTAATCTGAATGAACTCAACTTAAAGAAATTTTTACTGTATGGGTAATTCAGCGAGCCAATCGCGTTTCCGCAGGCTCCGATGAGCAGACCACTTAATTACCTGACAGAGGACGACAAATGATTTTCCGGCAAACTCTCGCGGCAGCAGCCGTTGGCACCCTGGTCTTCGCTGGCGCCGCCCAGGCGGATGATATTTCCAGGCAAGCCGTGCTCGATGCGCAAGCTGCCTGGGGGAACGGCATCGTTGCCATTGCAAAGACCCACACTGAAGGCGGCGATTTCAAAGCGCGCGCGACCCAGCACATCGTCACTCTGTACGCCTACGACGACTCCGCCGTCATGTTTAAGCCGACCCTCGCCGCCCAGGACCAATTCCGCGAAAAATTCGACGAAGCCCTGAGCTATTTCATCGGCACAGCCGGTTCCGAAGACAGCGGTTTTGCGATCAAGGGCTGGACGAAGGTTCGTTGGGAGAACAACGGAATTTTCACCACTGACGAATCGGCTTTGGCAATGGGTAATTATTTCTTCACGGGTCCGGATGGCGCGGAAACCAAAGTCGAGTACACGTTCGGCTACATCGTTGACGATGCCGGCAAGCTGAAGATCAACCTGCACCACTCTTCGCTGCCCTACGCCCCTCGCTAAGACCCACGGGCCGAAGCATGCCGGGAAGGCCCTGGCGCCAGCGGTGCTCGGAGATCCCAGCACCGGTCGTCCGGCATGCATTCAGCACCCTGATGAGCTTGGGCTCCTGAAGCCGTTCAGGCCCGAAACGAGCGGCGGGCTCCTCGGTTTGCCAAGCAACGGGCGCTGAGTTGGCTGTGTACAGTCAGATCAGCAATGCTCCGGAGCGTGTCGAACTTGGCAGAGCGCGCTTCGAAAAGACTATTCGACAACACCGCACCTTTATCTTTCCGCTAAACCTCTTCGTCGTAGTAGGGCAGATCATCGAGGGAAACGTTCTTAAAATGGGGGCTCGGCGTCGTAGCAAAGCGGACTGCGTCGATGGTCAGCCGATGTTCCATGATGGCTTTCACAATTCGATGCATTCCGTCCATCAACCGGCCTTCCGCACAAAAGATTATCGGATGATCTAAGCTGGTCTTCTGGACGAGCTTCATGTGATGCACCAAGGATCTTGGTGTCGGTTGCGCTCCCGGATCCTGATACCACCAGTTTTCATCAACCTCTGCGATTTCATCTGGAGGCACACGAAACGTATCAAGCCCCTTTGTCGCCCTTATCAACTCATGAACATCCCAGATCAAAGTATCTGGACCGACGATGCGAGAGTGATACTGCTTCCTCATCTATAGACTTTCTTCATGAATGCCGGCCATTGCCGCAAAAGGCCCGCATGGGAGAGCTGATCCATCTCGACCGCAACCCAGTCAGGCTGGACGGACGACGCGCTCGTTAAACGGGCGAGCGACGGGAGCCAAACTGAATTCGTAAGATGAGATCGGTCGCGCTCCCGAGGCCGAGCCAAAACCCTGCCCATATCAACCCGAGGGGAGGGGACTGCAAAAGGTCCACCCGTTGCGCTAAGCGCATTTGGTGCTTTGGAACGTGGATGAATCGGTCAAAACCCCCGCCGGCAATGTGGCGGCCGGGGCCGCTGGCGCGGGTCCGCCGCTGGTACTCGCGCACGGCTGGCCCTGGTCATCCTATGCTTGGCATCGGGTCATCCCGGCGCTTGCGAAGGACTTTCGCGTGCACTGGTACGACATGCCCGGCTATGGCCAGTCCGACAAGTTCGATGGCCAGCGCTCTTCACTGGACGTGCAGGGCGAGATTTTCGCCCTCATGCTGGAGCATTGGCGCCTGGAGCGGCCCAGAGTCATCGCCCACGATTTCGGCGGTGCCACCGCCCTTCGGGCGCATCTCCTGCACGGCTGCCAGTATGAGCGCTTGGTTCTCCTCAACGTCGTTGCGATGCGCCCGTGGGGTTCGGAGTTTTTCGATCACGTGGGTCGGTACGTGGATGCCTTTCAAGGGCTACCGCCGCCCATCCACGAAGCCGTGGTGCGGGCCTACATCAAAGGCGCCGTTGCAAGGACCGCCGACCCGGGCGACCTCGACGCGCTGGCTGCCCCCTGGCTCACACCGGAAGGGCATAAGAGTTTTTATCGCCAGTTCGCGCAGGCCGACGAGCGGTATACCGCCGAGGTCGAGCCCATGTACGGCGCCGTCGTCTGTCCGACCCTCATCGTTTGGGGCGAAGACGATCCATGGATCCCCCTTGCCCGCGGCCGGGCGCTCCATCAGCGCATGAAGAACGCTCTGTTTGACACATTGCTCGGCGTCGGCCACTTGCCGCAGCTCGAGGAGCCGGTCGGATTGCTCGCAAAAACGCGAGATTTTCTGCGCCCCTGAAGCCGGCCCATGGGGCAGTCAGGTCCGCGCGAGAAAATCCGTCAAAAAGTCGTAAGGCCCGGGCCTGCCGCCGCCCCCAGGGGAAGCCCACAACCATCGCCCATGCCGCCCAGTGCCCTTTCCGGGCGCTTTCGAGCATGGAAACAGCTACAACCCAAAGTGGGTTCGCCACATTCTTGACAATTTTGTAATGATCGCCACCTCTAGGTGCGTCGCCAGATTTTTAAGTACTAATTTCACTGCGAGGCAATATATGGCAACGCCTGATCCCCATACATGTTATAATACTGAAAGAGATACTGCTCAACGATATTGGGAAAACTACTATATATTTCCAATGGTGAGTGAATACGAGAAAGCCTATAATACATACCAAAAAGCGCTGATAAAAGATAAGGCCAGCAACGCGGCCAGCAACGAGGCCTTCGCCACCGCAATCATGACAGGGCTCATGTTGTGTGGCGGTTCCGTGCTCGGCGCCCTGGTGGGGACCACCTGCCTCAAGACGGCCACGGGCAATGGGGCGCTCAAACTCCTTAACGGCCCGGTCCTTGACTACATCGTCAAGAAGAACAGCGAAAAAATGTTCTCCGTCGCCCACTGGGCTGCGTCCAATCCGGTGGCATTTTTTATTGCCGGAAAAGGTTACGATCAGCTCGAGGCGGTGCTGTCCAATAAACTGAAGGCGGAAATCAAATCGAGTGGCGCGATCACGAAGAATGCCACCAAGGGCGCCGCTAAGCCGGGCGAAATGGCCCGGAACCTCAAAGCGATGGTCAACGAAATGGGAGCCCTTGCCAACAAAGCCGTATTGGAGGTGACCACGAAGCAAAACAGGGTCGCGCTCATCAATCAGGTGAGGAAGTCCCCGTTTCTAAAATGCATTCCCGACCTCAGGGGCAAAGATGAGCGCTCAGCCATCTACAACCGTTGCCTCCTCAGCATCTGGATGCACCACATCCTGACCCTGGACCAACGCAACATCTATATCTTCAGGAATTTTGAAAGATCTTTTGGCTTCTTTCCCGACACAACCTTGACGCGGAACGTGCCCCAGATGCCCAGTTCCAGCTCGTACCCAGCAGCGCGAAGCACGAGCCAAACCCAGGACCGGCTCGGCTACTTCGGGACCATACGAACCTTAGAAACGATTACCTACAGGGACACAGGCACGAACGCGGACAAAAGCATCCGCGCGGCCCACAAGAACGTTTATAAGTCGGATTTCTTCGCCAATGCGGCGTGGTACAACAAATCCAAGCGCCACATTCCCAAGGCGGTGGACAAATCAGCCCTCGTCAAAGCTGAAGCCGTGTTGAAAAGGCTCGCCGTCGACAACAGCGCCATTCTTGCCAACAAACTCGCCCTCGCGCGCTGAAACCCTCGGCAGGCGGCGAAGGGCGGGCATTGACCCAAAAGGCGCCCAAAGCCGCTTTGCGCCCAGGGTGCAGAGCAAGCAAACCCCCAAATCGTGGAGCCCGCGGCCTTGGGCTTCCGTGGCGCCACAAAATCAGCTATGGCATCCGCGCGGGAAGGGCCGGCATGGCCACCGCCGAGCGTGAGCGAATGATGCGAATTTTTGTTGTCCTTCTTGCCTGCACCCTCTCCACAGCGGCGCTGGCGGACCCCACATGCGAGGTGAACGAGCGCGCCGGCGCCTTTGCCACCACCTATGTGGTGCCGGAGGGGGCCGTCAAAAGCTCCGTGCCGGTGGGCACTGAGGTGGAGATCGTCACCCACGGGCAGGACAGCGTCCACAACCCCTACGCGCTCATCCGCGAACCGGGCCAACTGGAAACCAACTACGGCTGGACGGAGCGCCGCTACCTCACCTGCCGCTAAGGCACTCAAAATTTCCCGCGCGTGCTGGACGACATCCCGGCTCGTCGCGTTTCTCGAACCCT
>JBCCYN010000025.1:0-35952 GCA_039189655.1 Pseudomonadota bacterium | reverse complement strand
TCGAGGAGGAGGAGTTTTGCTTCGCTCGCCAGCGCCACGGCAATTTCAAGCTGGCGGTGCTCTCCGTGGGAAAGGGCTGCCACGACATCGTTCGCGCGCGCGGCAAGACCCACCCGCTCCAACACCGCAAACGCCGCATCGTTAAGCGATGTTTCCCGCGCCACCGGATGGAAGAAGCGAAAGCTGCTGCCCCGCCGCGCTTGGATTGCGGTGGCGACGTTCTGGAGCACCGTGAACGCTTCCATGAGGCACGTGATCTGAAACGTGCGGCCCAGACCCAGTTGCGCCCGGCGGTGAATGGGAAGGGCGGTGATTTCGCGACCGTAGAGCGTAATTTTGCCGCCATCGGGTTTCACCTCGCCGCAAATTTCCTTCACCAGGGTGGTCTTGCCGGCACCGTTGGGACCGATGACGGCATGGATCTCACCCACCTCCACGGTGAGGGAAACATCGCGCGTGACGGCGAGGCCGCCGAAGCGCTTGTTAAGGTGTTCCACGTTGAGCGCCGGGGTCATCTGCGGGTGCCTGCGCCAAACAAATTGATAAGGCCGCCGCGCGCATAAAGGGCGACCAGCACCAGGATCGGCCCCAGCAACACCCGCCAGTTCTGTGCGATGGTGAGCGCTCCAGCGTGGAGGTTTGTTGACAGGGCTCCCGCCTCCGGCCCCGTGGCGAAGAGCGGCGCAATCACGTCCTTGAAAACGAAGGGAATGGCCTCTTCCAAGCCCAGCAGGACGAGGGCCCCCCACAGCGCACCGTGCAGCCGGCCCAGCCCTCCGATGACGAGGATGATGATGAGATCGGCGCTGCGGCCCCAGGACATGTAGGCGGGGCTCACGAACTCGGTGAGGTTGGCAATGAGGATGCCCGAGACGCCGCACAGGGCGCCGGCAATCACGAATGCCACGAGGCGGTATCGGTTCACCGGATATCCCAGGGACGACATCCGCGCTTCGCTTTCGCGAATACCCAAGAGGACCCGGCCAAAGCGGGCGTTGCAAATGCGATAGCACAGCACATAGGCAAGGAGCAGCGCCCCCAGCACCGTGAAGTAAAACGTAAGGCTGTCTTCGAAGATGCGGGCACCAAACAGGGTCGATCGCCCCCATAGGGTGAGCCCGTCGTCGCCACCGTAGCGCGCCAAACTCGTCGCGCCGAAATAGGCCATCTGGCTGATGGCAAGGGTGATCATGATGAACTGAATACCCTTGGTGCGCACTGAAACCGCGCCCATCAGGAGCGCGAATGCGGCGCAGACGGCAAGGGTCAGCGGCAGCACGATCGCAAGGTTTTCGATGCCATGTTCGGACGAGATGCCCATCACGTAGGCGCCTAATCCGATAAACGCGGCGTGGCCGAAACTCACCATCGCGCCGTAGCCCAAGATGAGATCAAGGCTGAGCGCCGCAAGGGCGATGATGAGGATGCGCGCAGCAATGGTGAGGAAGAATTGGTCGTTGGCGCCGAGCAGGAACGGCAGCGCCGCAAAGGCTGCGAAAAAGATGAGCGGCGAAAGGATATCGGTGCGCAAAAACCCCTGGCGCGATACGGCGTCGGAACTCACCGCCATGTCAAGCCTTTGCCGGGAAGAGTCCGCGCGGCCGCACGAAAAGGACCACTGCCATCAAGAGATAGATGAGCATTGAAGCCACGGCCGGCCCGACGGTGGTGGCAGCACTCGGGTCGAGGACAAGCTTGACGATGTCGGTGGTGAACGAGCGGCCGAGGGTATCCACCATCGCCACGATGATGGCGCCGAGGAACGCACCTTCGATGGAGCCGATCCCGCCGATGACGATGACGACAAAGCACAGGATGAGGATGGAGTCGCCCATGTGCGATTCCACCGCAACGATAGGCGCAGCAGCGAGCCCGGCAAATCCCGCCAGCATGCCCCCAAACGCAAAAACCAGCAGGAACAGCCGCTCGATGTTGACCCCCAATGCCGAGACCATGGCGCTGTCGGTGGCGCCCGCTCGCACCAGCGCCCCTACGCGTGTTTTGGAGACCGCGAGCCAGAGCGCCACAGCGAGCGCGAGCCCCAGACCGATCACAACGATGCGGTAGACTGGGTATTGCAGCGTGCTGGTCAGCGGGATCGCACCGCTCATGAATGTGGGAACGGGGATCTCATAGAGTTGAGTGCCAAAGATAATCTCCACCAACTCGGTCACGAAGATCAAGACGCCAACTGTTGCAAGCACTTGCGAAAGATGATCAGCACGATAGAGCTTTCGAAAGACAGTATATTCGAGCACAACAGCGAAAACAAAACTCCCCACTAGCACGAGGGGAACGGTGAGGAGCACGTTTCCCGTCAGACCCCAAAACACCACACCAAGGTAAGCCCCCACCATGTATTGCACACCGTGGGCGAGGTTGATGAAGTCCATGATGCCGAAAACAAGCGTCAGCCCGGCCGCCACCAAAAACAGAAGAATGCCGAGTTGGAGCCCGTTAAGGAGCTGAACGAGAAGGAGTGTGGTGTCCATCCGCTCTCTTGTGATTGCTGGTTTGGGTCGACCAAGCATGGCCGCTCAAGGGCGGTGCAGCTAGCCGTCGCCCTCGAGACGACGTGCCGCCGCTAAACCTTCGGCGGACACTGCCGGCAAAAGATTATCCAGGCCACCCCGCCCTACATGCTGCATTCGGCAGCATACACATCACCGTAGTCATCGAAGACTTTTTCGACTGCTTCCATGACATAGTTCCCGTCATCGGTCTTCACTGCCTTGGTCAAATAAAAATCTTGGATGGGAAACTGGTTCGTGTTGAAGGAAAAATCGCCACGAACACTTTGGAATTCGCTCTCCGCCAAAGCTTTGCGCACAGCATCCTTGTCGGAAAGGTCGCCATCCAAAGCGTTTACGGCATCGAGGATCAGGAGACCCGCGTCATATCCCTGGGCCGTGTAGTGTGAGGGAAGGTAGTCGTAGGTGCTCTTGAAATTTTCGACGAATTCCGCGTTGCCAGGAACGTCGAGATTTTGTGCCCATTGGGACGAGCCGAAGAGGCCAAGGGCGTCGTCTTTGGTGGCCTGCATGGTGCCTTCGTCGACCGTAAAGGCGGAGAGGAATGTGATCTTGTCGGCAAGGCCCGCCTGTTGGAATTGCTTTACGAGGTTTACGCCCATCCCCCCGGGCATGAAGGTGAACAGCGCATCGGGCTCGGCGGACGCAATGCGCGCCAGCTCAGCGGAAAAGTCGAGGTTGTTGAGGGGCGTATAGACGGTGTCAACCACCTCGCCACTATAGTGGCGCTCAAAGCCTGCGACGCTGTCGCGCCCAGCCTGGTAGTTGGGAGCAAGCAGGAACACCCGCTCAAGACCCTGGTCCTGCGCGTATTTCCCCATCACTTCATGGATCTGGTCGTTCTGCCAGCTTACGTTGAAGAAAAACGGGCTGCAGCGGCGGCCGGCGACTGTGGAGGTTCCAGCATTGGCGCCGATGAGAAACGTTTCGCTTTCCGTGACCGGCCGGAAGATGGCCATCAGGATGTTCGAAAATACCACGCCAGCCACAAAATCCACTTCATCACGCTGGACCAGTTCCTGGGCCTTCGTGACCGCATAGTCGGGTTTCAGTTCATCGTCGACGAGGATCACCTCAATGGGGCGGCCGCCTGCGGTGTTGTCTGCCTCGTCAAGAGCGAGCTTGAATCCATCGTATAGTTGCTTACCCAAAATCCCAGGTGGGCCGGACATGGTCGCCATGAAGCCGATCTTCACCGGCTCGCCGTCCTGGGCATTGGCAGTTGCCGCAACCGATGTGGCGACTGCGGTGGAAAGTGCGATGGCTGCGACCGAACGACAGAGCATTTTTGGCGACCTCATCCCCGATGGACTTCTTTGTGTCGCAAGAGACTACACAGGGGGAGCAGGCTGTGAAGCCCGCGCACAAAAATTCCCATACCGCCCGCCACAGGCCGCGCGCTAGGGGGTCATCCGGCCTTCGCGCGTACGACCCAGGCGCAGCCCTTGAAACGCACATCCGGCCCATCGATGAAGGGCTCATAAGCCTTGCGGACGGCGTCGAGAACCTGAGCGCGCAACCCATCGTCCATCCCATCAAGGTCGTGGCCAACGGGTGCAAGCTTACCGAGATAGGTTTCGAGTTGATCGGTCGGAAAGGTGCAGTCGCGGTCTATCGGTTCGAGCTCAACGTCTCCCCAGCCGCTTCCGGTGAGCACCCCCCTGACGTGGTCCGGACTAGCAAACGCGAAGGGTCCAGGCCACGTCGGTTCGCGGGTGGGGAGTTCCGGCAAGAGCGGTGCAGCAGCCTTCCGAGCAACGGTGAGCAGGGGATTGATCTCCGGTTCTCGCCATACCACCAGAACCAACTTCCCATCGTCGGCCGTAGCGCCCCGCAGATTTCTGAAGGCCAGGATGGGGTCGGCAAAAAACATCACCCCAAACCTTGAGACGATGAGATCGTATTTGCCGCCACCAAACGTGTGGTCCTGTGCATCGGCATAGATGTAGTCGATCGCAATCCCGGCACGACTTGCGTCCGCCATGGCATTCTTCAGCATGGCCTGCGAAATATCGATCCCGGCAATTTGACTGTCTGGGGCAGCGACCCGGGCCATGGCCAGCGTGGTTGCACCGTTGCCGCACCCCACGTCGAGGACTGCGCGGGCTGGGCCGGCCGCCACAGCTTTCACCAGCGGTTCCGAAAAAGCCTTGAGCATTCCATCCATAAAGGTTTGGGCATTGGCCCAACGATCTCCCTTCGTGCCGTCCCAAAAATCG
Source organism: Pseudomonadota bacterium (assembly GCA_039189655.1). Lineage (GTDB taxonomy): Bacteria > Pseudomonadota > Alphaproteobacteria > Rhizobiales > Amorphaceae > Acuticoccus. The sequence goes on along the minus strand of JBCCYN010000025.1, from coordinate 31,202 downwards.
ATCTGTTCCGCTCTGAGCTCATCCATCGTGCCCATCGTTGGCTCCGTCGTTGCTTGATGCATTGAATGCCGACAACTTGTGCCACTTCAAGGCGAATTGAGGTCAATGGGAATCCAAAGCTTCGATAAATTTTGTTGTCCGTTGACTGGCTCGAAGGCGTGAAATCTTTGCCGTGGGTGGCACGAGCCGCAGCACGAAATTAAGCGACATTGCTTCGAAAGCTGGCGGCTTCGTTTCCCTGGCGTCGGCTACGCGTAGTTCTTGCGCTTCGACATTTTCCCAATGCCAGGGTTCAAGCTATTTGTCGGATCGCACCTTACATAAAAATCTGCTAAGTCCTGCTTTGCCGAGTATAGATGCCCGACGTTATGCTCAGCCGGATATTGCGCGCCCCTACCCTCCAAAATCTCCAACATACTTTTCTTGATTGCAACCGGATCCGCACCTTTCTTTACCACGTAGTCTTGATGAAACACGTGGCAGAAGAAATGACCGTAATAAAGGCTATGGCTTAGTTGTGACTGAATATTTTGAGGTAGCGTTTCGAACCAATCGTGATCGTTCCGGCGCAAGGCAATATCGAGAGCAAGAATGTCCTCCACCGCGCGGGTGTGGACCGCGGCGTATCGCACCGCTGCACCGGCAGCAGCAAAGCGATGGAGGCCGGCGATTTTTCCTTCCCGCGCAGTACAGGCAAACCAGTCGCCATTGGTCCCATCAAAATGTTCGCCGAGGTAGTCCTGCGCTTCGGCAATGCCGCCATCGCGCATTTTTAGAATGAGATGGTGCTGAAAACGCTCGCGAAATTCCTCCATACGCCGCGGCAGGACGTTTGGCCACAGGCGGCTCAACCCTTGCATAATCCTGTCTGAGAGATTCTTTGGAAGAATTGGAAGCTTGTTCAGCCTAGCATCCACCCATCCCTTCAAGGCGAATATTTTTGGAATATGATCTGTGCCAAGCTTGTCGATCAGCACCAGAGTATCTTTTCCGTAGTCCTTCGCAATATCGTATGTATCGGCATGCATGTATTCGGCCGATACCGGGATATTCTCAAATTCTGACAACATCTTTCGGCGCAGTTGCGTGAGCACCGCGGTATCGTTTGTACCAATATAAAATACTGTATCGGCTTCCGGATTGGGATAGGTGTCGAGGCGGACCGCAAACACCGCAAGCTTACCGGCGCAGCCTGATGCATCGTAGAGGCGGCGTTTGTCGGCGTTAAATCGGGCCGGCGTCGGCGCGTCCACTTCGCGTACTCTTTGATGGTACTCTGTGTCCGATGCTTTGCGATTGGTGCTTTCCACATCGCGGTCGCTGTAGTCACGCGCTTCAAGGCGGGTGAGGATGGTCTCCGGATCGTCACCGAGGTCGATGCCCAGGTTGTTCACCAGTTCCAGTCCACCGTCTTGGGCGACGCGCGCGAACAGCGAAAGCTCCGTGTACGATGGACCGCGCTCGATAAGCGCGCCACCTGAGTTGTTGCACACACCACCGATGATCGACGCGCCAATGCACGAAGAACCGATCACCGAATGGGGCTGGCGACCGAGGGGCGCCAGCCGCTTCTCCAGCGAGAACAGCGTCGAGCCAGGAAAGCTTAGGATCTGACGCCCCTCGCAGATCAAATGGATATCGTCCATTCTGGTGGTGCTGACGACCACCGCATCGCGATCGTAGGTCCCGCTAGGGGTGGATCCCTCTGTGAGGCCGGTGTTCGATGCCTGAAAAATGACGATCTTGTCGGCTCGCGTGCACGCTTCGAGGACTCTCCATTGCTCCAGAAGCGTTCCCGGTCTCACCACCGCCAACGCCTGGCCTTCGCCGGATCGGTACCCCTTACAAAATCGCTGCATGGATTTAGGGTTGGTGATGACGTGGCGCTTACCGACGATACGGCGAAGCGCATCGATAAGACCCCCGCTGGATTGGCCGCGATCCATTCCCCGTCCGTGCCCCCTACCGGCTGTCAACGGCGGGGGTACACTGCCCACGCCCCAACGATCAAAACCACTTCTATGCTTTCAACGATAGCCGCCGATGTCCAACGTCCTCTTTGGCGGCAGCGACCCCAGCGCGAGCCGCCTGGGCCCGAAACAGTGGCCCCAAACAATGGGCCCCTCCAATTGGCGGCGTTACCGCTGGGATGTCAGTCTACGGCAAGACTCTTGGGGGGACAAAGTGCCGGAAGGGGCGAAACGCACCGTGACCGCTTTTCGCCTGGCGGCTGGGTCGTGACCTCCCCTACACCCATGGCAGGTATGAATTCCCGGGGGCCACGCAACTTGAACATGCACGAGTATTCTTTGATGTCGGTATTTTGCTGCCCACCGCAAAGTTTAAGCGTCAAGACTTGGACCTGGCCATGAATAACTCAACAAGCTGCCGCGTTACGTGGCGTCTCGGCACGCTCGGGAACGGGGGTGAGTTGATCAATACTATGCCTGCGCAGATCCGCGCACTGTTCCACACCGGTATCGATGAGGGCATGGACGAGATCGATGACCAGGTCGTCCGCGCTCACTGCGTGGGTTGGCTCAAAGTGTTGAAGGAGAACGGCCTCCTAGTGGCCGACGTTTGGGACGGGCCAACCAAAATCATGACACTGTTGCCCACGGTGGCGGATTTTGACGTCCCGCCATTGCCATCGGAAGAAGGAAGCGCGGAGACCGGCCATGCCTTAGTCCTGTCAAGGTTTGCGTACGCCCGTCCGGCCAACGATGGTGTGCTGTTCTGCCACCCAGATGCACCCTGCGATGTCCTTGTCGTTGACCGCGACTTCCTGTGGCAATTGCTCAGTCCTCACATGCCCCAGGAAGACGAAGCGCCCGGTGCCCACGGGCGACCCGCGATGGGCATCCTCTTGCGGCTTGGCATCGTGTTGCCGGCAGGCGCCGCCGAGGACACCGCGAGCGCCACTTGGGAATTTCACGACCGGATCCACCAAGCGGCGTGGCGGCCCGCCAACGAGTTCTCGCGCAATGGCCGCACGCACCGGTTCGGGCGCGGAGCTCAGCCCAACTTTCATCGGACAGGACATGCGCCGGTGGAGCACGTGGAATTGCCTGCGCCGGATCAAGCAAAGTCGCGCGATTTTTCCGATGTATTGGCATCCCGCAGAAGTATTCGGGAGCACTCCGAAAAATTCGTTTCGCTCCCGACATTATCCCATCTTCTGCATTCGGCTTGCCGAACGCAAACACACGAAAGTCGGTCCGAACGGGAGATGGTGTTTAGACCCTATCCGTCGGGCGGGGCGGTCCACGAGCTTAACTTCACTCTCTTTGCCCGGCGCTGCGAGGGGCTTAAGCAGGGCGTCTACCACTACGACTGTGCCACCCACAGTGTGGCCCGCTTGCCCGGTGGCGAGGTGATGGTGGGACCGGCCTTCAAGACAGCAGCCGAAACGTCGAATGAGGCCATCGTAAACGCGGCGGGTCTCATCATCGTCAGCTCGGAAATGCCAAAGCTTGCGTGGTACTATGAAGGAATCGCCGAAAAGGTCACGCTGATCAATGCTGGATGCGCACTTCAAACACTTCACCTGGCGGCCACCAACCTCGATCTCGCCGGTTGGATTATCGGCCACAGCTTTGCACGGGAATTTGAGGCTGCGACAGGTCGGTTCAGTATCGAAGCCATCCCCATTGCGGCCTTCGCCTTCGGGCATCCGGCGGATTAGAAGCCGGGGGTGGCGAGTACGGCGACCATAGCGATGGCGCATTCGATGGCCGCGCGGCTGCCCTGGTCATCGGCCGGGTTGGCAGGATGTTCCCGTCGCGCCCTTGGCCGAGTATCTTGCAAAATTGCCCACAACCGGAGGCGGGGACATCGTTGAAGCTGAGGAAACAATCTTCCGGAGTAAGCCTGCGTGACAATCCGGCACTTTGGGGACTCCATCGCGGCAGGTGAGGGAGCCAGTGCCCCTGAACGCGCCTGGACGGCCGTCCTCGACAGACGGGCACGGTGGCCGGTTCCCGCCGAGGTATATGCGGCCAACAACCACATGGCCTTCGACATTGCGCCATCGGTTTACGGGCAGACCATTGGCCGGGGTGACGTCGCGACGATGATGCTCGGCGTCAACGACGAACGCATCTGGGGGGAGAAATACGCCGGCTTGTTCCAAAATACGATTGGTGCGCTCGCGGCCTGGCTGGCCATGGAAGCCGGCGCCAAAGTCCCCGCCCTCACCGCTGATGCGGTTACCTACGGTGGGTCGTGGTCGCAAAGCGAGGCCTACGGGCTCGGAAAGTACTCTTGCGACGAAGGCGCGTGGGCCTCGTTCCGGTTTTCAGGCGATGTCGTTTACCTCGGTATGACGCGGCAAAGGTCTACCGGCGGTGAGTGTGCATTCACTGTGGATGGAAAATCCGTTTACGCGGGATGGCGCACAATAATCAGTGCGCCAGAGACGCCGAAAGGAAAAGTCGGCCACGGCCCTTCCCTCGTGAGACTGGCCGGGTTCGGGCCCGGTGAGCATGAGGCGAAGATTACGGTGACCTCTGCTGCCGGCGAAAAAGGCGGTGTATTTTTCGACTGGTACGCGACACCTAAAGGCGGCCCCAAGGTGTTTCTCGCAGCGCCCAGCCGCAAAGCCCAGGCCGGGTACGAAACCTATGGGGGCTCGGACTATTCTACCATCCGCTACGCAAATGCGATTGATGATATTTGTAGAACCCTGAGCCAGGACGGCCTCAACGTCTATCCGGTGCGGATCGATCGATTGATCAACCCCCTTACGGATCTGCGCCCAACTCGCCAAGGTCGTCACGCCGTGACCCCCGATGGGGTGCATCCAGACGACGTCGGCCATCTGATTATCGCCGACGCTTTTATCGAGGCGTTCTCGAACCAAGGGGTCCTGTAAAAGTCCTTACCCAGAACGTTGATGGTGACAGTGCGACCGGAGCGGCGCCGTGGCGAAACGCTGCCAGCGTGACGCTGATCCCGTGGCGCGGACGATGGGTCACAGCACGGTCCACACTGCGGGTTTGGCCGCTGGGGTACTGCCTCGGAGAGAAAAGAGCCCCGGAGCCCACGTCGGTGGGTCCGGGGCAAGTTTGAGGCAGTGAGTGCCGGCCGCACCGGAGCGCGACCGCCGGTCGTGCGGCCCGGAGTGTGCCGGGCCATGGAGCCGGCCCGAGATGTCGGGCCAGGCAAACTTTTCCCGTCAGCTAGCGCCCACGACCCGCACACTGGGGGGAGCGGGCCCGTTCGCTGGCGGGATAATCAGGCGCGATTGCGATGGCGTTGGCACGGTGGACGGCGGTGCCGGCACGGTGGTGGGCGGGGGCGCGGCGCGGGGCGCTGGGATCTCCACGTGCTCTCCTGCCCGGGGCGCGCGCGTGGGAAGGTTCGAATCGCGAATGGCCGGTTCAGAAAGGTCCGTGTTTTCCGGCCGTGGCACCACCGCAGCGCCGGGCAGGGGCCGGTTGACCACCGTGGGGGTGGGCGCGGCCTGCCGCGTCGACCGTGTGCGGGCGCGAGGCGTGGTGCTCTGCTGGCGCACGCGGGCAACACGCCGGGATTCGCCAAATGCCACCGGCGCCACCACCGCAGGGCTCACGTCCTGTTCGGGGAATATCACCTCACCGCGCTTGCCGACCCGGGGATCGAGCTCAGGACCTTCACCGTAGGGGTTCCAGTTGGGCGAAGCGAAGTACCCGGCAACGGTGAAGCCGTAGGCGATGAAGAGAAGGTCGCGCACCGATGTCTTGGGGTCGCACAGCCGAAGCCGCCAGGTGATGGAGCCCCGCTGAACCTTGAAGAGCCGTGGCTCGCCGGCGATGCGCTGCCACACATATACGCAATTGGCGCCGGAGCGCGCGCGTCCCGTGGCGTAGCCGAGCGGACCGTACTTGTTCTGCGCGTAGAGCCCGGAAATCTCCATGGGGACCCCCGGGAAATACTGACGCAACTCCCGCCGGATGCCGCTCAGGCTCGGAATGTCGGCACCGAGACGGCCGCGGCCCGCATCCCGGCCCATGGGCCCGAACGCGCGCACGTAAAGGGCGTTCTGCCCCCCGATGCCAGTGTTGTTTTGCAGCACAATGTCCTGCGCGAGGGCATTTCTGTAGCGCTCTTCGAGCACCGCAACCACCGCTGGCCCGCCCGGCGGCGGCACCATGAACGCCTCGCTGGCCGAAACCTGCGCAGCGCCCGTTGTTGCGATTCTCACGCCGCCATCTCCGCCGCCGTAGGCACAGCCCCCGGCGGCAAGCGCCAGCGCGACGGCAAACGCACCGCGCCCGCTTGGTGAACTCCAGATCATCGCACCCAAAGCCTCAATTATTTTGGATGCCGAACCCGCCCACCCGCGTGCGCGCGCGACACTGATTCGGCTTATGGCGTTAAGGAGAGACGAACTTTCTTGAGTATTTGTTAACCATGCTGAGGATTAACGTTGGCGCCCCAATCCGGGGCGAGGACGCCCGATCGCGCCCGCTGTCCGTGACACTTAATTGAAGGCTTAATTGCAGCTTGCTAAGATACGCCGTTAAGGAATGGCGGGTAGACTGGCGGTGCGGGCGCGCTGGGCTGGCCCGTGCGCAGATTGATCGGCGCGAGCGAATTCCCTATTCCTGAAAAAGGAGTGCAACATTCGATGCTTGCTCGCCAAGGCCCAACGCTGATCACGCTGCGGCTGCCGCCCTGGTTGAGAGCCGAGCTGTCATGTTGCGCCGTGTTTGCAGGGGCGATTCTTAGTCCCGGCGGAGCCCGCCGATGAAGTGGCTTGTTTTTTTGTTGTGGATCGCCGTGGCCGCGACGGTGTTCTTCCTGATCACCCAGCCGGTGAGTCTGACGGCCCATTTTGTCGCATCCATGGTGGTGGTGGTCCTCATCGCCGTCCTAAAAATGTTCGACCGCAAGGGCGCCCTGCGCGCCATCGTCCTGGCGCTCGGCACTGCGGTCGTCCTGCGCTACGTCTATTGGCGAACCTTCTCCACCATTCCGCCGGTGGAGGAGCTGGGCAATTTTATTCCCGGCTTCCTGCTCTACGCCGCCGAGATGTACTCGGTGATCATGCTCTTCTTGTCGCTTTTCGTGGTGGCCGATCCCCTCGACCGTCCGCGCCGGCGCCTCGATGCCCAAGGGCCATACCCGACTGTTGATGTCTTCGTTCCTTCGATTAACGAAGGCGCGGCGCTGCTGGCGACGACCCTGGCGGCGGCCAAGCAGATGGATTACCCGAGCGACCGGTTCAACGTTTACCTTTTGGACGACGGCGGGACCGACCAGAACTGCTCATCGGACGATCCGCGCCTAGCTGGCGCTGCGCAAGTGCGGCGCCGGGAGCTTAAAGAGCTGGCCCAGGATCTGGGCGTTCACTACCTCACCCGCTCCGCCAACATCAACGCCAAGGCCGGCAACCTCAACAATGGCCTTGCCCATTCGGACAGCGAATTCGTGGTGGTGCTGGATGCCGACCACGCCCCATCGCGCGACTTTCTGCGCGAGACCCTAGGCTACTTCCAGGACGATCCTCGGCTCTTTCTCGTCCAGACGCCGCACTTCTTCATTAACCCCGATCCCCTTGAGCACAATCTTGAGACCTGGAACCGGATGCCGTCGGAGAACGAGATGTTCTACGGCACCATCCAAAAGGGTCTCGACAAGTGGAATGCCACATTCTTCTGCGGCTCGGCGGCGGTGCTTCGCAGGGTGGCGCTGGAGGACGCCGGCGGATTTTCCGGAAGCTCCGTCACGGAGGACTGCGAAACCTCCATCGATCTTCACGCCCAAGGCTGGTCGTCCGCCTACGTGGAGCGACCGATGATTGCCGGGCTCCAGCCGGAGACCTTCGCCAATTTCATCGGCCAGCGCTCCCGCTGGTGCCAGGGGATGATCCAGATCCTTTTATTGAACAACCCGCTGTTTAAGGCAGGGTTAAGCTTTGCCCAGCGGCTTTGCTACCTTTCGTCGATGCTTTACTGGATGTTCCCGCTGGCAAGACTGACCTTTGCTTTTGCTCCGTTGTTTTATCTTTTCTTTGGCGCATCGATCTTCGATGCCTCCGGCGCAGAATTTGCTGCCTATACGATCACTTATATTCTCGTGAACATTTTGATGCAGAACTATCTTTGGAATCGGGTGCGCTGGCCGTTCATTTCCGAACTCTACGAGACCATCCAGTCCGTCTACCTCATTCGCGCCCTGGGGGCCGTTATTGCCAACCCGCGCAAGCCGCGCTTCAGGGTCACGAACAAGGGCGAAACCACCAAACGCTCGCGCATTTCCGAGCTGGGAGGACCCTTTTACATCATATTCTTCGTGCTCCTGGCCGGTGTTTTCGCCACGGCGTACCGGCTCATTGCCCAACCCTTCGCCGCGGACGTGGCGCTGGTGGTGGGCGGCTGGAACCTCTTCAACCTCCTCCTGTTTGGCGCGGCCCTCGGGGTGGTGGCGGAACGGCGCCAGCTGCGCACGAGCCAGCGCGTCGCCATCGACCGGCCCGCCGAGATCATCTACGGCGACCGGGTGATCCCGGCGAAGATCGATGATGTCTCCATCGCGGGTGCACGATTGCTGGTGCCGGCCAACGTCCTGCGGCAGATCAAGCCTGGCGAGCAAATCGTCATGCGCTTCCAGCCGCTGGCGCCGCTCGCCTCGAACGAGTTGCCGCTGGAAGTACGTGCCGTCGCCCGCGACGACAATGGCGGCGTCGTGCTGGGGGCAGAATTCTCGGTGAGCGATGTGCGCCAGTACGAGTTGGTCTCCGATCTGGTGTTCGCAAATTCCAATGAGTGGGTGCGGTTCCAGAGCGGCCGGCGCACCGACGTGGGCGTCATTCGAGGCGTGGTGGAGTTCCTGGCGCTCGCGGTGTTTCAGACCGTACGGGGCCTATCCTACCTCTTCACTGCCTCGCCGAGCCGCCGCGAGGGCTATTCCAGCCGGCAATCACCACCGCCCACCACGACGACCAACATTGTTCAAGCACCGCGTTACGTGGGCGCCGATGTGGACCCGCTGGTCCCCTCCGGTGCCGGCGCGACTGCGACGCTCCACGGTGCACCGGCGGCGCGGTCGGCCAATCCGCGCCCGGATCGCTGAGGTAAGCTGATGAGACTTCGCTCGCTGCTGACCCCCGCCGTCCTCGCCGCAGCCCTTGCGGCCCACGGGGTCTCCCTTGCCCAGGACGGAGGCTTCACCATCAGCCCCGAAAACGGCGAACCGGCGCCGCTCCCGACCACAAGGCCCGAGACCGACGGCGCCGACGCTGTCCTGCCACCCCCGCCCACAAACCGGTTCGGGCGCCCGACCCCGCCACCCTTCGACATCAATGGCGACGGCCGCGCACCGGTGGTCAATTTTCAAGAGGAGCCGGAGGTCATCTTCCGCCCCTCCACCACCGTTTCGCCCCTGAGCGACGGTCGAGGCCCGCTGCCGGTCTTGCCCTTCGATGCCACCAACCGGTCCCAACTGCAGGATCTTACGCGCCTTCTTCACGAATCCAACGAGGACGTGCGCGAGCTGAGAGTTTTGGTGGACGGCTCCCAGCAATGGATCGACGCGGTCATTGACCGGCCCATCGTGCCGCGCCGGACGATCCGCCTTGATGGCGAGATCGACTACGCATCCTGGACGTTCTTCCTGTCTGCGGCTGAAGCCTCGCGCGGCGGCACGCTTACGGTGGGTTTCACCAATTCGGTGCTGGTGCTCCCGGAAGCCTCGCGCCTGCGCGTGTTTTTGAATGGTCGCCAGATCGCCCAGACGGCCATCGATAGCCCCGACCGCACCAAGGTCATCGCGCTGCCCATCGCGGCGGGCCTTTTGAGGCCCGGAAACAATGCCGTCCGCATCGAGACCGATATGCGCCACCGTATCGATTGCTCGGTGGACGCCACCTTCGAGCTTTGGACGCGCATCGACACCCGCTTGACGGGCTTCAGCTTCGATGGCGGCCGCGCGACGCTTTCGGGCCTCAACGATATTCCGGGCGTCGGCGTCGGCTCCAACGGCGCAACGCTTCTGCGGATCCTGCAACGCAACCCCGCCAGTGGGGTCAACAAAGACCGCGCTTTGCGGGCCGCCCAGGCCGCTGCGGTGCGCGGCCGCTTCGTTCAGCCGCTGGTGGAAGTGTCGGACCTTCGCGACCTCCAGGCCCCTGCGCCGGGTGTCCTCAACATCATCATCGGCACCTATAATCAGCTGCAGAGCGCTGTTCCGTCGGTGCCGGCCGAGGGGGCGTCAGGACCAATTCTTGCCCTGGTGGACAATGCGGACCTGGGACCCACCGTCTTTATCACGGGCCCCAGCGAGCGGGCCGTGGAGAACGCCCTCGCCCGCTTCAACGCCAGCGGGGCCCAGGAAGCGCCGCGTTTGCCCATCGCCGCCACGCCACCCTGGTTGGTGCCCGATAGCGTTCCCATCGAAAAAGACGACGGCGTTAGCCTCGACCGGGCTGGGGTAAAAACCATCAACTTTTCCGGTCGCCGCTTCACCACGGACTTTCGCGTGACGCTGCCGCCGGACTTTTACGCCTCCGCCTACGGTGAAGCGACACTCTACCTGGATGCGGCCTACTCCAGCGACGTGGAGCCTGGCAGCCGCCTCTCGGTCCTCGTCAATGGCGAGCTCTCCACCGCCATCAGCTTCACCTCGTCCCGCGGGGAGGTGTTTGAAGATTTCCCGATCACGCTGCCCATGCGCAACTTCAGGCCTGGCGTCAATCAGGTGGCCATCGTTGCCGATCTTGAAACGGAGGCCGACCGGGCGTGCTTGCCGGGCGGCACGGTTCCCTCTCGCGACCGGTTCGTGCTGTTTTCCTCCACGGAGCTGGTGTTCCCCGAATTTGCGCGCATCGGGCAACTGCCCAACCTCGCCTCCTTCGCCACCAACGGCTCGCCCTACTCGCTGAGCCCGGAGCCCGTGCGCGTTTACATTGGCGGGACCTCCTTCGACACCATCGGCGCGGCGGGCACATTGATGTCCAACATCGCGATCAGCCGGGGCATGCCCATCTCCACCAATGTGATCGATTCGGTGAGCCAGTACGCCGATGCCGGGGCGATCATCGTGGCGCCGCTCCAGGACGTTTCCACAGCTGCGCTGGAAGCAACCGGGGCTTCGCGTGTCATCCCGGCCACGTGGCTCCAGCCGTTCCCACCGGACGGATCAGCGAGCGAGCCGGAGGGGTTGGAAAGATATGACGCAGTGCTGCGGCGATTGCGCCAGCAGTTGCGCCAGGAGGAGGTGCGCCTTGATCGCGCCGCCAACGGAAATGTGGATCGGGGGGTGCGCCAGGACATTGCCGCTGACCCGCTGAGCGACGGGGGAGTCACGCGGGACCGCTGGTTTGAAGACCTGCAGCAGGAGCGCGGCATCGGCACAATGTTGTCAGGCGCCGTGCGCTCGCTGCGAAATGCGCTCAGCCTGGGCTTTTCCGGGAGATCGCGGGGGGGCTTTGCGGGGCCGGGCGACCTCCGGCCGGTGGGTGATGATGCCACGCTGATCCTCGCCCAGGCGCCCGCCCCCGCCAACGACCGTTCCGCCTGGACGCTGGTCACTGCACCCACCGCGGGCCTCCTTTCGGCGTCGGTTGCGGCAATTAGCGCCCCCGATGATTGGAACCGCATCGGCGGCCAGATCACTGCCTTCGACGTGGAGAACAGCAACATCCAGACCGTCGCAGTGGGCAATGTGAACTATCTGGCCACGGTGCCGCTCACCTTTGCAAATTTCCGTCTCATCGCGGCCAATTGGTTCTCCATCAACAGCAGTGTCTATGCGGTGGTATTGGTGGTTGCCGCGGCGGCGCTTGGCTTCTTGACCTGGCTGTTGGTGCGTCCGGTGGGCCGCAAGGACTAAGCCGAAATGTCGATCACCCAGGAACCGGCCGCAGTAGCTGGCAAGATTTAACCAAATTGGTTTACCATTTGACCGTCGGACGTCTTGTCAGCCCGGTCCTGATTGGCGGAAGGGTAACACCGTCCGGTGTGACGCATCGTGACGGATGTGCTTGATTGCAAGATGGTTACCGTTCATTAACCATGTTGGTTGACGGTCTGACGCTAAGGGGGCGGCGCGGACTGCGTTGCCTTCGCCAATGCGGCTAGCGTCGCGCTGACGCAGACTTGCGCGAGGGGCGTTTGGTGCAGGCTTGGAGGCGAACACACGGCGGCAACGCGCAGGACTTTGCGCGCACCGACGGATCGTTCGGCAAAAACACCCTTCTTCGAGGGGCCTCTAGTGCTGCCCAATCCATGCGATCTGACCCCCATGCTCCACCGCTGAAGCCGCTGGTCATTGGAGCGGCGGCCGCGTTGATTTTTGGCGTCGCCTTCGAGATCGGTCCGTTCCACGGGTTCACGGAGCGTATGTTGGGGAGCGCGGACGCCCAGGAGGCGACCGAGCGGCCCATTCCGTCCACAGATCTTGCAGGCCCCTCCGACGCTGACCGGGCGGCGCTGCGCTACTTTGCGCGCGAGGGCGATGTGGACCGGCTCGAGGCAGAACTTCGCCGGTTGCGCGCGCTCTACCCGAACTGGCAACCGCCGCGCGACCTTCTGGATCCCCAGGGCGAAGACCTGGAACTCCAGCGCGTCTATGATCTCGTGGGCGAGCAACGCTACGAGGAGGCACGGGCGGCCATCGCCGAACGGCGCCAGCGCGATCCCGCCTACGAGCCGCCTGCACGGCTCCTCGACATACTCGACCTTGCCGATATTCGCGCCGAGTTGAAGGCGGCCAGCGAGGCGAACAATTTTCGCGAGGTCCTGCGCATTGCCGAGCAGAACGAGCGCATTCTCACCTGCAATGATGTGGATTCCATCTGGCGCGTTGCCGAGGCCTTTGCGCAGACCGAACGGCCCCAGCGCGCCTTCGACGCCTACGCCTACGTGATCAATAGCTGTCTCGACCAGGAGGCAGAGCGCGGCGCCAGTCTCCAAAAAGCAGCCGCGACCCTTGATCCGAGCTACGTTACGGAACTCTTCGCCTTGGGCCGCACCGACGCCCAGGGCAACAACGAGTTCGCGAATGCGCGCCTCGACATCATCCGCGGCGCCGTTGCCCGCGGCGGCAACAACCCCAGCGCGCTGGTGCCGGAGGAATGGCTCCTACTCCTGGCGGAAAACGCACGCACCGGCGCGGATTTGAGGGACGCCATGCTCGTGGGAGTTTATGTCCTGCGCCAGGGCGCTCCGGTGGAGGCCGCCCAGTGGTTCCGCTTTGCCCTGGACCGGGGACTTGGGGCGGACGCGGCCGAAGCCTACGTGGATGCGCTTCGAGCAACCGGCAATCTGGAAGACCAGACCCTTGCCCGGGAAGTCGCCTACCAATGGCGCACCCAGACGCCGGAACTCATGGAAGCCTACCTCAACGCCATGGCAACGACGTTGACCTCAGAGGGCGTTGGCGAGAACGGCTTCATAGAGGTCGAGCAGGAAGCGGTGGATCGCTACGTTCCCATCGTGATCGAGCAGCGCGATGCCAACGGTGCCCAGGCGCTCGGCTGGTACGCCTTCAACACCTGCCAGTTCATCATCGCCGAAGAGTGGTTCATTTCTTCAGCCAACTGGGTGCCTACCGAATCGGCTGTCTTCGGCCTTGCTCTCTCCCGCCAGCGGCTTGGCGACGTGGCCGGTTTCGACGACGTGATCGACGAGTGGGGGCCGCTCTACCCATCAGTGGCTGGCTTGGCGACACCCGTCGATCCGCCCGCTGCGGCCGCCGCCACCGCGCCCCGAACCGCCGGGGATACTGACGAGGACGAGCGGGGAGGCGCGGACGATCTGGCAACGGGCGCGGTGATTTGCGACCCGGAGGAGCGCGAGCGGTTGCGGCGCATCATTGTGGAGCAGCGGGAGCGCCGGGGCGGTGGCGCGCGGCCCATCAGTTTTACCGAGGCCGGTTCGCTCAGCACCGTGCCGCGTAAGACGAACCCCCGCACCGCCCGTCCGAAAGCAGCCACTCGCGATAAGGGGCACTGGCGCCGACCGGTGACCGGACCGAGGCAGAACACCCAAGGCGCGCTCTTCCACAAGGTCCAGCTCACCGGCGGTCGGCCGTTCCCGCTCCAGCCGGCACAATTCCGCGATGAACCCCTGCGCCGGCAACCGGCCCGGGACCCACGCCGGCAGGATGCGACCCGTCAGCGGTTGGACAGGGACCTTGGGGGGAACACGACGGTGGTGCGACGGGTGCGCCGCGGCCTTTCCCAGGACGATTTCGACGCGCGGGTGCGTCTGGTAACCGACTCGCCGAGCCGCACCGCACAAACCGGTGGCGGCGGTGGCAGCGCCGGCGGGACCGCTGCCCAGCAGGCGCTGACGGGCCGCAACTTTAACCGATGCGTGCTCGTCACGAATTCCGCCATCCGCAGCGGCAGGCTTTCCGCCGAAGACGCCAACGCCCGGGGCTTTTGCCTATTGGAGCTCAACCGCCCCATTGAAGCGGCCCAGGCCTTTGAACTCGCGCGCCTCAAGTCAAGGAGCGGCACCAGCGTCGAAGCCGACGCCATCTACGGTGCAACCCTCACCGCCATATCCGACAACATGACCCAGCAGGCGGCTCTGCTGGCCGCCTCAGGTCCCATGAGCCGGGTGCGTCGCACCGAAACCCAGGTGGAGATCCTCACCCAGCGCGCGGTTGCCGCCAACCGCGCCGGTCAACACACCGCCACCCTCACCTACCTCGACCAACGCAACAGCATCGCCCCGCTGCAAAAGGATCTGATGATCCTGCAAGGCTTCGCAGCGCTGGAAAACAGGCGCTATCGGGACGCTAGTCGGATATTCCAGGCTGTGCAGGGAACGGGCGCCAGCCCGGACACAAATCGGGCCGTCTTCGCCGGCCAACAGCGACGCAATCCCCTTCCGGGCAGCGGCACCGGCGGCCTTCGCGCCAGCGACTAGAGCGATGCTGACCTAGAGCAGTTCACACGATCATGCGATCGCATGGCCTGCTCTGAACCCGTGCTTTGCGCGGTTCGGGCCGCCCCATGAGTTCATGGTGCTGAAACGCGCTCTAAACGGCGAGTTCGCCTGACGCGACACGAACCGCCTGCCCCGATAGGCGCACCCGCGACGGACTGCCGTCCTTGGCCTCCACCGTGAGATCGATGAGGGAAGGCCTCCCCATTTCAAGCCCTTGGCGGATTTTGTAGGAATGGGTGCCATCCCGAAGTTTGGCGAGGAGCACTGCGAACGCCGCGGCCGCTGAGCCGGTGGCCGGGTCCTCCTCGATCCCGTGGAGCGGCGCAAACATGCGCGCCTGGAACGTGGCCGGCCCGGTGGGCGCGATGCAGTAGACCCCATCTCCGCTGGGCCCGAACGTTTCCCTGAGCCGACTGCGGTCCAGCGCGATGTGTGCGAGGCGCTCAGCCTCGGCGATTGGCACGATGCTAAAACTCGGTCCGCTAGTGGCGGAGGTGGGAACAAAACCGTCGAAGCCGATGTCGCCCGGCGCCAGGCCGAGGGTCTCGGCCACCGCGGCCCCATCGATGCGATCGTCGAGGATTTTTGGAACTATGGGCGCGTCGAACGCGGTGCTTCCGGTCCCGCCCGATAACTCCACCGAACAGGCCACCGGCCCGGCCGGCAGCTCGATGACCAGCGCGTCGTCTCGGCTCCCGCGCCGGGCAGCAAACGCCACCGCGCCCCCCACCGTGGGGTGGCCGGCGAAGGGGAGCTCGCCGGCGGGCGTGAAGATCCGTGCCCCTGTGGTGTAGCCGGGATTGTCCGGGGCGTGGAAGAAAATGGTCTCGGAAAGGTTGAACTCCCCGGCGATCCGCTGCATGGCGGAGCCATCAAGGTCGTCCGCGTCGAACACCACCGCCAGCGGATTGCCCTCCAAGACAGTGTCGGTGAACACGTCGTAGATCTGGTATGGATGAACCATGGCGCGCTCCTTGTTCGGTCGCTGTCCGCATAAGGCGCGCGGGCCTCGGAGGGAACCTCGCCAGAGCGAATACGAGCCGGCTTTGGCGGGCAAACCCAGACAATCAGGGGGTGCGGCTGTTTTTTACGGGCGTGCATGGCAGCAATGTGCGACCCTCGAACGAGCCGGCTGGGGGCGAATGAACCATCACGGGAGGGCAAGGGGCTGACATGAACCTTAAACGTTTCGTTCTCGTCGTTTCACTCGCCAGTCTTCTGGGAACCGGAACAGCCCATGCGGCCCAATGCGGCAACACAGCCGCCGGGTTCAACACTTGGCTCGCTGAGTTCAAGGAGGAGGCGGTGCGCAGCGGGATCCGCCGCTCCACCGTGGATCGTGCCCTTAACGGCGTCACTTATTCCAAGCGCGTCATCGGTTTCGACCGGAACCAAAAATCCTTCAAACTATCCTTCGATCAGTTTTGGCGGCGGCGCGTGAACAACGCGATGATCAACCGCGGCCGAAAGTTCATTCGCTCGAATTCGGCGCTGATCTCGCGCATTGAGCAACGCTATGGCGTGCCCGGCGCGGTGGTTGTGGCGGTCTGGGCGCTGGAAACCGGATTTGGCCGGGATTCGGGGAGCCTTCCCATCATGCGCTCCCTGGCCACCCTGGCCTATGACTGCCGCAGAACCGAGTTTTTTACCCGCGAACTCCTCGCCGCCCTCAAAATCGTGGATCGCGGCGAGATGAGCCCGGCACAAATGCGCGGCGCCTGGGCGGGCGAAATCGGTCAAACCCAGTTTCTGGCCGAGCGCTACCTCAACTACGCGGTGGATTTTGATGGCGACGGGCGGCGCGACCTCATGCGCTCGGTGCCCGACGTCCTGGCGTCCACGGCCAACTGGTTCAGCCGCAACGGGTGGCGCCGCGGTCAGCCTTGGGGCCCCGGCACGGCAAATTTCAATGTGATTGCCAAGTGGAACCGGGCGAGCGTCTACCAAAAAACCATCGCGAAGCTCGCCGACGAACTGGCCGCCTAGCGAATCCTGGGGGCAAAA
This sequence comes from Pseudomonadota bacterium, assembly GCA_039189655.1. Classification (GTDB taxonomy): domain Bacteria; phylum Pseudomonadota; class Alphaproteobacteria; order Rhizobiales; family Amorphaceae; genus Acuticoccus. The sequence goes on along the minus strand of JBCCYN010000025.1, from coordinate 14,316 downwards.
CCGTGCGCCCGGTCACAAATGTGCGCGGGAAGCGGACACAAACTGAGCCGATAGGCTCACGCAACCCCATATGACGATGATAAGACTTTGAAGCACCGGCCCCGGCGGCTCGCCAGGGACAAGAATGTGACAGTATGGGGAGAGGCTAGAATGGGGATTGCGCGCGTTTTCTTTGCGCTCACCGTCGTGTCGGCCGTGGCGTGGGGGCCCGCACAGGCTGATTCGGTCACCGTAGAGGACATCGTCCGCAAAAACGGTTGCAGCAGATGCGACATGGTGCTGGGGAGCCTGCGCGGCCTCAGTCTCCAAAACGCTGACTTTTCCGGCGCGACGTTGCGCGAAGCCGATATGAAAGAGGCGGACCTCGCGAACGCCAACTTCCAGGGCGCCTATCTGCAGCGTACGGAGCTGGAAAAATCCAACCTTCCCGGGGCGGACTTTTCCGACGCCAACATGCGCCGGGTGGACCTTGAAAAGTCGAACATCGCCGGCGCGCGCTTCCACGACACCGACCTTCGCGACGCAGACCTTGTGGAAACCGACCTCGTCGGCGCCGATTTGACCCATGCGGACCTGCGTGATGCCAAGCTGCGACGCGCGGACCTGACGGGGGCCACCCTGCAGGGCACCATGGCCCGCAAAGCCGACTTTGAGCGGGCCAACGCCACCGAGGCCGACTTTTCCGGAGCCGAGCTGGACTATGCAGATTTCGACCGCGCCGTCTTGGTGGGGGCAAAGTTCAGTGGCGCCAACCTCAAGGGGCTGCGCCTCACCAGCGCGAACCTCACCGGCGCAGACCTTTCCGGCGCCAATCTCAACGATGCACTGATGCGGCGCACCAATCTTACCGGCGCCAACCTCAGTGACGTACGCGGGCTGTCCCAGAGCCAACTCTCGCTCGCCTGCGGCGACCAGACGACCGTTCTGCCCCGCGGCTACACCATCCCGCCCTGCGCAAACGGCAGCTAGGACCGTTCCGGACTGACTGAAATGGGGCAAGAACAGCCTTGCCCCAGAGACCAAATCATCATTTGCGTCCGGCCGGACCGAAGCGAAGATCGGCAACAAGCTGCAGTGGAAAGAACCGATGGCCCGCACATACGCCAGCCGTGACGCGCCGCACACAGGGTAGCCGTATCGGGGCCGCTTGAGGGTGTGTGGTCGCTGCCTTCCCGACGGCAGGACCCAATCACGCCCGTTTGAGCACACGACCCACCTGTGCCAGCGCAATCACCAAGACCGCGCCCAGGGCAAGGCCAAGCACGCCATCGGCCGCGGCTGTGATAATCCACCGGACGAAGCCGCCGCCACCGACCACCATTGCCCCGGCATCCGCGAGGGCATGGATCACATCCCACGGCCCGTGCCAGCCAAGGGCGTGGAGGCCGTGGGTGATGATGTTGCCACCCACCCAGAGCATTGCCGCGGTGCCCACCACCGAGATCACCTCAAGAACCCTGGGCATTGCCTTGACGATCCCGATACCGAGCTTCCGGGCGAAATCGTTGCGGGCAATTTGGCTGAGTCGAAGCCCGAAATCGTCCATTTTCACCAGCAGCGCGACCGCCCCATAAACGACGCTGGTGATCAGCACCGCCACCACGGCCAGCGCCACACCTTCCACCCAGGTGCTTTCCGTCTCAATGGCCGACAGGGAGATGGTCATGATCTCCGCCGACAAGATGAAATCGGTTTTGATGGCACCAGCGACGCGCTGCTCCTCCAACCGCGCCGCATCGATGGTTGCATCCTCGGCAGCCTCCTTGTGGTGGCCGGCCAAACTGTGGATCACCTTTTCGGCGCCCTCAAAACACAGATAGCAGCCGCCAATCATCAGGAGCGGCGTCAGCAGCCAAGGCAAGAAAGCGTTGAGCAGAAGGGCCAGCGGGAGCAGGATGACGAGCTTGCTGAAGTAGGACGCTCGCGCGATTTTCCAGACAATGGGCAATTCCCGGGCGGCGGGAAGGCCGGTGACGTATTTGGGCGTGACGGCAGCATCGTCGATCACCACGCCCGCCGCCTTGCTGCCGGCTTTGGCGGTGTGGACGACGATGTCGTCCAGCTGCGCGGCCGCCAGTTTTGCGATGGCCGCCACATCATCGAGCAGTGCCAGCAGTCCACTCATGGCAAGGCTCCGCTATGGTCCCCGGGGCGCTGTCGGCGAGCGGGAACAACCGTCATAAGTTCTGGAGCGGCCGTCTTAGAGCAATGCCGGGCGCACTGTACACTGTGCTCGCCTCATCGCCTGCCGATCGGATCGCGGGGCGGATGCTCATCGCCTCCTGGCCGCCTGCGGTCAGACCGTTGCCGTCGCCCCTTTCGCTTTCGTCCGCACGGACCTAAGAAGGGGCCATCGTGAAAAACCCGCTGGCTTCGCTTTCCTCGATCGATTTTTCGGGCATAGCCCTCATCTTGGCCATCGGCTTTTACGGTGGCACAGCCGCGTACTTCGTCGGGCTACCCATCCCGTTCCTCATCGGCAGCCTCGTCACCGTTGCGATCTTTTCCATCGTCACCAACGCCGCCGGACGCGTTCCTCCCAAAATACCGCCGTCGATGCGAGCTGCCTTCATCGCCGTGATTGGCGTCATGATCGGCGCCACCTTCACCCCCGATCTGATCACGAAACTCCCGGAATTGTGGCCTTCGCTCCTCGCTATGGTCGCCTTCATTGGTGCAGCGTTCTTTGTGGGCTTCGTCATTTTCCGCCGGATCGGCGGCTACGACCGGGTAACGGCCACCTACTGCGCCATGCCGGGCGGTCTCATCGAATCGGTTGCCATCGGTGAAGCCGCGGGCGGTGACGTGCGTATCCTCTCGCTGCAGCATTTCACGCGGATCGTGCTGACGGTGCTCACCGTTCCGATGCTCTTCTTGCTCTGGCGCGGTGAGGCGGTGGGAAGCGCTGCCGGACAGGCCTTTTCCAGCGCCCCTTCTGCGCTGGTGGATGTGATGCACGTGGTTGTCCTTGCAGCGCTCGGCTATGTGGTGGGCGATACCCTCCGGCTTCCGGCCGGACGGCTGACCGGACCACTCATTCTGTCGGCCCTCACCCACGGCACCGGAATATGGGGCACCGCAAGCCCCACCTGGCTTCTCAACGTTGCCCAGCTCGTCGTCGGGACGGGCCTTGGCGCCATGTTCGGCGGGGCGACCCTTTCCATGCTCGTCCGCGCCGTCGGTCTCGGCTTGCTGTCGGTTGGGTCAATGCTCGCACTGGGCATTGCCTTCGCGGTCGCCCTTGCCCAAGTGGTTCCCCTCGACGTTGAGGCGCTCTTCATCAGCTACGCCCCCGGCGGCGTCACCGAAATGGGTCTGATTGCCCTATCGCTAGGCGTCTCACCGGTGATCGTTGCCGTCCACCATGTTTTTCGGATCGGTCTTACGGTGCTCTTCGCAGGGCTCCTCAATCGGAGCCACAACAAACGGAAGGCACCCTAGCGGACGGGCTTGCGCGACAGCGGTTCTTTGTACGACCTTCTAGCGAGCCCGCGCCGGTTGCGGGAGTTTGTTGTGCGCGTCTGCGTCCGGTCCCCGTCCGATGCGTGCCCTGTCATGAGAAAGGCTATCCATGAACGGCGCTGAAAGCGTTGTGCGCACCCTTGCCGGCGCAGACCTAGACGTTTGCTTTGCCAATCCCGGCACGTCGGAGATGCACTTTGTCGATGCCCTCGATCGTACGGGGCTCATGCGTTGCGTCCTGGGGCTCTTCGAGGGCGTCGTCACAGGGGCTGCCGACGGTTATTCGCGCATGGCCGGCAAACCCGCGGTGACCCTCCTCCACCTTGCGCCGGGCCTCGCCAACGCCAGCGCCAACATTCACAATGCGAAAAAAGCCCGCTCGCCGATGGTCAACATCGTCGGCGACCACGCTCACCGTCACCTGGTCTACGATGCGCCGCTCACCGCCGACGTTGCGGCGACCGCAGCCCCATTCAGTCACGTGGTGCGGACCGCCCAAAGTGCCGGCACCATCGGCGCCGACACTGCCGCGGTGGTGGCCGCCGCCCGATCGCACCCCTACCAGATCGCCACGCTGATCGCGCCGGCGGACACCGGCTGGGATGCCGGCGGCGTCGTCGCCCCACCCATCGCACCGGCGGCGCCGGTGCCGATAGACGACGCGCTCGTGCGTGAGGTGGCCGGATACCTTGATGAGACCGCGGTGATCATCGCCGGCGGTACCGTCCTTGAAAGCGCTGAAGCCCTCGCCCTCATTGAAGGCATCTGCGAAAAGACGCGCGCGCGGTTCGTCGTCCCGCTGTTTCCCCGGCGCTTGGAGCGCGGAGGGGGCGTGACCCCGGCGCAGCGCATTCCCTACGTGGTGGACGATGCACTGGAGCTCCTGTCCAAAAGCCGTACGGCGATCCTTTTGGAGACAGAAGCGCCGGTCGGCTTCTTCGCCTACCCGGGAAAGCCAAGCGAGATGCTTCCGCCCGATTGCAAAGCCCTATCTCTCGCCGGGCGGGACTGTGACGGGGTTGCAGCCGTGCGCGCCCTGGCGGACTTTGTGGGCGCAAAGCCAGCGCCCGCCCCACCCATGCAAACCCCCGAAATGCCCGGAGACGTGCCCCTTGATCCAGACGCGATCGGGGCCGCCATCGCCGCCGGTCTTCCCGAAAACGCGGTGGTTTGTGACGAGGCGATCACTGCGGGCCGATCCATTTACGGGATGACGGCAAACGTTGCGCCACACTCCTGGCTCGCCCTCACCGGGGGCGCCATCGGGATCGGGCCTCCCCTTGCAACGGGAGCGGCCATCGGTGCGCCGGACCGGCCAGTGGTCAACCTCCAGGCGGACGGCTCAGCGATGTATACCATCCAGGCGCTCTGGACCCAGGCACGTGAAGGTTTGAACGTCACCACTGTGATCCTCGCCAACAAGGGCTACGCCATCTTGAAGAGCGAGTTGCTAAATGTCGGCGCAAATCCGGGACGCAGTGCCCTCGACATGCTGGAGATCGACCGACCTCGCCTCGATTTCGTCGGCCTTGCAAGGGGTATGGGTGTTCCTGGCGAAAGGGTGGATACCGCAGCCGGGCTCGCCCGCGCCCTCGCCGCGGCCACCGCCGAGCCGGGCCCGGTGCTCATCGAAGCCGTGGTGGCCTGAGCCTCTTCTCTCGACGCGCGATACAGCCCGATCTGGTGTTTCGAGAGAACAGCTTGTGCATGTGAGTTCTAGACTAATATCTCAGTAAAGATGCTAAGGTAGGGACAAAGCTGATTCGCGCCATTCGTCGGAGAGTTAGCGATGACCGCGACCCTTACGCCCCTGCCTAAGAGCCCACGCCCGGTGCTGCGCACTGCGGCCCACGAGCGGTTCATGAGCGAACTCTACGCCGGCGCAATACGTCCGGGCGAGTTCGTCTCCCAGAACGAGTTGTGCGAACTCCTGAGCGTGCCGCTGGGACCGATGCGCGAGGCGCTCAAGCGGCTCGAAGCGGAGGCGATCGTCGCGCTCATCCCCCAGCGCGGCATTAAAATCCTCACCGTTGATGACAAGACGGTTAGCGATGCCTTCCAGATGCGTCTTCTCTTCGAACTGGAGGCAGTGCGCGCCTTTGCCGCCAGCGGAGACCGGCACCAAGCGAGGGAATTGCGGGAAAAAACCGCAGCCGCCGGCGATGCCATCGACCCGAGTGAGGCACCCAACCGCGCCATGATGGAAACGCTCACCGATCTCGACCACGGTATGCACCGGCTCTTCGTGGAGGCGCTCAAGAACCCGTTCGCTACAGATCTTCTTGGTCAACTCCTGAGCCGTCTTCGCATTGCGCGCCTAACGGTCCGGCTTCCGGCGCGGGCTTGGTGCGACATGACCCGGGAGCACGTCAGGATCCTCGACCTCGCCGTTTCCGGAAAGGCGAAAAAGTCCGCCGCAGCCATGGAAACCCACCTGGAAAACGCCCGCGGGCGTGCGCTAGGCGGCTAGCGCACACCAGACTCCTCACCTTCGACCGCGGGCAACGCGTGGCGCCTTGCGCCCCAGGGCGCCGATGATAGGTTTCGAACGCGGGCAGACGGCGCCGGGATGGCGGTAAGTAGAGCCTCGGAGGCGCCTTCATGACACACCGCATCGGTGCAGATATCGGCGGCACGTTCACCGACCTGGTGATGGTGGATGATGGCGGCGCAGGATTTTTCGTCGAAAAAGTCCTCACCACGCCGACAGCCCCTGACGCCGCTGTAGTCAAAGGCGTCGATGCCCTCCTCACGCGCAACGAAGTGGCGGCAGAAAGCGTCGCCCACCTCGTCCACGGCACAACGCTTTTCACCAACGCGCTCATTGAACGGAAGGGGGCGAAGACCGCCCTGGTGACCACTCGCGGATTTCGCGACGCGGTGGAAATTGCCCGGGAACACCGCTTCGATATGTACGACCTGTGGATGGAGCGCCCGACCCCCATCGCGCCGCGCCATCTGCGCTTTGAGGTGAAGGAACGCATCCTCGCGGACGGCACGGTGCACGAGCCACTGGACGAAACCTCGGTGGAAGCGCTAGTCCCGATCCTGCGCGAAATGGGTGTTGAAGCGGTCGCGGTGTGCCTCATTCATGCCTACCGCAACGACCATCACGAGCGGCGAGTGGGCGAAATTTTGCGCGCCGGGCTGCCCGGGATTGCCCTTTCCCTTTCCTGCGAAGTGAACCCGGAGATCCGTGAGTACGACCGCGCCTCCACCACCCTTTGCAACGTCTACGTCAAGGGCATTGCGGAGGCCTATCTCGGCCGCCTGGAGAACGGGCTGCAGAAACGCGAACTCACCGGTGCCCTCTACGTCATGCAAAGCCAGGGGGGCGTTTGCGACGTTGCCACCGCCTCTGACTATCCGGTGCGTCTCATCGAATCGGGTCCTGCTGCTGGCGCCCTTGCCGCCGCAGCCTACGGCAATCTCATCGGTGCCAAAGACCTCCTATCCTTCGACATGGGCGGCACCACCGCAAAAGCCTGCCTTATCCTGGACGGTGAGCCGCTCATTGCGCCGGAATTTGAGGCGGACCGTAAGTATCGTTTCAAGAAAGGCAGCGGCTTGCCGGTAAAAGTGCCGGTGATCGAGATGATCGAGATCGGGGCCGGCGGTGGCAGCCTGGTGCGCCTTGATGCCATGGGCCGGCTCCAGGTGGGGCCGGAATCGGCAGGCGCCGAACCGGGCCCGGCGAGCTACGGTCGCGGCGGCGAAAAGCCCACGGTGACGGATGCGGATCTCGTCCTGGGATACCTCGACCCGAACTTTTTCCTCGGCGGCACCATGACCCTTGATCGAGAGGCGGCCCGGGCCGCCATCGGGCGTACGGTGGCAACGCCGCTGAAGCTTGACGTCGTCGAGGCCGCCCACGGGATCCATCGCCTGGTCAACGAAAACATGGCATCGGCTGCACGCATCCACGCGGTGGAGCGGGGCGCAGATTCAAGCCGTCTGCCCCTCTTCGCCTTCGGCGGCGCGGGGCCCGTCCACGCCTACGGGGTGGCAAGAATCCTTGGGGCCCCGCAGATCGTCTTTCCCCTTGGCGCAGGCGTCATGTCTGCTGCGGGCCTTTTGAGCGCCCCCCTTTCGTTCGACTTCGTGCGCACCATGCCTGCGGGGCTGGAAAGCATGGATTGGGACGCGGTGAATGGGGCTCTGGAGAAGATGGAAGACGACGGCCGCCGCGTCCTTGCGCGCTCCATCGACCCGTCCGAGATAAGATTTCGCCGCAGTGCCGATGCACGCTACCGTCGCCAGGGGCACGAATTGCGCGTTGCCGTCCCAGACGGTCCCCTCGGACCGGAACACGCAGGCGCGATCCAACGGGCGTTTGAAGAAATCTATCGCAGCATCTACGGCCAAACGCCCCAGGATGTTGCCCTTGATGTCATCAGTTGGCGCGTGATGGCGTCTGGACCCGAGCCCCGTCTCGCCCTCCCCTCCGGAAAACCGCAACAGGGCGATGTGGCGGCGGCCATAAAGGGTCAAAGGGAGGTGTTTCTTCCCGAGGCCGAAACCCTTGCCGCCGTTCCCGTCTACGACCGCTACAAGCTGGGAACAGGTGCGCAGTTCGACGGTCCAGCCATTGTCGAAGAGCGGGAAAGCACCGTGGTCATCGCCGGCCCCGCGAGCGCCCGGGTCGATGCCCACGCCAACCTCCTTGTGGAGTTTTAGGGTCCCACCCCAAAGGACGAACAATGGCCCTCGATCAGCTCAAACTCGAAGTTCTGTGGAACCGGCTCATCGCGACGGTGAACGAGCAGGCCGCCGCCCTCATGCGCACGTCCTTCACCTCAATCGTGCGTGAGGCGGGAGATCTTTCGGCCGGCGTGTTCGACCGCCGGGGCCGGATGATCGCCCAGGCCGTCACCGGAACCCCGGGGCACATCAACTCCATGGCCACCTCCATGGGCCACGTCCTGCGCCGCTATCCCGTGGATAGCCTTGCCGAAGGCGACGTCATCATCACCAACGACCCTTGGATGACAGCGGGCCAGCTCAACGACATCACGATTTTTACGCCCGTGTTCCGCGCGGGCCGCTGCGTCGCATTCTTCGCCAACTGCTGCCACGCCCTCGACATTGGCGGGCGTGGCCTCTCCGCCGACAGCCTGGAGGTTTTTGAGGAGGGGCTGCAAATCCCCATCCTCAAGCTTTACGAAGCCGGCCGCCCCAACGAAACGCTTTATGCGCTGCTGAAGGCGAACGTGCGCGCCACCGACGAGGTGATGGGCGACCTTCACAGCCAGGTGGTGGGCAACGAGGTGGGCGCTCGCCAGCTCCTCTCCTTCATGGACGAGTTCGGCCTGGACGACATCGAGGACGTCGCCGACAGCATCGTGGCACGCTCGGAAAGCGCCATGCGCGAGCGCATCGCTGCGCTTCCCGACGGCACCTATCCCTTCACCATGGCCTGCGACGGGTTTGATGAGCCGATCACGCTGGCCGCAAAGGTGATCATTCGCGGCGACGCACTCACGGTGGACTATGGGGGCACCTCCGGCGCCATCGACCGCGGCATCAACGTCACCCTCAACTACACCGCCGCCTACACCACCTACGGCATCAAATGCGCGATCTCCCCCGACATTCCGAACAACGAGGGAAGTTTTAGGCCGGTGACCGTGACGGCGCCCGAGGGTTCTATCTTGAACTGCCGGCATCCGAGCCCCGTAGGCGGGCGCCACCTGGTGGGGCATTTTCTCCCTTCGGTGGTGTTCGGTGCGCTGGAGGATATTTTGCCCCAAAGGGTCATGGCGGCGAGCGCCGATGCGCTGTGGGATACGCAGGTTTATGGCGATCGGGACGACGGCAGCCGCTTCGCCTACGTCTGGTTCGCCGCCGGCGGGGCGGGGGCCATCAGGGGGCGGGACGGGTTATCGGCCACTGCATTTCCGGCCGGAATTGCTGGCGTCCAATCGGAGATGATCGAAGCACTCGTCCCCATCGTCGTGGGCGAGCGGGAACTCGTCACCGACAGTGGCGGGCCTGGGCGATGGCGCGGTGGGCTTGGCCAAAAGTTCACGATCGGCGTGCGTGGAGATCGCCCTTTTTTATTCTCCGGCCTTTACGACCGCATGGACCATCCGGCCCACGGCATAAACGGCGGCGCCGCAGGCGCGGTGGGCCACCTCGCCACCAAATCGGGCAAGGATGTGAGGGCGAAGACCCGTGTGGTGCTTCCGCCGGGCGAAGAGGTCACCCTCACCCTGCCCGGTGGCGGCGGGTATGGCCCAGCAACGGAGCGCCCCGTCGAGACGGTCGCCGCAGATGTTTTGGATGGGTACGTGTCGGCCGAGCGCGCCCGAACGTTCTACGGCGTCGCCCTCGACCCCAGCGGACTTTCCGTCGACGAAGTCGAAACCGCCCGCCTGCGCAACGCCATGACTTCTACGAAGGATTAGCACGGTTCAGCCGCGCCAGATGAGGTTGTGTCTGGAACCGTGCCAAACAGCCGGACGATATTCCGGATTTCGCGACCGCAGGAGCAGGTCACCCGTCAAAGACCTCACACCATGCGTCCCCCCTTGGTGAAGCACGCGGAGCCCCAATGATCGATATTGCCGTCGTCACTTTATACCTTGCGGCCGTCTTTGCCTTTGGGCTCGTCATCGGCGCAAAAACCTCCTCCTTCGAAGGTTACGCGGTGGCGGGGCGGTCCCTCGGATCGATGGTCATCTTTGCCACCCTTTCAGCATCCTTCATCGGCGGCGGTTTTTCGATCGGCAACGCGGAAAAGGTATTCTTGTTCGGCGTGGCAAACATCGTCGCGCTTTGGGGCTTCAGTTTCAAAGAAATCTTGGTTGCCCAATACCTGGCGCCGAAGATGGATCGATTCCGGTGGGCGGTGTCCGTGGGCGACATCATGGAGACCGGCTTTGGCCGCATGGGCCGACTTTTCAGCGGGATTTTCGCACTCTTCTTGTGCAGCGGTATCGTTGGCGCCCAGATCGGTGGGATTGGGGCGGTCTTTCGGATTTTTCTTGGTCTCGACACCGTCTTGGGTATTTGGATCGGTTGCGGCATCGTAATCTGCTATACGACCATCGGCGGGATGCGTGCCGTCATCTTTACCGACATCGTTCAGTTCGTGATCCTGTCTATCGGCATCCCGCTCGTGCTTGTGTTCGGTATTATTTACGTTGGCGGCATCGAAAACTTTGTCTCTTCTGTACCGGCCGAGCATTTAATCTTGCCAGGACCGGATCACTCGTGGATCACGCTGATGGCGCTCTTCTTGGCCTTCGCGTTCGGCGAGGCCCTCGTCCCACCTTACGTCCAACGGCTACTGATCGGTCGCACGTCCCGCGCCGTCGCGAAGGGAACACTTCTTGCCGGGATCTTTTCGATACCCTTCTTTGCGATTACCGGGTTCATCGGCCTCGTGGCGCTTGCCATTGATCCTGACATTCCCGCGGCCCTTGCCCTTCCCCACGTGATTGCCACCGTCATGCCCACCGTGTTGGGCGGTTTGGTCGTCGCGGGCGTCATCTCCATCGTCATGTCTTCGGCCGACTCGTTCCTCAATTCGGCAGGGGTGGCGCTTGTGAACGACATTGTCCGCCCGCTCCGGGCAAAACCGCTTTCCGATGGAGCAACTTTGCTCCTTGCGCGTGTTGCAACGTTCGCCGTTGGCGTTAGCGCAGTGGCGTTTGCTCTTACGGTGGAAAGTGTTCTCGACATACTCTTGACCGCCTATACTTACTGGGCACCAGTCATCGTGGTGCCGCTCGCCGCTACTATACTTGGCGTTCAGCGACACAAGATGGTCTTCTTGATGGCCGCGGTCGCTGGGATCGTGAGTGCGTTTGGATGGAACATTTTGCTTGGCAAGCCGTATGGCGTGGAGGGTTTCGTCATCGGAACCGTGTTCAACGCCGCCGTATTTTTGCTTATCAAGCCGAGAACCCGTGGCCCGACGAACCGGCCGCAGGATGTACTGTGAGCAGAGAACACCAAGAAAAACGCTACCGCACTCGGTCTGCGGAACTACCTATAGCCTGTTACAGCGTGCCGGAGTGGTTCGGCCAGCTCCGGTGATGGTCGTCAATGACGAAGGGGTGGGCATGGCGTACCGCCCCGTGCCGATGCTTGTGACCCTGTCGGCCTTGCCCGTCCTCTCCGTGCAACGCGTCGTGGTCACCGCCGTGGCTGTGCTCCATCGCTTCGTGGACGTGCTCAAGAATTTCGGGATCAATCCGCGGCCAGCAAAGGACCGCGGCGAGGGTACTTGCGAAAATCGCCACTGCCATCACCAGAAAAATGCCCGAGATGCCAAGCGCAGCGCCGCCCCAACCCGCCAGGGGATAGGCCAGCAAAAAACATCCGTGGGAGAGTGCAAACTGGGCGGCAAACAATGCGGGACGGTCCTCGGGGTGAGCCGAGCGGCGTAGCAGAAGACCCACAGGCGTTTGGATGAGGGAGGCCCCCAGACCAAGGATTGCCCAAAGCGCAAGGGCGATGGGTGTAGGGGGTAGCGAGGCCGCCATGAGGCTTGCCGCACCCACGACTATACCACCAAGGACCATGGCGGTCCGGGGGCTCACCACGTCGAGAAACCGCGGGAGCGAAAGCGCTGCCACCATCGACCCACCGCCAAAGGCTGCCAGAAAAATGGCCACCGTGGTATCGGTTCCGCCGAGGCCATCGCGCACCACCACGACGGTGTTCACGATCACCATCGCCATGGCTGCCGCCACCGCAATATTGAAGGCGAGAAGCCCGCGCAGGCGGGGTGTCGCAAGGTAGATCCGCATCCCACGGGTAAGCCTTAGCCACACGTTCGACGCGTCTTCACGCTTGACTGCCGCCGGCAACGCCACCGTGACGACGAAGGCTGCAGAGAGAAGAAAACCGGCTGTCGTCCCGACGAAGAGAGCGTGAAAACTCATCACCATCAGGAGGGCGCCGGCCAACACCGGGCTAAGCAAAGCTTCCAGGTCGTAGGCGAGGCGGGAAAGGGAAAGGGCGGCGGTGTACTCCTTCTCATCGGGAACGATGTCGGGGATCGTTGCCTGGAACGTGGGGGTAAAGGCGGCGGAAAAGGCATTGAACAGGAAGACGAGGAGGTAGACCTGCCAGATCTCGCTTACGAAGGGCAGGAGGAGAACGAGGCAGGCGCGCGCAAGGTCGAGCGCCACCAAAAATGCCCGTCGCGGGAAGCGCTGGGCGAAGGCGCCGGCGACGGGGGCGATGGCCACATAGGCCACCATTTTGAGCGCCAACGCCGTCCCGAGGACCCCACCCGCATTGCCTGGCGCGAGCTCGTAGGCAAGGAGCGCGAGGGCAACGGTGGTGAGCCCGGTCCCGATGAGCGAGGTCACCTGGGCTGCAAAGAGGTGGCGGTAGGCTTTGTGCCGCAGGACCGAGAACAAAACAGCCTCCATCTGCCAGTTGTGCGCCCACGGGATCGTTGATGAGTTTTACCCAATAATGCCTTCCGCATCCATCGGGACGGTGGGCTTGTTATCCGATGCGGGTGGCTCCACCCTGGCGGCGCGCACGAACCGGCGTTTGGTTACAAGAGAGGGGAGGGGACGGGAATGATCGTTGTCGGCGTAGATGTGGGCGGCACCTTTACGGATCTGGTCCTCGCCGACCTTTCTGAAAATGCGCTCACCATCCACAAAACGCCGTCGACACCCGACAACCCGTCCGATGCGGTGGTGGCCGGGATCAACGCCCTTTGCGACAGCGCCGGCGTTGCGGTGGGCCGCATCGACGCGATCTTCCACGGCACGACGGTGGGCACCAACGCCATGTTGACCCACGCCGGCGCGCGCACCGGCATGATCACCAATGACGGTTTCCGCGACGTCCTTCACATTGGGCGCCACCAGCGGCCCCAACACTATTCCATCCAGCAAGAAATTCCCTGGCAGGACCGGCCGCTCATTCGCCGTCGCCACCGCAAAACCGTGAACGGTCGCCTCGATGCCCAGGGCAACGAGTTGGTGCCGCTGGACGAAGACGCGGTGGCGGAAGCGGCGAGACAATTGGGGGATGAGGGCGTTGACGCCGTGATGGTGGGTTTCTTGTTTTCCTACGTAAACCCGAGCCACGAGCGCCGAGCAGCTGAGATCGTACATAATATCTTACCTGATATCTTTGTTACCACCTCCGCCGATGTCTCCCCCCAATTTCGCGAGTTCGAACGCTTTACCACGGCGGCCATGTCAGCCTTCATCGGTCCGAAGGTGCGCCGCTATGTGCGCGACCTCGACGGGCGGCTGAAACAGATCGGCGTCGGCGCCGAGCTGCGCGTCATGACCTCCAACGGCGGCCTTGCGACGCCCGATATGATTGCAGCGCGCCCGGCATCCACCCTTCTTTCGGGTCTGGTGGCCGGCGTGCGTGCGGGTGCTTTCATCGGAAACCATACCGGTACCGATCACCTCATCACCCTCGATATCGGCGGCACCAGCGCCGACATCGGGATCGTGCGAGGGGGACGACTGGCCGAAGCCGATTCCCGCAGCGCCAGCATCGCTGGGTTTCCGGTCATGCTGCCGATGATCGACATTCACACCATCGGCGCTGGCGGCGGATCCATCGCCAGGATTGACCGGGGCGGTGCGTTTCGCGTCGGCCCGGAAAGCGCGGGCGCAGACCCTGGCCCTGCGGCCTATGGCAAAGGGGGCGACAAACCCACCGTAACCGATGCCAACCTCGTCCTGGGCCGTCTCGTCGCAGCGAACTTTTTGGGCGGCGGGATGACCCTCGATGCTTCTGCATCGGCCCGGGCCATCGAGGCCCTTGCCCAAAATCTCGGCCGCTCCTCTGAGGAAACGGCCGAGGGCGCACTCACGGTCCTCAATGCCAACATGGCTAATGCCATCCGCTCGCGCACCG
>JBCCYN010000024.1:0-35985 GCA_039189655.1 Pseudomonadota bacterium | reverse complement strand
GTGAAGATCCGGATTCATCCAACGAAACGTGGGCCATGGATTTCGTCCACGACCAACTCGCAACAGGACGGAAACTGCGTGTGCTGACGATCGTCGACACCTTCTCAAGGTTCCGTCCGGCGGTCGATCCGCGGTTCAGCTATCGCGGTGAAGACGTGGTGCGGACGCTTGAAGCCGTGTGCGCTGAGGTCGGGACGCCGAAGACGATCAGGGTGGACAATGGCAGCGAGTTCATCTCCCGGGATCTGGATCTATGGGCCTATCGCTACGGTGTCACGCTGGACTTCTCCCGACCGGGAAAACCCACGGACAACGGCTTCATCGAAGCGTTCAACTCCAAATTCCGCCAGGAATGTCTGTCGGCGCACTGGTTCCTGAGCCTTGCCGACGCGCACGAAAAGATGGAGACTTGGCGCAGGTTCTACAACGAAGATCGACTCCATAGCGCAATCGGGTACAATGTCCCGATATCGCTCACCGAACACCGCGGCGCATCCGGCCCGCCGCTGTGAAACAACCCGGGATTTCCAGCATCCGCTGGCCTAAGCTTCGGGAACACTGCAGCAACCGGAGAATTCCGGCATCCGCTGGCCTAAACTTCGGGGACACTGCAGTGGGGCAATACCTCGCTTGCATGACTTCTAACTGCGTCTTCAGGGTCTCATCAGGCGGATCTAGGAAGTCCCTGAAGCTTCCGAATTTGCCTATCCAACTAGCTCTAACCGACAATTCAATGCATAGATCATTCATTCGCCAGGCGAAGTTGGCCGCTCTTCATCCATTAGACGGTTCGTGCGCTTTGTTAAACTAGTGCCGGGATTTGCTGGTCGGTTCGCACCTGGTCGATAGCTGCTTGAAATGCCGCTTCTGGCGTCCGCCCGCCGAGGGCGGTATGCGGGTGTTGCTGATTTTAGAATGTGATACACTAGCCGAAGGCGGCTCCGGCTTCTCGGCCGTCGGACCTGGCGTGTAGATAGACACACTCATACTTTAGTGACCGCCGGACGAGCTCCGCGAAGACGTCCGATGCCCCTTCTAGCAATCGCCGTTTCCGTTGGTGAGTCATCGTCGGTTGAACACCAAAACAGGCGGCGAGCCCCGACACCGTTTCTTCAACCAAAACGGCTTCAAGCGCTACTCTCGCCTTGAACGCGAGTTTGTGCTTCTTGCGCTTCGTCATCCGCTGATCTCCTTCCTCAAAGACCAGCAGGCCCCTCTTGTAATTTATGACGCT
Source organism: Pseudomonadota bacterium (assembly GCA_039189655.1). Lineage (GTDB taxonomy): Bacteria > Pseudomonadota > Alphaproteobacteria > Rhizobiales > Amorphaceae > Acuticoccus. The sequence goes on along the minus strand of JBCCYN010000024.1, from coordinate 34,751 downwards.
GTCCAATCTCTGGCGAGCCCCTCAGCAGTTGGACTTCGAACCAGGCTCTTCGCTAGCGGACGATAATGCGATCAATAGCGCCTACAGAGGTTACAACGTACCCGTTCGATTGAACTCACACGCTCCCCACGGCGCTCACCGAGGAGTTGAATTAAAAATATGTTACAATTAACTTTAATAATACTAACAATATTAGATAAACAATTCTATTACCAAAGTATTTACATTGACCACTTGTGGCCCATTAGTTTACTATTGCGGCTGATGTGTTTGATGATGAGCAGTCGGAAAGTGAGAGGGTACTCAAGAGTGGATATTTTAATTGTTGGCGCTGGCATCGCTGGTCTTACCTTAGCCGCAAAGCTTCTGCAGCAAGGTCGCAGGCCGGTTGTAATTGATCGCGTGAGCGAACTGCATGATGAAGGCTATGCCATTTTACTTTATCCATTGGGAAGTAATGTTTTACATGGCCTTGGAAAGTATGAAGAGGCAATGGCAAGCGCCCAAGTTGGCCGGACGTATGAGATAGTCGATGGGCAAGGAAAATTGCTCCAAGACGTTGATCTATCTGCGCTTGGAAGCGAGATTGGTCCAATCGCCCTGGTGACGCGGAGCCGTTTGGTCGAAATTTTGTACGACGCTGCACGTGGCGCAGATTTTCGATTCAACAACTCGGTCCGTGAAATAAGTCAGACCGGTGGTGGCAAGGTCAGTGTCCAATTCACTGACGGAACTTCCGAAGCGTTCGACCTTGTTGTCGCTTGCGATGGGCAAAACTCCCATACACGAAAGCTGGCCTTCGAAGCGGAGACTGATGTGTTCGACCCGGGATGGGACTTGTGGGTGTGGTGGGCAGAATTGCCGAATTGGACGAAAGGAAAATATTTAGAGTCTTGGGGAAGTGGCCGATTTTTTGGGCTTTATCCGGCCCCAGGCCATGTGATGTGTGGCGCTGGAATCAGAAAGAGCCATGTGAGCGCCAACGCAGCCGACATCCAGCAAGCAAAACCCTTCCTCAAGAATTTGTTTTCGGAGATGATTCAGTCAAACGAAGTCATTGATCGCGCCGTTGATCATGCAAGAGAAATATATGTTTGGCCTATGCGTGATGTTCGTGCGTCAAAATGGGTAAACGGTCGAGTATGTCTGTTAGGAGATGCAGCGGTTGGCTTCCTGCCAACTGCGGGAGCAGGGGCGAATACGGCCATGCGTTGCGCGGCGTCATTGGCGGACGAGCTTTCCCGCGTTGATGGGCGCATCGTGCCGCTTGCGCTCGAAGTCTTTGAAAAGAGGTGCCGGCACATGGTTGAGAAAAATCAAGATGACTCAAGAATGCTAGCAAAAATGATATTTGTAGATAACAAAATTATCTCCTGGGGGCGCGATGAATTGGTCAAACACTACCCCATGACAAAGTTCGTCAAGAACATAGTTGATTCGATGAAAATGCCATTTTAACTCATTTGATAGTACTTGCCTAAGCGTTAGACTAGTCGATGGTCAGCTAAATCACTGCTTGGAGTTTAGTAAGCAAGTTTTTGTGGTGTAAATCTCTGGTCGGGCGGTTTGAATGGGACTGCAAGCGTTTTCCAGAGCACAGGTGGGTTCCTAGGGCATCGCACCCAATCCAAAAGTGCGTCTCGCCCGACCCAAGTGTCCGAAGTGCAAGGTATGGGTACGTGAAGTTGGTGCTGCGCTCCGCCGTTGATCCGGTGTGTTGTGTCGACACAGAAGCATCTTGCACTCCAGCGAGCAGCGGGCTTTGTTTCAGGAATGAAACGCATTAGCCCAAACTCGGATGCGCGCTCGTTCTCCCAGCGACTGCTGGATGCCTACGAAGAGATGCCACGGGCAGAGCGACGGCTCGCTGATCTCTTGCTCGAAAATGGCGGCTCGATCCGCCACGAAACCGCCTCCGCATTGGCGTCGCGTGCCGGGGTGTCGAAGGCGACGGCTGCGCGTTTATTCCAACGGCTCGGCTACCTGGGCTTCAAAGATGCGCAGCGCGATCGCTCAGCGGCGGTGGCGACGGCAACCTCAACCGCGCCGGACAACCAGCGGAACCGCGAGCGTGTGCGGTTATCCGATCACCTTGACAGCGAGGTTCGCAACCTCGTGAAAACCCTCGAATTGCAACGCTCTGACGAACTTACAAGGGCTATTCGACTGCTCGCGCAGGCCGAAAAACTTTGGGTGGTGGGCTTCGGCGATGACTATCCGTTGGCCCACTTTGCCCGGGCTTTGCTGATAAAAATCCGTGCCGATGTGCGGATGATCCCGATCGGTGGTTTTTCGGTCCCTGAAGAGTTTGCTTCGATTTCCTCTAGCGACACGATGTTGGCGTTCAATCTGGGGCGACGCTCGCGGGCGCTTTCCAATGTGATCCGTTCATCGACCCAAGCATCTGCGTCCGTCATACGCATCACCGATGCGCTCGGCGTAGCCGATACATCAGGTGCACAAGTGATCCTGCGATGCCGCTCGTTAGGACCGACACTCTTTCCTTCAAGCACTGCCGCTGTGAGCTTGATCGCGTTCATCTGCGCGGCCCTGGCAGCCCACGTGGGCTATCCGGCCCTTGAGCGCATGAAGGCCATCGAAGAGATACACACGGCTTGGCAGGACCCTTCAGCACCGGACAATTGAGTCGCAGTTGTTTCGGTAGTGACGCTATTGGCGTAAGAAACTTCCTAAAAATGCTCGGTTTTGAAAAAATTATCGTCAGTTTTGGAAATTCTTTGCGCCTATGCGGGCGGTGACACACACTCACGCACGACGTTTTACGGCGCACACTGGCGTCGAGCGATGAGGATACTGATCACCATGACGTTGACCCGACTCCTTACCCGTTCTGTGTTGCTCGCCGGCGCTACACTTTTAACTTTGCCGGCCAGTGCGCAGGAACTTGTGTGGGCCCGCTACGGCGACATCGATTCGCTGGACCCTCACCGTGCAACATCTACGCTCTCCATGCAGGTCTGGGATCAAATCTACGATACGCTCCTCGCCTTCGATATGGAGGGGAAAGCCGGTCCAAATCTTGCGAAATCATGGGACCTCAGCGACGATGGCCTAACGTATACATTCGCGTTGCAAGAGGGCGTGCTTTGTCACGATGGTTCGCCATTTGATGCCAACGATGTGAAATTCACCGTTGACCGCGCGCTGTTCGGTGACAATCCCAGCCTTACAAAGACCAGCTGGGGTCCCATAGAGAGCGTCACCGCCGTCGACCCGATGACGGTTGAGTTTAAGATGGCTTCAAAGTTCGGGGCGTTCTTGCCATTCCTCGCAGATTCATTTTCTTCAATGGTTTGCGACACCGTTGACGCTGAGACCTTTGGCTCGTCGAGCGCCATCGGAACCGGTCCATTCAAGCTCGTGGAATGGGTGAAGGGCGACACTGTCGAGCTAGAGAAAAACCCTGACTACAAGAATTTCGGCAAGCCCGTTCAAAATGATGGTCCGGTATCGTTCGATAAATTGATTGTGAAAACGGTCCCGGAGGCGCAGACCCGGCTTGCTGCCCTCAAGACGGGCGAGGTGCACGTGGCCGAACCCCCATTTGACGATATTGCTGCCATTAAGGAGGAGGGTGAGCTCGATATCGTCGTCGCGGAAAATACCGGCCAGAATGTCTTTTGGGAGTTTACTATCAGCCGTCCGCCGTTCGACGACGTTCGCGCGCGCCAGGCGATCGCCTACGGCACCGATCCCCAGATGGCGATCGACATCATCTATGGTGGCCTGTCGCAGCGGGAGTGGTGTCCGGTAGCGGCCGGCGTCTTCGGCAATGACCAAGAATTTTGCAAGAGCCACGGTTATCCTTACGATCCGGAAAAGGCCAAAGCTTTGCTCGGTGAGCTTGGTTACGGCCCTGATAATCCGCTTGAGACGACAATGTTCGTGTGGACCGGCGGAAACCGGCATAAGCTTGCGGAGATTTTTCAGGCCCAGCTAGCCCAGATCGGCGTCAATGTCGGCATCGAAATCATGGACATCGGGACCATGAATGCGCGGGTCAAAGAACAGAACGAGATGACCGACTCCGACGCCCCTGGAACCTTCGATATGATGACCTGGGGTTGGTACGATCCGGATATTCTCTACGCCCTTTGGCATTCGCCGGGCGCGTACTCGGGCTTCCAAACCCCCGAGCTTGACGCGATGCTTGAAAAGACCCGTACCACCATTGATGAGGAGGAGCGGCTCAAGGCGGTGCAGGACGTCATTGCTTACCTGATGAAGAATGCGGCCCACATTGGGCTTTATACGCCGGGCTGGGAGTGGGTATTCGCGGTGCGTCCGGAGGTGGAGGGTTTTAAGGTTGGCCCCTTCCTCCACCCCATGTTCCAAGACGTGACCATCAGCCAATAGTCGTTTCACAAGCGGGGCGGCGCCCGGCGCGCCGCTCCGCGCGGAACCGCCGCCATGCTCCGCTATCTCCTCAAGCGCATCCTGGCAGCCCTCGTGACCATCTGGATCACGACAATTGCGGTCACGCTTTTGATCCACGCGGTGCCGGGAGACCCGGTGCGGATCATGTACGCAAAGTTCCAATCGACCCCGGAGCAGATTGAAGAAATCCGGCAACGTTTGGGGCTCGATCAACCCATTTGGGTTCAGTATTGGCGCTATATGGAGCGACTTTTTGAAGGTGATCTTGGTCGCTCTATTGTGGGCGATCAGCCGGTCCTCGACATCCTTCTCACCCGATTTCCGCCAACGGTGGCGCTTGCTGCAACGAGCCTTGCCATCGCCGTCATCATTGGGATGACCCTTGGCTTTCTCGCCGCCTATCGGCGCGGAACACTGGTCGATATGGGGGCAATGGTCGTTGCGATTGTGGGTGTCTCCATGCCGCACTTCTGGCTTGGATTGCTCCTACTGTTCTTCTTCGCGCTCGAGTTGGGGTGGTTGCCAGTGGCTGGTTCGGATTGGCGCAGTCTAATCTTGCCGGCGCTCACCTTGGGCCTTGCCAACGCCGCCGTCCTCGCCCGGCTCACCCGTTCCGCGATGATCGATATTTTCGACCAGGACTTCGTCCGCACAGCCCACGCCAAGGGTCTTCCCAAAACGCTCGTGCTCTACCGCCATGCGCTTCGGTCCGGCCTCGTCCCGGTGGTTGCCATGCTCGGCCTTCAGTTTGCCTATCTGATGGGGGGCGCCATCGTGGTGGAGAATGTATTTGCTTGGAACGGGGTGGGAAGGCTGGCCATCGAGGCAGTCTTTGCGCGCGATTACCCGTTGATCCAGGGCTTCATATTGTTTTTTGCCACCGTGGTGGTGGTCGTGTCGGTGATCATTGACGTGCTTTACGCCGTTGTTGATCCACGCATCCGGTACAGTTGATGGCGGCGGGCGCAACCAAAGCGAAAGTCGAAGCGTTCGGGCGCCCGCCCGCCATGCTGGCGCTCCTCAAGAGCCCAAGCGGGACCATTGGCCTCATCCTTGTGGCAATGCTGGTGATTGTTGCGATCCTTGCCCCCTTTATCGCTCCATTCGATCCGCTCCGCATGGCGTCCGGGCCGCGCCTTCAACCGCCATCGACCGCGCACATCTTCGGCACGGATGACTTTGGCCGTGATGTCTTTAGTCGCATTGTCTTCGGCGCGCGGCTCACCTTGCAGATTGGCACAATTGCGGTCGGTATCTCGCTCACGGCGGGATTGCTGATCGGATTGGTGGCTGGCTATGGTGGCGGCTGGGTGGAGCGCATCCTCATGCGGCTTGTGGATGTGTTGTTCTCGTTTACTGAGATTGTCATCGCGCTCGCCTGTCTCGCGATTTTTGGCATTGGTCTCACCAATGCCATGATTGCCATCGGGATTGCCTCGATCCCGTTTTATGCGCGCGTCACCCATTCCATCGTGCTTGTGGAGAAGAACAAGCCCTACTTTGAGGCTGCGGTGTCTGCAGGGGCCGGGCACGTGCGACTTTTGTTTCACCACCTTCTGCCGAATGTGCTGCCGACCCTGATCGTTGTGGGGACATTGGGTGTGTCGACGGCGGTGCTTGCTGCGGCGGGCTTATCGTTCCTTGGCCTTGGCGCACAGCCGCCGGCGCCCGAATGGGGTTTCATGCTTTCCTCCAGCCGCGACCTCATTTCCCGCGCGCCTTGGATGATGATCTTTCCGGGCTTGGCCATTATGGTCACCGTTCTTGGCTTTAACCTCCTGGGCGATGGCATTCGCGAAGTGCTTGACCCCCGCCAAAGGTCCCGCTGATGGAAGAGCCGCTTCTGTCGGTGGAAGACCTTACGGTCACGTTCGGCACCGACGCGGGCCGCAACAGCGCCGTCAATGGCCTGAGCTACGCACTTCATCGCGGCGAGACGCTCGCCATCGTCGGCGAGTCGGGCTCCGGAAAATCCGTCTCCTCCCTCGCGCTCCTAGGCCTTTTACCGCGACGCAGCGCCCGCGTTGAGCGCGGTCGGGCAATGTTCCAGGGGCGCAATCTTCTTACCCTCACCGAGCCTGAGCAGCGCAAAATCCGGGGCGACCGGATTGCGATGATTTTTCAGGAGCCGATGACCTCATTGACGCCGGTGCTGCGGATCGGGCTGCAACTCACCGAGCCGCTACTGGTGCACACTCAAATGACCCGCCGCGAGGCTTTCGCGCGCGCTGTGGAGATGCTGGCCCTGGTGGGGCTCGACCGGCCCAAGGAGCGCATGGGCCAGTTCCCGCACCAGCTTTCCGGCGGGATGCGCCAGCGGGTGATGATCGCCATGGCGATGGCGAACACCCCGGTCATCCTCATCGCCGATGAACCGACCACCGCGCTCGACGTTACGGTCCAATCGCAGATCCTCGATCTCATGCGCGACCTGAAAGACCGGTTTGGGACGGCCATCATCCTCGTGACCCATGACATGGGTGTGGTGGCGGAAATGGCCGACCGCGTCGTGGTGATGAACGAGGGACGGACGGTGGAGAGCGGGCCGGTACGGGAGATTTTTGCCACCCCGCGTGAGGCCTATACGCAGCGCCTTCTCGCGGCGGTGCCAAGGCTCGGCGCCCATCATGCGCACGCCGCGCCGCGTGCTGTGGTGGCGGAGCCGGTGGCGGTCGGTGCGCCAGTTCTTGTTGCGCGCCACATGACAAAGATGTTCGGCGGCAATGGGTTGTTTCGGTCCGCCAGCGGGACACTCGCGATGGACGATGTCTCCATTACGCTAAACGCCGCGGAGACGCTCGCGCTGGTGGGTGAATCCGGATCGGGAAAGTCGACGACGGGGCGCGCTGTGCTTCGCATGATCGAAGTCGATGCGGGAGCGATCACGGTCGCAAAGAGCGACGTGCGCGCCCTTTCAAGGAGAGCCCTGCGTCGCGAGCGACGCCACATGCAGATGATTTTTCAAGACCCCTTCGCCGCCCTCAATCCGCGCATGTCAGCCGGTGCTTTGGTGGGCGAACCGATGCGCATTCACCAAATCGCGCGCGGGTCGGAGATCACCGACCGAGTTGACGCGCTGTTTCGGCGTGTGGGTCTCGATGCGGATTTTATTCGCCGGTATCCCCATGAGTTCTCTGGAGGACAAAGGCAGCGCTTGTGCATCGCGCGGGCGCTGGCCGCCGAGCCCAAAATCATCGTGGCGGACGAGCCCACTTCAGCGCTCGACGTTTCGGTGCAAGCGCAAGTACTTGAATTGATGTTGGAGCTGCAACAAAGTCTTGGCCTATCCTATCTTTTCATCAGTCACGATGTGGCCGTGGTTGAACAAGTCAGCCACAGGGTGGCGGTGATGCATCGGGGTCGCATCGTGGAGACAGGGCCCCGCCAAGCCGTGCTCGGTGCGCCGCGCCATCCTTACACAAAGGCGCTTCTAGCGGCCGTGCCGACCCCCGATCCCAACCGCGTGCGCGGTGCATTGCCGATATTGGATATGGCATCCATGCCGCGCGGCGCGCTCAAGGAGGTGGCGCCGGGCCACTTTGTGGCGCAATGACCATCGGAATTGCCGTCTCAGGAAGATGCGCGGGCCTTGCCGCTTTCAGCGCGCTGCGGGCTGTGGAAGCCGTCGGCCGTGGTGCCATCGGCGGTTTTGCGAGTTTCGTCGCAATCAGCTTGGACGGTGAGATCATCCGCGCGCAGACCCAGCGCGGAGGGGCGCGAACCCTCTTCACCGCCGGTGAGACCACAGGCGTCATGCCGCCCACCGCCTTTGCCGAAGCGCCGTTGGCGGCGTTAATGTCGAGCGGGCCAGATCGACCGTTGCCGCTCAGCCAGTTTACCCCAGCCAAGGCGGACGTTGGGCTTGTGAGTGGTCACCGTCTTCCCAATCTTGCCCTTCCATCTGGATGTCCCTTGAACGAAGAGGTGTTGGCGTTGATGTCGCGCGGTGCGTCGCCGGAGACAGCTGTCGCACTCCTCAACGACTTCCCAAAAGCAGATGCAGGGGTCATCGCCGTAGCGCTCGATGGATCAATGGCTCTTGCCAATACGGCCCTTGTGGAAAGGCGCGACGATATTGGTTCCGCGTTCCACAAGGATCGGCCGAGCGGTCTGACCGTCGGTGTCCTTCACAACGCGATCTTTCCCGCCGGCGCCCTGGCCGCCCTTGCGGTAGCCGCGGCCGTTGACGCGGTGGCACCGGCCGACCGTTCCGACTTTGAAATTGCCGTCGAGGCCGGCCTTGCGTTGCAGCTTGGTGAACACCCGCAAGTGGATGTTTGCGGCCGTGCGGTCACCGCCATCACGGTGGACGAAGCGGCATGGCTCGGCAAGCGTTGGGAGGGGACGGCGATCACGCGAAGCGCACCGGTGATTGAAAATGGCGAAACCATCGGTTGGACCGTTTCCGAACCCTATTGCGTCGCCCAAGAGGGACGTCTGGTCTCCATGAGTGGGAGCACAAAGATCCACCTCGGCGTGCGCGAGGCATGAAGACTTAACGGTTCGCGCCGGGAGGGACGGTGCGGCACCGCCTGCCGAGCGCGCCCAAAGTCATTGATGCGTTGTTTCGATGTTTGCCTTCGGGTATCGGCCGATCAGTGTTTCGATCGCTGCTGCGGCGCGCATCACCTTCGCCTCCCCAAACGCCGGGCCGGCTATTTGGATGCCCACCGGCAGCCCGTCAGACTGACCGCACGGCACACTGATTGCGGGAAGCCCAAGGAGGTTCCATGGATAGGTCAGCCGCCAAGAGACCGCGAGCACACTTTCCGGCACCCCATCGATTTCCACTTGGCGCTCACCCTTTTCCCAAGCAACAAGAGGCATGGTTGGGCTGACAACAACATCAATATTTTCAAAGTATTCGGCGAATATTTCACCCAAGTGCCGGCGATAGCTTTCGGCCTTCAAGTAGTCCGAGCCGGTCACAAACCGGCCCATTTCCACAAGGAGGCGCACATCCGGCGAAAAATTCGACACTTCGCCTCTACGCAGCCGCGCATCGTGGAACACAGTTGAAGACGCAAGCTCTATGGCAAATATGGCACCGAGACCGACGGAGAGCGCCGGCACGGTGAACTCGGTCACCTGGGCTCCCGCGGCGCTGAGCGCATTAATCGTCCGCTCAACCTCGGCAGCGACCCCAGGGGTGATGCCATCGAAGAAATGATTGCGGCAAAGGCCGACCCGCAGGCCGGTCGCGCCACCATCCATGGCACTCTTTAGGGCGCCGAAGTCGAGTTGACGGCCATCGCTGCCGGGATCGCCGGCGTCGGGCCCGGACATGATCGCGGTCAGGAGCGCGGCATCGCCAACGCTGGTGGTGAGCGGGCCGGCATGGTCGAGGGACCAGCTATGGGGCACAATTCCGGAGCGCCCGATGCACCCGAAGGTGGGCTTAAGCCCCACCGTCCCGCACATGCTCGCCGGAATCCGGATCGAGCCGCCTGTGTCGGAGCCGAGCGCCGCCGCCGCCATGCCCGCAGCGACGGCAACGCCCGAACCGCCGCTTGAACCGCCTGGCACACGCGTAAGGTCAAAGGGGTTGGCGCAGGGCGGCGTCTCCATGCCCCACGCAAACTCGTGCATCCGCGTTTTACCAATCAACAAAGCCCCTGCAGCGCGAAGGCGGGCCACTGCATTGGCATCCACAGGCCGAACGCCCGCATCTACTTTGCTTCCAGCGGTGGTTGGCATGTCGCTGGTGGCGTAGTTGTCTTTGATGGCGATGGGAATGCCGGTGAGTGGTCCGACGTCATCGCCGTTGCGAAGGGCCTTGTGGGCGGCCTCTGCTTGCGTGCGGGCGCCTTCGTTAAGGTGCACGTAGGCCTCAAGCGCGCCGTCCGCGGCCGCTATTCGCTCAAGGTAGGTTTCCAGCAAGGTGACGGGCGAAACTTTGCCGGTGCGCAGCAACGCTACAAGCTCAGTGATGGGCTCTTTCCAAAGTTCGCTCATGGCTCGCCGCCGATGGGGCGGAAAACGACCGCGGGGTGCGCATCATCGATCTGGTATTCGCGCAGGGCTTCAATGGATTTTCGAATGTCTTCGAACGCTGCCGCGACTTCATAAAGCCGCTCGGGGTCTAGATCCAAGCCGAGGAGGTGAGCCGGGTCTAGCGGGGAGGTTGGCGGGTCGGGATCGGTGGGATCGCTCATGGAGTACGGCTCCCACCTGCGCCTGGGCGGTCGGGCGGGGCGCGCAATAGCATCTTGACGACGGCATCGGGCGCGCCTTCGCCTCGCTCCCCCCGCTTGGGCATTCCAGCAACAAATGGCGCAAGTTGAGCGTTGGCAACCGTCAACACCCGGCGCAGTTCTGTTATCGGGTCTGCGTGCTCATCGACGCGAAGATCCACGCGGCGGTAGTCTTCTGCACCGATGACAGCAAGGCTTGCGGATTGTCGGCCCCGCTTGTCGCCGCCGGCAGCCTGGGCCGCTTCCAGCGCGCCCATCAGCCGCTCCTCAAGTGGACCATCGGCCACAACAGCATCCGCCATGGCGTCGATCACCTCTGGTCCCGTAAGCATGTTGCCCTGGGCGGCAAAACTGATGCCTTCGCGGGCGCCGCACCAACCCGTGCAGTCCGCGCCGGTGTAGGCGCAACCCGGTCCTTTCAACCCGATGCATCCGACCTGACGAAGCGATGCGGCGCCATCGCCATCAAGGGCTGTGGCAAGCGCGTTGTGGGCGTCGTCGCCGGCTGCCATGGCGTCAAGGATCGCGATGGCAAGGTAGGGATTTGCCCAGGACTGCGTGGAAACCGCACCGACGCCGGGGCGCATGTGAAGGCAAATACTGCCGACCGCAGGTACGGCCGAGGCGACCGCGGCTCCCAGTTCACCGGTCAAATCGCAACGGGCCACGATGGAATAGGTGGTGATCGGTCCAACGCCACAGACTAAATTGGTGTGTGCCATCGCTATACTTTCAAATGCTCAGCGACGGCGTCCGCATCTGTCGCCATGCCCTCTTCGACGATGCTGCCAAGTTTTAAGATCGCGTAGCGGTCGGCAATCGAGAGGGCGAAATCAAGGTGTTGCTCGACCAGTAAAATTGCTGTTCCAGTCTCTTCGCGGGCCTGTTTCAATACTTCGGCCATACGATCAATCATCGTCGGCTGAAGCCCCTCAGAAATTTCGTCCACAAGCAGAAGCCTCGGTTGACTGAGAAGCGCGCGCGACATGATCAGCATCTTTTGCTCGCCGCCTGATAGTGTACCCGCCCGCTGGGACAACCGCTCCAACATACGCGGAAAAACATTGGCCAAGGTTCCAACGCGCTCTTTAAAGGTGGCGTCGTCGCTAACCCCAAGGCGAAGATTTTCTTCCACCGTGAGATCTTGAAATAGGGTGAAGTCCTGGGGTGCGTACGCAACCCCGGAGGTCACCATCGTGTGCGGCTCTCGCCCGGTAATCGTCTCACCCGCAAGCTCGATCTCTCCCCCCATGGTTCTGAGAAAACCCATGATGGTTTTGAGGAGCGTCGTCTTGCCCATCCCGTTCTTGCCCAGCACCGCGACAATCTCGCCCGGGTTCACCGCAAGCGAGAGATCGTTCAGCACCGGCACGGCGCCGTAGCCCGATGATATGCCGCTGACGGCAAGGATAGGCGCGCTCACGCTTCTTCCTTCAGGCGCTGCCCTGAATAGACGGCCCGTACCAGTTCAGAACTCGCCACCTCGTCTACCGTGCCTTCCATCAGAACCGTACCCTGGTGAAGCACGATGATGCGGGACGAGATTTCGCGCACGAAGTCGAGATCGTGCTCGATCAGAATAATCGCGAGGCCAAAATCAGCCGCCAGTTTTCGCAGGACGTCGCCGATGGCAGTGCGCTCGGCTTTGGTAAGGCCCGCGGTGGGTTCATCAAGGAGCAGTACGGATGGCTCAGTGGCAAGAACCATGGCCAGCTCAAGACCGCGTTTCATGCCGTGGCTGAGGTTGCCGGTGGCAGTGCCAAGCTCGTTATCGAGGCCGGTGGCGCGCACAATCTCCAGCGCCGGCTCCGGAAGCTTGAGCGTGGTGCGCCGGCCAAACATGGGAGCACCGTCGACACTATAGCGGGCAAGGATCAGGCAATCCGCCACCGTAAGGGTGTCGAACAGGCTGGTGTTTTGGAAACTGCGCCCGATCCCCAAGGCGACGATGGATTGGGGTGCACCTCGCCCGATGGAAGATCCATGCACAAGAACGTCCCCGGCGGTACGCTCTGCGCCGTTGGAGATGCAGCGCATCAACGTGGTCTTGCCCGCGCCATTGGGCCCGACGATGGACAAGAGTTCGCCCGCTGAGACGCGGGCCGAAACGTTGCTCAGCACCGAAAGGCTGCCGTAGCGACAGGACAGGTCGCGGATGGCGAGCGGCGGTGCATCGGCTTGCGTGGCGCGAACGTTCCAGTTCGCTGGCACCAACGACGGCACCGCGGGCCCCGAGGGCCGCGCGAAAGGCACCGCCCAACACACCAGTTGCCATAGGACGGGCGCAATACCGCGTGGCAGCAGTACGATCACGACCACAAACGCAATGCCCGTGAGAAGCTTCCACAAGAACGGCAACGTGCCTGAGAGGTAGGAGGCGGTGACATCGATACCGATCCCGCCCAGAACAGGTCCTATGATAGTCGCGCGACCACCGAGCGCCGTCCAAATCAAAAGCTCGGTTCCAAGCAAGAAGCCGCCAAGCTCTGGCGCAACCACATTTGTAAACAATGCGTAGATAAAGCCTGCAACGGCACCCACTGCGGCGGCGACCACCATGAGCCCGCTCTTTACGCGGCTAATGGGGATCGCCAGATACGCGGCACGCATTTCGTTCTCTCTAATGGCAATCAGAAGGCGACCAAAGTCGCTTCGCACGAGAAGAACAGCCAAGGTCGTCATGGAAATGAGAAACGTTCCGGCGATCAAGAGAAAGGTTTCGACGGACCAATAGTATGTGGGGAACGCGGAAATACCGCTGGATGAGCCAGTGAAGCGGCCACCGGCAAAGATGATTTGCACAAACACGATTGGCAGCGCGAGGGTTATGATCGATGCATAGAGCGGCGAGGCGCCGTGGTAGAACGCAAGCCAACTAACCAGCGCCGCCACGGCCATGGCGACGATGATACCTAGAAGCAATGCCCCCACGGCCCACTCCGGGCCAAACCCGTAGTGGGTGAAGGTGAGTGCAGCCGCGTAGCCGCCGATACCAAAAAACGCGGACTGACCGAACGTTAATATGCCCGTAAAACCCCAAAGTATATCCACCGTCATAACTAGTGCTGCCAAGCAAAACGCACGGATCAGAATGTTAGACGTGTAAATATCAAGATTCGATGCCGCAAAGATCAGCACGAGCAACGCGGTAGCAGCGCCGAGCCCTGCGGATCGCCAAGGAACTCTGACACGCGCGCCAGGGGTAGTTACCGGTTCAGTCGCGTCCGTCCCGTCAGCCACCGCCCAACCCTCGCGGTCGGATTCGAAGGATGACAGCGGCCAGCACCACAATCGTCAAGCCGCCCAGGATGGGGCTTACATAGGTGGAGACCGCCACCTGCGCGCTGCCGAGGATGAGAGAGGCGAGCGCAAGGCCGGGGATGGATACCCCTGACACGAGCACCAGCATGAACGAATTGACGAGCCAGGGAAGGCCCATGTTGGGGTCGACTGCGAGGAGCGGCGTGATGAGCGCGCCGGACGCACACGCCAGCGCCGCACCCAGCGCAAAGGTGATCGTGCGCACCCGCCCCGAGTTGATGCCGAGCCCGCGGGCAAGGGTTTCGTTCATGATGACCGCACGGGCATTGAGGCCGAAGCGCGAATACTGAAGTAGAGCAGTCAGAGCGACAGCAAGGCCAACTGCCACGCCCGTGACCACCAAGCGGTAGGCGGAATAGTCGATGGGGCCAATGTCGATGGTGCCCGACATGGGCGAAGCGGCGAACTGCACCTCCCGGCCGAAGGTGAGGGTGATTGCCTGGCCGATGATGATCCCCAACCCCCAGGTGGCAAGGATGGCATCGAGCGGCCGGTCATAGAGAGGGCGCATGATAACCCGTTCCACAACGAGCCCGGCGAGGAACCCGAACGCACCGGCGAGGGGGATCGAGAGCCACGGAGAAAGACCCATCTCCGTGGTGAGATACGCCGCGTAGCCGCCCACGGTGAGGAATGCGCCGTGGGCGAAATTGATGAGCTTCATGACGCCCAGAATGATCATGAGGCCTGATGCGACGGCAAAAAGGATTGCCGCCGTCGTGATCATATCGAGCGCTAGGATGCCCATCCGACGATGGTCCAGCCGATGTTCGTTAGTTGGCGAACTGCGGGCACTGCTCGCCCGGATCGACGCTTTCGAACGATTGGATCACCGATACCGAGCCATCTTCCTGGACTTGGCCAAGGTACATGGTGAGTGGTGCGTGACGCTGCTTGTTCATGATAACGTTGCCCCGCGGCCCCGTGAAGCTCACCTCGTCGAGCTTATCGATGACCGGGTCCGCGTCGGTGGTGCCGGCGGCCTCCACGGCCTCCTTGTAGAGATAGACCGCCTCGTACTGCGGCACCGAAAGATCGTTGGGCGTATTCAGATCATCGCCGAATTTTTCAAGCATGGCATCAAGAAAGACTTTGTTTTCGTCCGAGTCGATACCCGTCACGTAGGACGCTGCAATGAAAATACCGGTTGCGTCGCCGCCCATGGACTTTGCCGTCCCTTCGTCCACGGCAAGGTTGCCGTAGGGAATATCGACACCTGCGGCCCTCAATTGCTTGGTGAGCGTCACATTGGGTGCGCCACCAGCCGTGGAGGTGATGAGGGCGTCGGGGTCAGCCGCTTTGAGTTGCGAAATGATTGCGGTCCAGTCGGACCCATCCATGGGCAAATACTCCTCCCCAAGTATTTCCCCACCGTTGGCTTCCACATAGGAGCGAGTAAATTCTAACATCCCACGACCGAAAGCGTAGTCTGATCCGATGAGATAGTACTTCTTCGCATCGAACTCATTCATGAAATGGTCGACAATCGGTGCGACTTGCTGTTCCGGCACCCAGGCATTTACGTACATGAAGGGTGAGCAAGAGCGACCTTCATAGAAAGATGTATAAATGTATGGGGTTCGACCACGGTTGACGATGGGAAGGCCG
This sequence comes from Pseudomonadota bacterium, assembly GCA_039189655.1. Lineage (GTDB taxonomy): Bacteria > Pseudomonadota > Alphaproteobacteria > Rhizobiales > Amorphaceae > Acuticoccus. The sequence continues at coordinate 19,230 of JBCCYN010000024.1, read as the reverse complement.
GCATTGCGGGCCGCTGATGTTTCCATGGAAATGAGAACGTCAACTTCATCGCGGAAGACAAGCTGATCGAAAGCACGTTGTGCGCCCTGGGCGCCCGAACCGTCGTCAGCGACCACCAGCTCCAGTGGGCGCCCCAGTACACCGCCAGCTGCGTTGATCTCCGCAACGGCAAGCTCGGCGGATTGCACGACGGATGGTGCAACCACGCTGTTAGCGCCCGAAAGGCCCACGGGAACACCAATCTTGATGGGATCTTGAGCAACCGCACTGCCTGCTGCCAGCATGGCAACGACCGTGAGCGCAACGGTGACACGTTTCATATCTTGGCTCCTCAGTATAAGGGGCGTTTAGCCCTCTCTTCGATTTCGCTGCGACGCGATACGACTTCGTGTAGTTTGACCCCTCCGCGCTCGTCCGTGCCCCGGATAGGCGTGGTGTGCGTGGAGGCATTCATCCCTCAGTACCAAGACGGTTTGGCGTTGGAGCCAAGCATCTCGCCATAAAGATCGGCCCGTCTATCACGCAATACCTGGTTGAATTTATTGAGCGCTCTGCCCCGCCTCGCAGCCGCGACGTCGACCGTCGCGAGAAGCGTTTCGGGCTCGCTGCCGCTTGCAGGGCCAGCGCAAAGCCATCCGTCCGGACCGGCAATGACGCTTTGGCCGAGGAAAGGTTGTCCGCGCTCGATCCCCACCCGGTCGGCAGCGGCAACAAAAACCGAATTGGAGTGCGCAGCGCCCATGACGAGAATGTTTGCCATGGCGAGTGGTTGATGGTCTGAGTTGGGCATGGGCACCCAGTTCGTGGGCATGCAAACCACCTCGGCACCCTGAAGCGCAAGCATTCGCCATGCTTCTGGAAACCAGCCATCGTAGCAAATCAGCGCGCCAAGCCGGCCAATTTCAGTATTGTAAACCGGAAAACCTACGTCGCCGCGCTCAAAAACAAGCGCCTCTTCATTCCAAAGGTGCGCTTTACGGTAGATTCCGATCAAGCCGTGCGGGCCAATGATCGCGGCGCTATTGTGAAGGTCACTGCCGGCCAGCTCACAAAAGCCAGCCACGATATGGACGTTGTTGCGCTGCGCGAAAGTGGTCCAGGCGCTCACAGCGGGGCCATCTGCTTGCTCAGAAAGCTCGAGCGCTTCTCTGCGACTTTCAAAGACATAGCCCGAAGACGCCAATTCCGGCAGCACCACCAGCTGCGCACCGTCTTTGACCGCGGCATCGGCCCGTTCAATGCTTTCCTCTCGGTTAGCCGACAGCTTGCCAATCCGTGGTTCGTACTGAACGCAAGCAATCGTCAAATTCTGGGTCATTGGACTTTCCAGGTCGACCATGCCTCTCATACGCAAAGCCCGTGCCAAGCGTCAGAACAAATGCTTGCCCGGGCCATTGCGCGACCGGCCACTCCCAAACTACCACCGGCATCTTTGACCTCAAAGCAAAGATGTCCCAAGGAATCACCGACTGGCTGGGTCCAGCTGGTGAACATCCATCGGCCGGCAAGTCTCCTCACGGCAAACGCCGTCGGTGGGCCCGCAAGGGGTCAGGGGTCGTCCCGAGCCGACATCCCGGACGTGCTCGCTCAGGCTGCGTGGGCGGCGAGGCGCTCTGCCTCATTGAGCGCCGAGATAAGCCTATTTTGTCCCCGCCTTAGCTGGGTGATCGCAAATCCCATGGTGCCATTCGTGTGCTGGTGGAGTTCCGTTGCCACGGCGATGGTGGGTAGCGGTGGAACCGTCAGTGCCGGATCATGCCTGAAGCGTGGCTCACGTGTGAAATTGATGGGAACGAGGATGCGAGCAAGTCTTTGAATGACGAAGTTCGCCGACGTGGGAGGAACCGCGCCAGACGCGACCTTGCCGTAAAACTCGTCGAGCGTTGCGGCGAGGCGCTTTGCGGCTTGCCGCGACGAAGAAAGGTCGAACCGATCGCCAGCACGCTGTTGATAGGCATCAATGGTGTTTACAAATTCTTGCGCGGTGGCGCGCCAATCAAAAGGCAATATGTCGGCGTTCGCATTACGCAATACCGCAAGCGCGTAGATCTTGATGTCGCGCAGGAGATTATCTTTGTCGGCAATTTCGAGGGTGTCATTTTCCGTATGCCAGACAATATTACCACCGCAACCTCCTACAGCATAGTAGCCTTTTTCTTCGCGCATTGCTGTTGGCATGGTCGAAGAGAGCATGAAATAGCTAGAAATGCCAATATTGTTGAACGAGTAGTCGCCCGCCCGGTGCGGTCGTTCACCGAACGTTTCCTTTCCGGCAACATCACCGATGACGCTCGAGATGAAACTGTCCGTCTCCGACATGCACGACAGGTTTAAAAATTCGCTCGCCCAACGGCAGCCAGGGCTATCGCAATTTACTTGAGCAACACAGTTGTCCTCAAGGTCGATGGCGAATATATCGGCAAACCAAGTGGACCCGGCGTAGCGCCCTGTAGAATGACCCGGCCACCAAGCAATACGCACTGACCGCTTCAGCGACGCGCGATGCGTCCAGAGAAGGCGAGCCACCTCCAACAATGTGGCGTCGCCCGTAGCGTTGTCACCAACACCCACATCCCAGCTGTCGAGGTGACCGTGGAGAAGAACGAATTTCTCCGGCTCCTCACTGCCGCGGATCACCACTTCTGGAAGTTTTGATGCAAACCAACCTTCCTCCATCTGCGTAAAGATGGTTACGTGACCACCTGACTTGGCAATCTCCACCAGCGCTGCACCATCTACATTGTTGACCGCGACTGCGGCAACTGTCGGTTTTCTTGGAAGATCGTCTAGATCAGGAGTGCCCCAAACCGTGGTGCAAATGCCCCAGTGAATATCAACGCCGGGGTTGATACCGATGACGCCGATCGCGCCGAGTTCTTCGAACTGAGAAATCATTCCAGGGCTTGCAAACCCCTCGGAGATGACGATTTTGCCGCGAATACGATCGGCAACGCTACCGGTATCATCGAGTTTCTTGTCGAAGATCGTATCGATATCGTCAGCCTGATTGGCGCCGATGTAAACAAGCTCGCCGCTCAGCCCATCCCGAGCATCAGTGCTGTAGGCGGGCGGCTTGGCGCGAAAAATCTTGCCATCCGCCTCCACACGCGCCTGCCCCGGAAGGCTCAAATAAAGTTCGGGCTCGTGGACGGTCACCTCAACACCATGGTGCCTCAAACGCTCAACGACCTCGTCCATGCCGCGGTTCACATCGTCGGGATGCTCGCGCTTGTACGTTGCAAAGCTTTCAACCAGCGCCCAGGCGTCGTCGAGCCTTGCATCGGCAAGCACTTTTTGTTCCGCGTCGTTCATGGGAGCCTCCGTCTTGCTGATCGCGCCGGTTCGCTTGATGCGGTTTCGCAGAGTAAAACGGCGTTTTGTTTTCTTGCCTCTGCTTAGCAACTGTCCAGTATTGGCTCAAGCGATTGAGTGCATCAAGTTGGTGCGCCGGCGTGGGATCATGCCGTCTGAGAGACCTTTTGCGCCGCCAAACCGTCAAAGCCGATCCGCCGGCAGATCTCCGACGAGGCTTCCAAAACGGCCGCCCGATGGCTTGCCGTGCGAGCTTTGTCGAGGCGGGCCTTCGCGCCGGCGACCGAGATGGCGGCGATCACTTCTCCTGCATGGCTATGGATCGGGGCCGAAATTGAGAACGCACCTTCCTCGAAGTCATCCTGGGAGATGTGGTAGCCGTTGGCGCGGATCATCGCGAGCCGTTGTTTGAGAGTCTTGGCATTGGTACAGGTGGCCGGTGTGAAAGATGCCAACGGCGCCGAGAGAACGGTCTTTTGCAAATCCTTAGGCGCAAAGGCGAGCAGCACCATCGACGCGCCGCCAGCGTGGAGCGGGCCATAGCGGCCGGCCTGTGCGAAGAGCCGCATCGAATAGTGGCCTTCGCGGCTTGCTAGCACCAATGCCCGGCTTCCTTCGCGCACCACCAAATTGACGTTCTCTGCAGTGCTGTCGCGCAGTTCGTCCATCACCGGTGCGCAAACCGCCACCAGACTGCTTTGCCCGCCCGCTCGCGCGCCGAGCGCACTCATTTGAAATCCCAAGGCATAGTTGGCATCGTCCGGATCGCGCGCTACAAATCCGCGGGCCTCAAGGGTTTGCAAGATTCGAAATACCTGGCTCTTGTTGAGGCCAAGACCTGTGGAGATTTCGGTCACGCCCGTATCAGGCCTTTCGCCAAGAAATTTAAGTACACTGAGCGCTCGGTCGATGGCGGCGATTTTATAGTCTCGATGTGCCGTCATTCGGGCTCCATGGGTTGGCAGGCTTGCGCGAGCGCACTCGCTTCCTCTAACCTGCCTTAGCCTGCGAAACACTGTTTTACTACATAAAACGATTTGCAATCGTCGAGGAGGTCGACCAATGCGGATTGCCTACGTTGTTCCAGGTCCGATGTCGAAGGGGCCGATGGGCCTCAAAGAGATGAAACGGCGCGAGCGCCTCCTCAACGAGTGGGCGTTCCCCGGCACCGAGGTCACGGTTGTTGATGTGCCGTCTGGTCCGGCATCCATCGAATCCGCCTACGAAGAATACCTGGCTATTCCGGCGACCCTGGACTTGATCGTTGCATGTGAGCGGAACGGCTATGACGCGACGATTATCGGTTGCTTCGGCGATCCGGGGCTCGAGGCCGCGCGCGAGCTGGTTTCAATCCCGGTGGTGGGCCCTTGTGAAGCGTCGATGCTTCTGGCTGCCTCCCTCGGGCATAAGTTTTCGGTGCTCACCATCTACGACAGCCTGATCGCCGGCCAGGAACACCTTGCTGTGAAAGCCGGCGTCAGGGAGAAGCTTGCATCGGTCCGCGCCACCAACATCCCTGTGCTGGAGCTAATGCACGATCCGGAAGCAACCAAAGAGAGGCTTTTGGATGTCGCGGGTGCTTGCGTGAAAGAAGATCGCGCGGACGCATTTCTTTTTGGCTGCATGACCATGTCATTCCTGGACATGGGCGAAGAAATCGCGCGCGGCGTTGGTGCGCCTGCGGTGAACGCTGGCAAGGCCGCACTAAAGCAAGCCGAAACCCTGGTTTCCATGGGCCTCGCGCACTCCAAGACAGCATGGCCCACACCTGCGAAATTGGCGAAGGGACAAGAGACACTCGTGCGCGTGGCATGAGCCTCGCATCAACACACGCAAGCTTTCAAAAAACTCGACTGAGGGAGACAGGTATGCGACGATTTTTTACTCCGCTCACCGTCGCGTTCGCCGTGTCTACGGCCATAGCGACGCCGGCACTTTCGGCAGGAGAGCCTATCCGTGAGCTTCACCTACTAACCCGTCCCCAGGCAGCGCAGCCGCAAGAGTTTCAGTTCATCCAGCTCATCGCGCAGGAATGGCGGAAGCTGGGTCTTGAAATTGAAGTCGACGTCATGCCCTGGGAGCAGATGGCAGATGTCGTTTGGTACAACCGTGACGACTGGGACATGACCGGTTGGCAAATGGTTGGGCGGCCGGAACGTTCCGACCCAGACGAAATCGTCTACAATCTATTTCATTCTTCCACGGCGGATTCTGGCTATAACTTCATCGGGTACGAAAACCCAGAATTCGACAAGGTCGCCGAAGCACAACGTGTCGAAACCGATGCCGCTGCCCGCCGCGCGCTGATTGACGAGGCGCAGGCAATTTTAGCCGCCGACCAACCGAACGCCATGCTTGCCCACCCCTTCAACACTTTTGCTTACGATAAGACGGTCTGGGACCCCTCCAGTGTCGTCGAGCAGGGTGGCATTGGGATCCGCAACACCTGGACGTTCCTTTCTTTGGCGCCGCTCGGCGATCAAAAGGACATCATCCTCAACTCGGCGGACAACATTCAGGCGATCAATCCGCTCTTCATCTCCGGTGCGACCGACAGTTGGATCACAGAGCTTGTCTGGGATCGTCTTCTGCGAATTGGACCTGATGGGTTGCCCCAACCTTGGGCGGCAGAAGCCTACGACTGGGTCGATGACACCACAGTGGAAGTGGTGTTGCGCGATGCCATGATGTGGCACGATGGAAAGCCCGTGACGGCGGAAGATGTTAAATTTTCCTTTGAAGCGCCGCTCGGTGACGAAGCACCCATGTATAAGCCGTTTGTGACCAGTATCGACAGTATTGAGATTGTCGACGATCAAACATTACTCTTCAAGCTTAAGGAGCCCGCCGCAGCCTTTGTCACGGCAACGCTTGCCAAAGTAAACATCATTCCCAAGCATATCTGGGAACCGATTCTTTCGAACCTTGGTAGTACCGACGACAATGCAGAGTCTTACCAGGAAGAGACGCCGATCGGGTCAGGGCCCTATAAGTTCGCCAGCTGGAGCACCAATGAAGAGGTTGTGCTCGAAGGAAATGGCGACCACTTCTCCGCGCCAAAGGCGGAGCGTTGGATTTTACGCATTGTTCCGAACACGGAAGCTGCGCTCGGGATGCTTCGCTCCGGCGAGATCAATTTTCTGTCCGACTTCACAGCTGACCCGGAAATCTTGGAAACCACAGCCACCGAAGATGGCGACCTTGATGTGGTGAAGACCGTCGACATCGGCTTTCGCTATATTGCTTTCAACAACCGGCGACCGCCGTTCAACGATCCAGCATTCCGCAATGCGCTTTCCACCGCCGTCAATCGCGACCTCATCATCCGCGCAGCGTTCAAGGATAACGCGGTAAAGTCGAACTCCGTTGTCTCCCCGGCGCTCGATTTTTGGCACAACGAAGCGACGCTCGAAATGGATAGCGGGTTGGAGCGCGCCAAGGAGATTTTGGCTGCGGCGGGCTATGAGGTCATTGATGGGCGCCTCCACTACCCCGACGGCACCTCTGAGACCCTTGGGAAATAGCGATTACATTGAAATGAAGAGCTCGCGTCTTTGACGAGCCTTCGCTACATCGGCAGCCGCCTGGCACAACTTCTTTTTGTGCTCTGGGCGGTTGCCACCATACTGTTCCTCTTGTTTCGCCTCATGCCGGGAAACCCGCTTGCGGCCTACATCGATCCCACCTTTACAGAAGAACAACAGGCGGCACTGATGGCCCGTTTTGGCCTCGATCGACCGCTTTGGGAGCAATACTTTATTTACCTCGCGAACTTGCTTCAGGGCGATCTAGGTCAAAGCTTTTTTTACAGGGAGCCGGTCGGAGAACGAGTGCTCGCGCTTCTTCCCAACACCTTGGTGTTGACCTTTACGTCTCTTATTCTCGCCTATTCGTTTGGCATCGTGGTCGGTGCCTATCTTGCCTGGACGCGCGGTAGCATCGTGGAGCGCGCGACTATCCCTCTGGTGCTAACAACCCGAGCCATGCCTGAGTTTTGGCTCGGCATGATCCTCCTTGCGGTCTTCTCGTTCTCCCTTGGTTGGTTTCCAGCAGGCGGCACGCGCCCCCCTGGCTCTGAATATGGTAGTCTCCTTGCGCTCTATACGTCCTACGATTTTTTGCTTCACTTGACCCTGCCGGCATTGACTCTGGCCATCTACAGTCTCGGTTTGCCGCTCCTACTGATGCGATCCAACATGCTTGACGTCATGGCCGAAGACTTTGTGACCATGGCGCGTATCAAGGGCTTGTCCACGTGGACGGTGGTGGTACGCCATGCGGCGCGTAACGCGTTGCTTCCGGTGACGACGTCGTTCGCGATATCGGTGGGCTACCAGATTCAGGGCAACGTGGTGGTGGAGACAGTATTCTCCTGGCCGGGTCTTGGCCGCGAACTGGTCAAAGCCGTATCGGCGAGCGATTATCCGCTCGCGCAAGGCGCCTTCTTGATGATCGCGCTGGTGGTGGTGATCATGAACCTCATCGCCGATCTTCTTTACGGCGTCCTTGACCCGCGGGTGTCCCATGCCTAGCGGCGCACGGGGGCTAACAGGTCTTACTCGTCGCAAAATCCTTCCGGTCTGGCTGCGTCTTCCTGTCCACGACCCATTCGCGATGGCTGGTCTCGCGATCTATTTGGTTTTTGTGTTCATTGCAGTCTTTGCCGACCAAATAGCAACGCACAACCCCACCGAAATCCTATTCACGCCCGACTACGACCTTGCCTCGGACATTCCACCCGGCCAAGATGGGTTCATTCTTGGCACGACGAGTCTTGGACGCGATATTTTCTCCCAGCTCGTCTACGGTACTCAATCGGCGCTCCTCATCGGCCTCACCGCGGCGACCATGGTCGCGGTTATTGGAACACTCGTTGGGCTTGTGGCCGGTTACTTCGGTGGCGTGGTTGACGTGATCTTGATGCGCCTTGCGGATATTGCGTTCGGCATCCCGTTTCTTCCGTTTGTCATCGTCCTCGCCGCTTTTTTGGAGCCATCAATTTGGAACGTGGTCCTTGCGATGGCGCTAGTGCTTTGGCGTGATTCTGGACGCGTCATTCGCAGCCAAGTCCTGACCTTGCGCACCCGCGGCTATGTCGAAGCTGCACGGGTTGCCGGCTCATCGGACGCCAAAATTGTATTTCGACACATTGCGCCCAACGTATTGCCGCTCTCCTTCCTCTACGGTTCCATTGCCATCGGCTGGGCGATCCTCACCGAAGCATCTATCAGTTTCCTTGGCTTTGGTGACCCTGAAACCATTTCCTGGGGGACGATGCTCCAAGATGCTTACGCGAGCCAAGCGCTGTCGCGGGGGGCGTATTACTGGTTCATCCCACCTGGAATCTGCATCATCCTTGTGGTGGTCGCCGGCTTTTTCATCTCGCGTGGGTACGAAGAGATCCTTTTCCCAAAGCTGAAGTCATGAGTGGTGAGCCACTTCTGTCCGTCAGCGGGCTGAAGGTCAGCTACGGTATGCCCCACGGAAGGGTGACTGCCGTCGACGATGCTACCTTTGAAGTGCCTCGCGGTGCGATCGTCGGCGTTGTAGGCGAATCGGGGTGCGGAAAGACCACGGTCGCAAGGGCGCTGACCCGGGTCATGGCTGGTAATGCGCGCATCGATGGCGGAACGGCCCGTTTCGACGGACCCGACATCCTTGCTCTTTCGGAGCGGGCGATGAACCGCCTGCGATGGCGCGATATCGCCTTCATTCCGCAAAGTGCCATGAACTCCCTCGACCCGGTCTACACGGTCCGCGCGCAACTTCGGGAAGTCCTTCGCAAGCGCGGAGGGCACTCGGCGCGCAGCGCGGAAGCAAGGGCCGTCGAACTTTTTGAGATGGTCGGAATCGAGGCTGGCCGCCTTTCCGATTACCCTCATCAGTTCTCCGGCGGCATGCGCCAGCGGGCTGCGATCGCCCTTGCGCTTGCCCTTGAGCCGAAACTCGTCATTGCCGATGAACCCGTGACTGCACTCGATGTCATCGTGCAGCGCCAAATCCTCGATCAGCTAAAGACCTTGCAAGAACGTCTGGGGTTATCGGTGATTCTCGTCACCCATGACATTTCGGTCGTCGCCTATGTGTGTGACCGCGTTGTCGTCATGTACGCTGGCCGCGTCGCCGAGAGTGGCGCCATGCGGACGGTTTTGACCGAACCTCAACACCCCTACACCATGGGTTTGTGTAATGCATTCCCGGACCTGAGCGGTGCCATGGGAATTTTGACGCCCATTGAAGGCAGCCCGCCCGACCTCTCCGATCCGCCGCCAGCATGCCGGTTCGAACCGCGTTGCCCGTTCAGTTTGGCGTCTTGCGGTGAGAGGACACCGCGGCTTTCAACCACGGACGTGAGCCACAGGGTTGCCTGCCATCGGGCAGGCGAGGCGGCGGAACTGCGAGGCGATGCCGCCAAGGTCGAAACTTGGGCGGCTCTTGCATGACCGACAACAACCCAGAAGCCCTTGTCAACGTCGAAGGCGTGAGGATGCACTTTGCCGTCGGGAACTCCCTTGCCGCGGCCATTCGAGGTAAAAGCACTATCGTTCGCGCCATCGACGGGGTTTCCGTTCGCCTCAAACAGGGCGAAAGCGTTGGCCTTCTTGGGGAATCTGGTTGCGGCAAATCCACTATGGGCCGCCTGCTCTTGCGAATATTGGAGCCCACTGATGGACGTATCATTTTTCGTGGCACTGACGTCACCCACCTGAAAGGCCAGCCCCTCAAAGCGTTTCGGCAAGAGGCGCAACTGATCCCGCAAAACCCCTATGAAGCGCTCAATCCGCGCTTTAGTATCGGTAAGTCGTTGCACGAGCCCCTTGAGAATTTTCGACCAAGATCCACCCATGAGCAGCTCATCGACAAAGTCCTAAAACTAGTAAAACTTGACGGCCAACGAAGTTTACTTGACCGATACCCCCACGAGGTATCCGGCGGACAACTACAGCGAATTGTGATGGCTCGGGCGCTCGTTTTAGAGCCGTCGTTTGTGGTTGCGGACGAGCCGGTCTCAATGCTTGATGTATCTGTGCGGGCGGGCGTTCTCAATGTCTTCCGCGATGTTCGCAAGCGGCTTGGCCTCACGGCCATTTACATCAGCCACGACCTCGCCCTAGTTCGTTATGTTTGTGAGCGAACCCTGGTGATGTATTTGGGGCGGATTGTTGAAGACGGGCCCACTGAAGAGATCGTCCGCGAGCCGCTTCATCCCTATACAAAGGCGCTCGTGGCAGCCGTTCCCGAGCCCCATCCGGACCAATCGCGCGCACCTTTGCCCATCAAGCCGGGCTCCCCGGATGCGCGCCGCCAACCGACGGGCTGTCGTTTTCGCGACCGCTGTCCAGATTCCTTCGATCAGTGTATCAAGTCGGCCCCGCGTCCGGTTGTTGTGGGAAATCGCACCGTAGAGTGCCATCTTTTCAGTGCAGTGTCCCCCGAAGCTTAGGCTAGCGGATGCGGGAATACAGCAGATCTACCCCCCGGGCCGCCGGCTGGCTCGTTTTCCGTCAGGTCGGCATTTCGCGCACAGCATCGCCCGCGGCGGCGGAGACTGCCTTCTTCTGATCCCCCGTAAGCGTGTCTGCTCCGTCGAAGCCGGGGATGGCAACGCGCACCTCACGGCGGGCGAACTCGATGCCATGCTCCTGGAACGCAGCCTTGACGCGATTATAGACCTCTTTTCGCAATGTGAATTGCTTGCCAGGCTTAGCCATGAACTTCCCGCGAATGATCATGCCGACATCGTCGAAGTCAAACACGCCTTGGGACTTGAAGGGCTGTAACATGTCGCTGGCGAATTCTGGGACCGCCATCATGTCCGCACCTATTTTCCTGAAGATCTTTTTCACCTGATGGGGGTCCGTGTCGAACGGCACGGTGAACTTTAGTTTCATGATCACCCAGTCGCGGCTGAAATTGGTGATCTTCGTGATGCCGCCATAGGGAATGGTGTGAACGGGCCCACGATGATGACGCAGTTGCATCGATCGGATGGATATCCGCTCCACCGTGCCGACGGTCCCCTCAATATCGAGGTACTCACCCACCCGGAACGCGTCATCGATGAGAAAGAACGCTCCCGACACCACGTCAGCCACCAGTTTTTGTGCTCCGAAGCCGATTGCGAGGCCAACAATGCCCGCGCCTGCCAAAAGCGGCGTGGTGTCGACACCCAGCATCCGCAGCGTCACAAGGCCAAGCACGACGACAATCGCGACCCTTGCGATCCCAAGGGCCAGTGGCAGCACGGTGGAGAGGCGCGAGCCGCCTATGCCGCCCCCCTCGCCACCCCCAGGCTCCTCCGCGTCCGCAACAAGCGCGGTGCGTTCGGCGGCGAGCTTGCGGTTGATCCAGAGCGAGACGAGCTCCCACAGCAAGTATCCGACCGCGAGGGCGAAGGCCGCATCAAGCAATCGCGTGGCCACAAGCGCGCCCGCGCCGCCCGGTGCGATTTCCCCAAGATCGATGTCCCAAAGCGATGCGACAGCGACGATGACGAGTGTGATGACCACCACCCGACCTATGCGGACGTAGCTGCGCTTGGTGGACCGATAGGCGGCTTCGGCCTGTCGCCCCTCACCCCTCATCGGCGGAACAAGGTGGTGGACAAGCCTCCGGATCGCGAAGTCGGAGACGGGCGCGCAAAAGATCAACGCCAGTGTGATCTCAGTCCTCCCGTAAAGCAGGTGAAACGCCCCAATGCCGCCGAGATACTGATTGTGTACCCAGGCCATCGCGATCACGAGGACTGCAAACCAAGGATAGATGCGTGCGATCCGAAGCTGGCCCGGTGTTGGCTCGTCACCGGTGGCGCACAGAAGACGCGTGATGGCCTCGCGCGTCGACCAAAGCGCCCAGATCGCCCAGCCGTAGACGATGAAATCGAGCCATGCACGAACGCGCAGCTCGTCGGGCTGCATGCCATGCATCCTGGAAAAGGCGATGATAAACGTGGCCGCGCCAAGCAGCGCCGCAAAGATCACGATGTTTCGGTGCAGGGTGCGCGCCTCGTCATCCGTCAGGTGAACGAAACGCCGATCGGCGCGCTCGGGCGCTAAAATAGTCCTGGTGACGAGTGCGGTGAGGCGCACCACCATGAGCGGCACAGACGCCGTGAACCAAATGAGAGCGCGGTTGGCATTTGGTTGTTCCGCGTTGAAGGTGTCCCGCGGAACGGTGATCTCCAGGAACACCAGAACACCTAGCAAGAACACCAAAAGCCCGCCCGCGTCCGCTAAAAAACGACGGGCGAGCACGCCCATCTGCGTTCGAAACCTTGGTTGCGGCGGCGCGGTTGCGGTGATCGCCCGCTGCACAGGACCAAGGCGCCGGTAGAGCGCTTCAAGCGCCGCACCAGCGAGGAGAGCTCCCACCAGCCACGCGACGAGCCACACCACCCCGTCGGCCCCGCGGGGCGCGGCGAAGGCATCTCCGGCCCGGGCCAGACCCTCCAGAACGTTGGGCGCGGCGAGAACGGAGGCGCGCACTGAGGCTTCGAAGGCTTCCGCGTAGCTGCGCAGGAAGGCGCCGAACGGTGCGCGCTCGGCCTGCGCCACGTCTGCCGCCGCGACGGCGTCGAGGCGCTCTAGCAGCAGTGTCCGAACCTGCGTCTCCGACAGCGTGGCCATCAAATCGCGGGCGGCCTCTGGGGTTAGCGGCGTTGGGAGCGTGTTCGGCGCCGATTGCGCCGCGTCGACGGGAAGCGGAATTTGCGCATCGCTCGGCGTGGCGAAGAGGACCAAGCAGAGCACCAGAGCGCCCACAACCATCCAGCGAGCAATCAAGCTTGGCACGGTCTTGCGGTTCGCAGCGCCCGGGGCGGGCGGATCACCCTTGGCCTCTTTGGCCGCTGGGCATTGTTGAGCGACGCAAGGTTGGTGTTGTGCCGGTGGCGTGCTTGGGGGAAGCGGAAGGACCGCCGGTTCTAAGATCATCGTTCTCAATCGCGCTTAATCGCGCCACTCAACGCCCCGCCCGCAGGCGCAACGACGTCCGCACTCCAGGCTTTCGAGCGGGAACGGCCTTTGGCGCGATTGTGACCGTGTGGATGCAAATTACATGAGGCGGTCGGCGATCGCCACGATTCCGGCCTCGGCGCAGATGTCGTCATGCTCCTTGCCGTTTGCCGCCTCACCGGGCGCGCCCCCGACGCCGATGCCTCCGATCACCTCGCCGTTGTAGAGGATGGGGATGCCACCGGAGAGCGTGATCAGGCCGATCTCGTTGAACACGGCGCCAAGGGTCGGTTCGTGCTCGTTTTCCGCTTCAACAAGAACAGTCGCCTCACGGCGCGACGCGGCCGTCCGAGCTTTGCGCTGGCTGGTCTCAAAGGAATGCGGGAACGCTTTTTCCCGCATCAGCTGGACACGCGGCTGCGCCCGCTGATCGACGACTGTTACGGTCGTTGCAAAGCCCAGGTCAGCGCAGGTCTGCGAGGCGACGGTGGCCGCCTCCAGCGCCCAGTCGAGTGGGATGCTGCGCTCAACGTGAGGCTCCGCCTGCACTGTTGTGAGTGAAGCGGCGGTGGCGAAGGCGACGAGTCCAGCGGTGAGACGGCGTTTCATGGAAACCTCTTTCGTGTTGGGCACCGCCGACATGTGCCGTCTTAAGTTTTCAGGTGCCTCGCGCCGGATTTACAAATTTGAAAACGACAGCAGTGTTTCTCAGTGACCGGCACAGCAACGCGGTGTGGGGCCACCGGTCTCACAGCGGATCACGACCACAACGCACTGCCGCCTCAGGTCTCTTCGAGCGTTTTTCGATCAGGTTGGATCACCTGATCGAGAAAAACGTTCTAAATTCAAAGGAGCCAGCATCTTGTCTGCGCCCAATTGGGTGCAGGAGGTTCTAGTCTTTGTCGTCCGACGCACCGGGATCATCGGAAGGGTCGTCATCAACCCAAGTCATCAGGACCTCTCCCGTCACAGGGTGCAAATGGAACTCGACCTCCTCGCCTGCCGCCGTGACGACCTCGATGTCGATGACGACCCTCCCCCCAGCGCGTTCGAGCGCGATCTCAGCGATCTCTCCGGGCTGCTGCGCAAGCGCGACCGCGATGGCTTCGTCGAAGGTCAACGGCGACGCCAGCGGTGGCGACGATTGCGCCCAAACCGGCGTTGTTGCAGCGCTTAGCGCAGCCAGGAGGACCGTTGTTTTCACAGTGATGCGCATGTCAGCGCTCCTTGCTCTTGATGCCGTTGAGGTGTTCGGTTTTGGGAAGGTCGACCGGCGCCGAACCCGGCATCGTTCTTCATCAGAACGACAGCCGGAAGGCCGCGGTCGGTCTCTTGCGCTGTTCGACCCCCGGGGGCGGGGCGGGCGGACACACTGCGTGTCAGTTGATCACTTCTGCGTCGATCACGCGGTCGGCAGCCTTCGTCTGCGACGCTGGGCGGACCGCGCGGGCGATCGCCCCGAAGACGCCGAGTGTGGCGACAAGCCCGACGACAACAAACCCAATGAAGCCGAAGATGCCGATTGCCAGGATGCCCCCGACGACAGCCAAGGCGGCGGCGATAAGCTGCTTGATGCGGGTCATTGGCCCGTCCTCCATCGTCTTTTCGTTGCGATGAAGATGGTTGGCCGAGTTCGCGCCCGCCTGACGAAGCGTTTACAATTTTGTAAGCCTCAAGGCACTTGAGGCGAAGTGTGCGCGGTGCGACGCCTACAAACCGCGAGAAAGCAAATAGATCAATCGATCTGCACGACCGTGCGTTCAAGCCGATTGGGGAAACCGCACGGTGACGACCAGGCCTCGGCCACCCTCGCCGTCGGAAAGGCTCAGGCTTGCCCCACACAGGTCACAGATGGCCGAGACGATCGAGAGACCAAGGCCAAACCCTTCGCCCTGCCGCGCCGATTCAAGCTGGTAGAGCGGTTGGAGCACCTTGCTCCGCTCAGCCAACGGAATACCGGGGCCTTGGTCACCCACGGTGAGGACACGGCCTTGGACGCTAAGCGTCACACGTTGTCCTCTCGCGCCGTGGCGGACAGCGTTCTGAACAAGGTTCCCGATGAGTTGCACCAACAGATCGCGATCGCCGCGCACTTTTGCGGGATCGCCGATGGTCACCGCCAGCGTCTGTCCGGCGGCCTCGGCGACTGGCTCGAAGGCGGCCCCGAGATCGGCGGCCAGCGTTTTGAGATCCAACAGCGCAAAACCCTCGCGCCCCGCTCCGCTTTCCAAGCGAGACAGTTTTAAGAGGGCATTGAATGTGCCGATGATGCGGTCGATCTGCTCCAGCGCCTCGCCGAGGACCTCTGCATCGACGGGGCGCGCCTCTTCCGTCAAAGCGATCAGGCTGGTCTCGATGGTGGCGCGCAGCCGCGCCAGGGGCGTGCGCAGATCATGCGCGATGTTCGACGACTGAGTTCGCATCAGCTCCACAGACCGCTCCAGCCGGTCTGTGGTGGCGTTGATCCGTTCGCTGAGAAGGGCCAAATCGTCGGCGGGGCCGGGCAGCACGATGCGCCTCGAAAGGTGACCTTTGGCCACCTCAGCAAGGCCGTCCCCAATGACGTCGAGGCGCTTCTGCTCTCGCCGCGAAAACAACATGCCAGCCACGGCGCCGGCGACGAGCGCGCCAATCAGTGCCAGCTGAAGACCGCCACTCAAAATCTCGAGTAACTCGTCCTGCCGTTCGACATTCTCAGCGATGATGATCCGCGCACCGTTCGGCGCAGTGTGTATGAGATAGCGGAATTCTGGCCGTTCACCCTCCTCATCGTGATAGTAGACCCCGTCCGGCCGATCGGGCACCGCGAACGGCAATTGGCCGCGAGCTGTCCCGTTCTCCACGATCAGGACGTTCTGCCCAAAGCCGGGCTCCGGGAAAGGCGTCTCGGTTTCCATTGCGCCGAGCACCTCGTCGCGCAGCGCCTCGAGTCTGGCGTCGGCAAGCCGGGTGATTTCGCGCTCAACGAGCCAGTAAGTGCCGGCCGACGCCAGCGTGGCAACCGCTGCAAAGACCAACAACAGACGGAGCGTGAGGCGGATCGCAGACCGGCGCGTGAGGCGCCTAACGCGGCTCAAAAACATAGCCGGCCCCGCGGATCGTCCGCAGAACGGTGTCGCCGAACGGCTTCTCGATCTTGCTCCGCAGGCGGCTGACATGGGTCTCAACCACGCTCGTGGTGGGGTCGAAGTTCATGTCCCACACACGCTCGAGCAGCATCGTGCGGGTTTGGACCCGGCCATTGGAGCGCATGAAGATCTCCATAAGCAGAAACTCTTTGGGATTGAGATCGACATCGCGCCCCTGACGCCGACAGGTCCGCTTTTGCAGGTCAAGCGTGATGTCGCCGGCTGTGAGCACCAGGGGCAGCTCCGCTGTGGCGGTGGGCCGACGCGCCAAAACCTCGATCCGCGCGAGCAGCTCGCTAAAGGCAAAAGGCTTGACGAGGTAGTCATCGCCGCCGGCGCGCAGGGCTTCGACACGATCCTCTACCTCGCCCAAAGCCGTCAGAAAGATGGCTGGCGCTTCAACCTTCGCCTGGCGCAGCGCCTTCAACACCGCCAAGCCGTCGAGGCCGGGCACCATGCGGTCAAGAACGAGCACGTCGTAGTCTTGCGCCATGGCCGCCGCCACCGCTTCCTTGCCATCCTGACACCAATCGACGACGTGGCCAGCCTCGCAGAGCCCCCGTTCAATCCATGGGCCGAGTTTGGGGTCGTCTTCAAGCAGGAGCAGGCGCATGCACGTTTCCAGTCGCTCTTGCGGCATCGAGGACAGACCTGCCGATATAGATGAGGTCGGTCAAACCGTACGCGCCCCGGAAGTCAAACTGCTCGCTATGGACGCGGCCCGACTTTCCAAGGACGCGCCACACGCGCGTGACCATGTCTTTCAGCCCACCTGGCCCACAAAGGTAGGCTTGCGCGTCGTCGGGTAACGCGCGCGCCAAGTCCGTCAGGCTCGCCTCGGTCAGCCGCCCATCGCCGCAATCGGATGCGAGGACGAGGTCGACCTGGGGCAACCGCGCGGCGTGACGCTCCACATCAGCAACGGCGCCGGCCGAGCCCCGCGTGCGAAAGCAATAGACGAGGATGACGCGCGGACCATCGTCGGGCGCCATCTGTCCCAAAGCGGCAAGGAATGGTGTGATCCCAACGCCGCCGGCAACCCAGAGCTGCGCCGTGCGCTCGACCTTTGTTTGCGGCAGAAAGCGACCGACGCCGCGGCCAAGGCGGAAGCGATCGCCGGGGCGCACCGTGTTGACGAAATGGTCGGTCCAGTCGCCGGCGGCGCGGATCACGAACCGGCGCGAGGTTTCGTCCCCGCCCGCAATCGTGAAGGGATGCGCTTCGGCCCGCGCGATGTTCTCAGCAATGGTCGCGAATTGGCCAGCCTGAAACCGCGGCAGCGGCTTTTCCGCGCAGAATGTCACGTCGACCCCACCGTCAAATGCCTCGGCGCGCTCGACGGTGACAATCCGTGTCGGATCGGCTTTGCGCCTGAGTGTCTGGATCCACGCGACCACTCCGACGATCGAGACCACCGCCATGAGGGCCCATGGCGCGGCGCCGACCGCCAGCGGACTTGCCACGAGGAAGGTGTGGTAGGCGGCCAGGAGAAAGACCGGCCCCATCAGCATGTGGCTCGCCTTCCAAAGATGGTACGGGATGGCCCGGACCATTGCCGCCGCCGTCATGACCGCGAGCGCCAGGACCGCAATTTCGCCGACGTCCTCGCCACTGTCCTCCAAGAGCGGCATCATCCCCTCACCAACGGCCGAGGCGACCGCCCAATGGCCGAGCGCGCCAGCGAGCGCGAAAAACCCAAGCCAACGATGCGCGGCGTAGGACTTGTCCGGCCCACCCATAAGGCGGTCCACGGGTCGCCATCGCGCCGCGAGAATGAGCGTCAACGCCATTGATGACATCGACAACGCCCCCAACCCCGCCGGCAAGATGTTTTCGAAAGGCACGAATGGCGAGACAAATGCGAGATGGCCGACGGCGAAGGCTACGGCCGCAATGATGGTCCCCAGGGACATTGATCACTCCGAAATCTGTTCCGGCGTAATCTCTCGGATGGGGGATACATTGAGTTTGGCTGGAGTTTACAGTTTTGTAAGCTCTCAGCGACGGTCGGGCGGCCGCGATAGCCCGGGCATACGCAGTGTTGGCTCCAAAGCCCGATAAGGCGAATGATCGCCGCGCATCCGTCCATCATCACCCGTGCCCTCGCCGCCCAGTTGGCCACAAGGGGCGTCCATCAATTCGCCTCCGGTTCAGAACGGCTACCAGCGGCACGCCAGTTTTCGAGTGTGTCTACGGCCGTGAGGAGTGCTCGGTAGTCCGGATCAAATAGATTCTCTTCGTAGTCTTCAAACTATTTCTTAAACGGACGAAATTCTCGAAAACTTGCTGTCGTAGGGTTCTGAGGCCGTCAATACTCTGGGGCCACATCCTGGCGACAGCAGGTTCCATTGTCATGCTCGCCGCATGATGGGGATGGTCGTTCAGCCAGTCGGTGGGTGTCGTCTCAGCCTGTACCCGTTTCCAGCCGTCAATGATGAGGGCATGGAGTTGGACGATAGGATCGTCCAAGCATAACATGCGATAAGGGGCGGATTGTGGGGTCAGAAAAATCGCGTTAACAGATCTTCCAGTGCGATCAATTACTTGATCGATATTACTGGCGGAGAGAGAGTCCGCTACAGTAGCGTCCACCCCTATCCGTGTATGATCGTTCGCGTGCATATAGGCTGCTGATATTACACGATTTCCAAGGAAGAATATTCGCAGCTGTTCGCCCTTGGTTGCCTAAAGCCAGCACATTATATGGGGCAGGAAGTGGGGCAGCGGATGAAAGAGGTTCATATTTGCCGGCGCGTACATTCAACCGGTTGACCGCTCGCGAAGTGGCCAATGCTTCCGATCCTGGACGCTATGCCGATGGTGGTGGGCTATACCTT
>JBCCYN010000023.1:0-36119 GCA_039189655.1 Pseudomonadota bacterium | reverse complement strand
CTTCGCGGGCCAAGGGCGTTGGGCTGATCGTGAGGAAGGTTCGATAGCTTCTCGGTCGGCGTCTGGCAAAGAAAACGTTGACCTTACGCGCCCCGCGGGCCTACGCCGTCAGCCGTTGTGGTTCAAGGGGCTGGGCGCAAGACCGGCGAGCTATCGTTGCGGGGCGTTGTGCCGGATGCGACGGGGTACGGAGTAAGCCATGACCGACACGGCGGCCGAAGGCCCGAACGCGACAGCGCGCGGAAAACCGCAGTGCGCGCCGGCGGGCGAGCACGAGCAACGCAGACGCAACGAGGTCGACACCCCGTCGAGCCCCCTGGCGCGGTTCAACGGCTCCCCCCTGTCGCTCGCATCGGGCGTAGAGCTCACCGATTGGCAAATCGCCTACCAGACCTATGGCGTCCTTAACGACGCGCGCTCCAACGCCGTCCTGCTGTGCCACGCGCTGACCGGCGATCAGCATGCGGCCAATATCCACCCCGTAACCGGGCGCGAGGGTTGGTGGCATGCGCTCGTGGGGCCGGGCAAACCCATCGACACCAACGTCTTTTTCGTCATTTGCGCCAACGTCCTGGGCGGTTGCTCGGGAACCACGGGTCCGGCCTCCGTCAACCCTGAGACCGGACGCCCCTATGCCCTTTCCATGCCCGTGGTCACGGTGGCCGACATGGTGCTCGCCCAACGGCGGCTCATCGAATACCTGGGCATTGAGAGCCTTTTTGCCGTGGTGGGCGGCTCCATGGGCGGCATGCAGGTGCTGGAGTGGGGTGCCAACCACGGTGAACGCGTTTTCGCCGCCCTCCCCATCGCTGCGGGCATCCGCCACTCCTCGCAAAATATCGGCTTTCACGAGGTGGGTCGCCAGGCGGTGATGGCCGATCCCGACTGGCGGGGCGGCCAATATCTTGAGGCGGGTACCAGTCCCCGAAAGGGGCTCTCGGTGGCGCGCATGGCGGCACACATCACCTACGTGTCGGAGGGCGCGCTCCACAGGAAGTTCGGCCGGGCCCTCCAGGACCGCGATATGGTGACCTACGGATTCGACGCAGACTTTCAGGTGGAAAGTTACTTGCGCCATCAGGGCTCTACGTTCGTGGACCGGTTTGACGCGAACGCCTACCTCTACCTTACCCGGGCGATGGATTATTTTGATCTGGCGGCCGAGCACGACGGTGTGGTTGCGAACGCGTTTCGAGATTCGCCCACCCGCTGGTGCGTGGTCTCCTTCACCTCAGACTGGCTGTTTCCGACAGCGGAGAGCCGGCGCATCGTCCATGCCCTTAATGCGGTGGCAGCGCAGGTGTCCTTCGTGGAAATCGAGACCGACAAAGGCCACGATGCATTCCTTTTGGAAGAGCCGGAATTTCATCGCGCCGTCCGCGGCTTTTTGACCGGCGCGGCCATCGCCCGGGGCATTGCACCCCCATCGGCGAGTATCTGATGGACGCGCGGACCCCACTGATCACCCGGCGCGTCGACTACGACGTCATCCGCGAGTTGGTGGAGCCCGGAAGCCGCATCCTCGACGTGGGCTGTGGCGACGGCGAGCTAATGGCACTCCTGGAGACTGTGCACGGCGTGCGCGCCTCGGGGATCGAACTTAGCCAGAAGGGGGTGAACGAAGCGGTGGCGCTGGGACTTTCAGTGGTTCAAGGCGATGCTGACACCGACCTCGACAACTACCCCGACGACGCCTTCGACTATGTGATCCTCAGCCAGACCATCCAGGCCACGCGCGACCCCCGGCGGGTTCTCGACAATCTGTTGCGCATTGGCCAACGCGGCATCGTCTCGTTTCCCAATTTCGGCTACTGGCGGGTGCGGCTTCAGCTCCTCATCAATGGCGAGATGCCGCACACCGGGCTCCTCCCCGACCCCTGGTACGCGACGCCGAACATCCACTTCTGCACGATCCGTGACTTTGTGAACCTTTGCGAAGAAATGGGTGTCGAGGTGGAGCGGGCTATTGCCCTTAACACCGGCGGCCAACGCATTTCGCTGAACGTGCCCTGGTGGTTCTGGAACCTTGCCGGCGAACAGGCGGTCTTTCTGCTACGTCGTTGATGTTGCGGGTGGCCGGCTTGGGCGCAGTGCCAAGTACAGGTACCGCCACGTTGAGGGCCCGCTCCTTATGTTTGGCAGGAATGCCCCGGACCATGATCTTCTGCGCTTCCACCGCCAGAAGACCCGAAAATCGCGGAAGAACACTGCGGCCAATGCGTTCCCAACCCCGGGTCGAGCCCAGCACGATGCGCCGGTTGCTGGGCGGCACGCACAAGAACCGCCGTACGTCGCCTGGGTCCAAGAGGGCATCGGCGAGCATATTGACGAGCTGGAACCGCGTGAACGGGCGACCGATCCCGAAGGGCGTGTGGTCCGCGCGGGCCCAGGCGCCGAGCCGGTGGGGCACCACCACCAAAAGTCGCCCGGTGGGGATCAGGACGCGCCACACTTCCCGCAGGAGCGCGACAGGGTCACGGGTCGCCTCAAGGAGGTGGATGAGGAGAAGCTTGTCGACGCTGTTGTCGGGGAGCGGCAGATGCTCCTCGTAGGACAAGGCGGTGAGGTTTTGCCCGTCCTTTGGCCAGTGGAGCACACCCTCAGCCGCCGGCATCAACCCAACGACGCGCTCCGCGTCAGCTAGGAAAGGCCCCAGATAGGGCGTCGCATGGCCGAGCCCGACCACGCGCTCGCCCGCCGCGCTGGGCCAGACCGAGCGAACTTCGGACGAGACGATCTGCCGAACAATCCGGCCGAGCGGCGTCAGGTAAAAGTCACGCAGCTCGGAAACGTCGAGTTGCATGCCCTTCCCGCGCTCCTTCCCATGGCTCAAATCTTGAGCGCTGGCTGTTTATAGAGGCGGTGCCCGCGGTGGACCAGCAAATCCTAAGCGACGTATGTAAGGATGAACGGTAGCACCAGCACCGTGAGGATCGTCCCCACGAGGATGAGGCTCGCCACGTCCGGGGCCCACTTCGGCGCGTAAAGCTCCACAAAAAGGTACGTGGCGACCGATGGCGGCATCATGGCCGTCACGATGAAGACGCTGCGCTCAAGGCCTGCGAACCCGAAAAGTGCGGCCACGCCGAGCCCGGCGCAAAACACGGCCGCAAGGTGAATGAGGGCAAGCACTGCCCCGCGCGTGAAGGCGGTGATGTTCAGCGTTGCGAGGGTGTGTCCGAGCGTCAGCAGCATGAGCGGAATGGCAAGGCCGCCAAGGATCTCAAAGGTGCTCGCCAATGGTTTCGGAAGTGCCGTGCCCGTTCCCATCAAGACAAGCGCCAGCACGATGGCGTAGATCACCGGCGAGGTGAGGATCTGCGCCACGGAAATCCGCCCCTGCGGTAGCCATTGGCCGAAGGTGAACATGCCCACAAGCACCACCGTGAGAAACGCGAGCGAATAGGAAAGCCCCGCTTCGCCAAACGCCAGCGCCGCCACTGGGAGGCCGATGTTCCCCACGTTTCCCAAGGACATGGGTGAGATGAAGACACGCACCGGCAGGCCCATCAAAAACACCGCCACGCCGGCAATGACGGCAAGGAGGCCGATGAGAACCACCGCCGCACCGACCATCGCCAGGAATTGATCGAACGCCACGTGGCCGGAGGAAAGGTGCGCCAGGACGAGGGTCGGATAGCCGATATTCCCCACGATCCAACCGATCATCTTGCGGTCGAACGGGGCGTTGATCTTTGCGATCGTGAAGCCCAGAGCCGCGCATATGAACACCGGCGCAACGACATTCAGAATTTCCGCTAGCAACTGGTGCATGGCCTAATAATCAGTTTTTGCTCTTGCGAGACAAAGCAATGGCACTGTGACCGGGCTTTGGCGCAACAGCACAGTGTCGGGGCTTTGGTGCAATGGCAGGACCTTCGCGTAATGGCACGGCCATGGCGTAGTGGTGACGGCGCAGGCTGCACCATGCTATGGGGCGCGCTTACTGCCGGAGACAACCGACACCATGGCCGAAGTGCGCCTGATTACCTGCCTTTCCGACAACTATGCGGTGTTGGTGCACAAGGATGGCGAGACGGTCCTCGTGGACGCACCGGAGGCGGGGCCCATCAATGACGCGCTCGCCGCTGAGGGGTGGACGCTCTCCAGCGTGTTGATCACCCATCACCACCGGGACCATGTTCAGGCGCTGCCGGAAGTGCGCGGGAGCGCGCGTGTCTACGGACCGCGCGCAGAAGCTGCCCGCATCCAGGGCCTTGACGAGACACTGAATGACGGCGAGACGTTCCACCTCGGGCCCATCAGGGTCGTGGGGATCGCAACGCCGGGCCACACCTCAGGGCCGCTTTGCTATCACATGCCGGACGAGGGATTGGCATTCGCCGGCGATACGCTGTTCGCCATGGGTTGCGGACGGTTGTTTGAGGGCGATGCGGCCACCATGTGGTCTTCGATTAAGAGACTACGGGCAACGCTTCCGGACGACACAGAGATTTATTGTGGGCACGAGTACACGATGACCAATGCGCGGTTTGCACATCAGGCCCTGCCGGACGACGCGGCCATCGCTGCCCGTCTGGCGCAGGTGGAAAAAACCCGGGGCGAACAGATGCCAACCGTACCCACAACCATGGCGCAGGAGAAGGCGACGAACCCCTTTATGCGCGCCGATGATCCCGCGGTCGCTTCGGCGCTCGGCATGGTGGGCGCCGACCCGGTGGACGTCTTTGCCAAGCTGCGCGCCGGGCGGAACGAGTTTTGAGCTCCGCCAAGGAGGTCATCGCCGCCCTTGGCCTGAAGCCCCACCCAGAGGGTGGGCATTTTGTCGAGACCTTCCGAGACGCGCCCGAGGGGGGCCGCGGTCACTCGACAGCCATCTACTACCTCCTGGAGGCGGGGGACTGTTCGGCCTGGCACCGGGTCGATGCAGCGGAGATCTGGCACTACTACGCCGGCGCCCCCATTGCGATCACGCTGTCCCCCAACGGCCATGACGCCACCGCCCACCGTCTGGGTCCGGACGTTCTGGCCGGCGAGCGCCCCCAGGTCATCGTCCCGAAGGGCCACTGGCAGACCGCTGAATCCCTCGGAGCCTGGACGCTGGTGGGGGCCACGGTGGCGCCCGGTTTCGTGTTTGAGGGCTTCGAAATGGCGCCGTCAGACTGGCGTCCCACCCCGCGGCAGTCCGCCGGGCGTTGAATCGGCACCCGTCGATTCCTATTCATTCAGTGCAGTACGCCACCATTCTCGCCCCGTGGCCGGCCGGCCGATGCCCACCTCCAGGTGATTGTTCATGATTCTTGCGCTTCAGATCGTCGGGGGCTTTGTGGGCCTCCTGATCGGTGGCGAGCTTTTGGTGCGAGGCGCATCGGCAATCGCCGTGCGGCTTGGGATTTCGCCGTTGGTGGTGGGCGTGGTCATCGTCGGTTTCGGCACATCGGCCCCGGAACTCGTCACCTGCCTGCGCGCCGCCCTCGCCGGCGCCCCCGGCATTGCCATTGGCAACATCGTCGGCTCCAACATTGCCAACATCCTGCTGATCCTCGGCGCCGCCGCCCTCATGCGCCCGTTCATCACGTCTCGCGCAGCCGTGATCCGCGATGGCTCAATTGTGATCGTGAGCGCTGTCGCCTTCGCCATCGCCGCCTGGACCGGCACCATCACCCACTGGATGGGCGCAATCTTCGTCACGGGTTTGGTGGCCTACTTGATCTATACGATCCGGGCTGACCGCCGCCAATCGGCCCAATCCGAAGACGTTCCGGAAACCCCCACCACGTCGCTCCCCATATCCATCCTGCTGGTGCTGGCGGGGATGGGCCTCGTGATGGCCGGCGCCGACTACCTGGTGGAAGGGGCGGTGGAGACCGCGCGGCTCTTTGATGTGTCGGAGGAGGTGATCGGGCTCACCATGGTGGCGGTGGGCACGTCTTTGCCTGAGCTTGCCACGTCCATCGTCGCGGCCATCAAAAAACACTCGGAAATTGCGCTGGGCAACGTGCTCGGCTCCAACGTCTACAACACCATCGGGATCGGTGGAATTACGGCGCTTGTGGCGCCCATCCCCGTCTCGGAACCCATGCGCATGTTCGACATCCCGGTGATGCTCATCATTTCGGTGATTTTGATCGTCGTGGTGGCGACAGGCCGGCGGGTCACCCGCTGGGAGGGCGCCGCGCTGCTTTCGGTCTATGTGGCCTATATCGCCATGCAGGCGCAGGCAGCGTAGAGCGCGTTTCGGCACCATGGAGTCGAGTTGCGGCTCGAACCGCCCGGTGAAACAAGAACTTAGATGAGGTCATGCGATCGCATGATCGTCTGATCTTCTCCGCGCTTCGGCCCTGGTCAGTCCCGGACCGGTTAAAAACTCACAGCCCGTGCTGACCCCGATACCCGTCGATCCAAGTCGAAAACGGCGGTAGGCTGGCCGAGCAACGATCAACAGAGCGGGGCGGGGGCGCGGGCGGCATGGAAAAGGTTGTCGGCATCGGCGGGATCTTCATCCGGTCAAAGAACCCCGAGGCGCTTACCGCCTGGTACGAAACCCACCTCGGCATCACGATCAATCCGCCACCGTGGATGCAAGCGGGCGGTCCGACAGTCTTCGCGCCATTCCCCGCTGACAGCGACTATTTTCCGAAAGATCGCGCCTTCATGCTCAATTTTCGCGTGGGGAACCTCGACGCGCTCATGGCACAGCTCGAGGGTGCCGGCATCGCCGTGGAAACGCGACCGGACTGGGACAGCGAAATCGGCCGGTTTGCCCGAATACACGACCCCGAAGGGACGCCCATCGAGCTTTGGGAACCCGCCGGAGCTGCCAAAGCGGCAAGCGAATGAGAATATCGCGCGCCGCTCGGTGACCGCCTCGGCTCAGCTGTTCAGGCCATGTACTGACCGCCGTTGATGGAGAGCGTCGCGCCCGTCATGAATGCGGCCTCGTCGGACGCCAGGTAAGCGCAGAGCTTGCCGATTTCGTCGGCTTGCCCGAGCCGACCAACGGGAATGGCGCCGATGATGCTCTCCAACACCTTTTCGGGCACCGCGGCCACCATGTCTGTGTCGATATAGCCGGGGCAGATGCAGTTCACCGTGATCCCCTTGCGGGCGTTTTCCAGCGCCAGTGACTTGGTGAACCCGATGACGCCAGCCTTGGCGGCGGCATAGTTCGTCTGGCCAAGCTGCCCCTTCTGGCCGTTGATCGAAGATATGTTGATGACCCTGCCAAACCCGCGGTCGCGCATCCCGTTGATCAGCGGACGGGTGACGCAAAACAGCGAAGAAAGGTTGGTCTGGATCACCGCGCTCCAGTTCTCAAAGCTCATGCGGTGAAACGTGCCGTCCCGGGTGATGCCCGCGTTGTTGACGACCACATCGATGGGACCGATTTCGCTCTCGATGGCGGCAAGGCCCGTTTCGCAGGCAGCCGGATCGCCCACGTCGAATTTTTTTACCGCGATGCCGGTTTCGGCATTGAAGGCGTTCGCCTTTTCGTCATTGCCCCCGTAGTTGGCGACCACTGTGTGGCCCGCCGCCTTGAGCGTCGTGGAAATGGCGGCGCCAATGCCGCGGGTGCCGCCTGTAACAAGGGCGATGCGTGCCATGGGTGTCTCCTCGATCCTAGTGCCCGCTGTCGCCATGTGCAGCGGTTCAAAGGAACCCTACAGGCCAGGAGCATTCTGTCGAGGGCGGCCTCCGGTGGGGAGGTATTCGCTCGGCGAGCTGGGGACAAACAGCTAAGTGTCAGCGCGCAAATATACGCTGACCGCAACAGCGAGGGGGTATGGGCCTTATGACGATGATGGGGGTGCGGGCCATTTGCTTTTGCGTGATTTTTATTGGCGCAGTGGCTAGCGCCCAGGAACGCACCTGCGTGATGGAGAACGGTCGCAATGTCACTGTGGTGATCGCCGGTGACGGAGAACCTTGTCGCTTCGGCGTAGAAGAGGGGCGGATGCGGGGCGCGGTCTGCCGCATCCAAAACCCGCAGCTCCGGCGGCTCACCTTGGACGCGACGACCGGTGCGCTCGTTTACGAAGACACCGACAACGACGCGGTCAAGCGGGGCTCCTGCCCCACGCCATAGACCGGCCAGTCGGGATAGACCGGCCAGACGCGCACGGGTCCCGTCCGGCTAGTCTTCTCTAAGGCAATTGGAACCGCTGCTAACCTTGCCGGACACGGCCGGAAAGCACCACCAGCGGCCAGATGCCTTAGAAGCCTTGCCAAGGAGTGGCGCTTGTCCGCAGAGGCCTAGTGAACGCGCTCCACGCACAGGGCAACGCCCATGCCGCCGCCGATGCAGAGCGTGGCAAGGCCCTTGCCCGCACCGCGCCGCTGCATCTCGAAGAGGAGTGTGTTGAGGACGCGGTTGCCCGACGCACCGATGGGGTGACCAATGGCAATGGCACCACCGTTGACGTTCACGATGTCCTCTGGCCAGCCCATGTCTTTGTTCACCGCGCAGGCTTGGGCCGCGAACGCTTCGTTGGCTTCCACTAGATCAAGATCACCCACGGACCAGCCGGCCTTCTCAAGGGCCTTTCGAGAGGCGGGAATAGGACCGGAGCCCATCACCTTCGGATCGACGCCAGCTGTTGCCCAGGAGGCAATGCGCGCCATCGGCGTGATTCCGCGCTTTTGCGCCTCAGCTTCACTCATCAGCACCACCGCAGCGCCGCCATCGTTGATCCCGGACGCATTGCCGGCGGTCACGGTCCCTTCCTTCTCGAAGGCGGGACGCAGCTTTGCCACCGCATCAACGGTGGCGCCGTGGCGAATGTACTCGTCGGCCTCCACCACCGTCTCGCCCTTGCGGTGTTTTACCGTGACCGGGACGATCTCATCGGCGAACTTGCCGGCCTTCTGGGCCGCTTCCGCCTTGTTTTGGGAGGCGACGGCAAAGGCGTCCTGCTGCTCTCGGGTGATCTGCCATTCCCGCGCAACGTTCTCGGCGGTGTTACCCATGTGGTAGCCATTGAAATGGTCCCACAGGCCATCGCGGATCATCGTATCGACCATCTTATAGTCGCCCATCTTATGGCCGGCGCGAAGGTGCGCGGCGTGGGGAGAAAGGGTCATGTTTTCCTGACCGCCCGCGACAATGATGTCCGCGTCGCCCGCCACGATCTGCTGCATGCCGAGGCAGACCGCGCGCAAACCCGAACCGCACACCTGGTTGAGCGTCCAGGCGGTCGCCTCCTTGGGCACACCGGCGGTCATGGCAGCTTGGCGCGCTGGGTTCATGCCCACCCCGGCGGCGAGCACCTGGCCCATGATCACCTCGTTCACGTCCTCGCCGGCGACCCCTGCCCGCTCCAACGCGCCCTTGATGGCGACGGCCCCAAGATCGGCCGCCGGCACGGTCGCGAACGAGCCGCTGAATGAGCCCACCGGCGTCCTCGCGGCACCAGCAATCACCACGCTCTCGTTCGCCATCTGCTTTCTCCCTGAAGTTACACCCAGCCGTCCAAAGCCTTGGGTTGCCCGGACAAAAGACCCGTCACCGGGAGGGTGTCAACACGCTTCCAGAGCCCGCGTTTCGCAATTGCAGCATTTCGACTCGCAAGCCGCACCATTTCGCACTAACTGTTTTGGATGACCTTAGCTGCCCGCTGCCAAGGCGCCGGGGCCCTCGGGGCATGACACGCACGCGAGGTAAGGATGGCCACCGAAAAATCGCAAATTGTAATTAAGAAGTATGCAAATCGGCGGCTTTATAATACTCGTACCAGCGCGTACGTAACTCTTGATGACCTCGCAAAAATGGTTCGCAGCGGCGAAGAATTCGTTGTCCAGGACGCAAAGACTGGCGAAGATATTACGCGCGGCGTGCTTGGGCAGATCATATTTGACGCTGAGAGCCGCGGGAAAGGTTTACTTCCCATCGCGTTTCTGCGGCAGCTGATTACGTTTTATGGCGATCAGATGCAATCGCTGGTGCCCACTTATCTGGAACACTCGCTGGCCACATTCGCGCGCGAGCAGGAAAAGTTCGGGCGCCAGATCAACGAGACCCTCGGAGAACAAACGCTGAATGCGGTGGAGGACCAAGTGCGCCGCAACATGGACATGTTTCAGCGCTCCATGCGCATGTTCATGCCCTACGGCGCTGCCGCGGAAGGTTCGGCCCCAAAGCCCAATAGTGAAGAGCATCTGGCAAACGACGTCGCGGCCCTGCGCAGCGAGTTGGCCTCTATGCAGGCCAAAATTGATGCCTTGGGCGGTACCGGCGGTGAGCAGCCGGAGAAGGTCAATGAGACGACGGCCGACCCGTTTGCCGACACGGAGGACGATGGTTTCGTGGTTGATAGCCCGCGCGAGGAAATTCCGCGCAGCGGCTAGCGCCGTATCGAGCCAGTCTGCGTCTACGTCGCGTCGTCACCAACGCCGCAGAACAATACGTTCAGGGGGATTGCCGCGAGTTTGCTCTCACGGCGCGTATCCGATTTTTTTTGCCGCGAGATCGATGGGCGCAGCAGGCCGAATACTAGTCTTCTTTGGCCGGAAGCACCTGACGGCCGCGATACCGCCCACTTTTCAGGTCGATGTGGTGGGGGCGCTTCAGCTCACCCGAATCCTTGTCTTCCGCATAGGTCGGCGTTTTCAGCGCGCTGGTGGAGCGACGAAAGCCGCGCTTCATAGAGCTGACCTTCCGCTTTGGGACTGCCATTGAACTTCTCCTTCGCCCGCATCGCGGCTCGGTTGCCCGTCGGGGCGGCAAAAATGGTTTTTGGAGGCGGCGGCGGCCCGTGCGGCGCCGGCCAGCCCACGGCATATACTTCGGGCAAAGGCGGCTTGCAACTGCCGCAATCCGGCAAGAGCGCCATGGTCAGGGCTGGATGCGCGCCGGAAGGCAGCTGAACACCCAGCCTGCGCGGCCCAACTCCCGTCGCACATGGGCCATCACCGCGCGCTGGCGTCGGCTTGGCCGGCGCGGGTCTCGCGCCGCCGGCGCCGGGAGCAGCGTGGCAAGGGCAAGGGACTGTTCCGCCGTCAGCCGCGCCGCCGAGCGTCCGTAGTAGTGCTGGGCAGCAGCCTCGATCCCGTAAATGTTGCCACCCCACTGCGCCACGTTGAGGTAGATTTCGAGGATGCGGTCTTTCGAAAGCACCAGGTCCAGCCACAAGGCAAGGGGCAGTTCCACCACCTTTCGCACGTAGTCCCGATCTGACCACAGGAAGATGTTTTTCACGGTCTGCATCGAAATCGTGCTTGCCCCGCGCGCCCGTTCGCCTTCCAAGGCTTCGCCTATGACGATGCGAAGCTGTTCCAGGTCAACGCCGTAGTGCAGGCAAAACCGAGCGTCCTCGGCCATGATGACGGACCGCGCGAGCGCAGGCGCGATCTCCTCCAGCGGTACCCAGCGCTGGTCCACCGTCTCGCCCAAAAGCTCGCGACGCATGACCGGCATCGAAGGCGGATCGACGAACGCGTAGATGATGGTGAGCGTCATCGGTACCGCTGCGACGACGGCCAGGATCAAAATCGCTATCTTGAAAAGGCGCCGCACCTGGTTCCCTCGGGTTGGACCGTAGCCGTTGTGCCGCAGTGCGCCGGGATCTCGGCGCGCAACGCGGTTATGGCGACGACATAATTCCATGGGGCCTTACGGCACTTTAAGGTCGCAAAAAAGAAACTTGGGAACTGGCGATGGATTTTGGGCAATGCTTGGCCGATGCCGCGGCGCGAACCGATGCGGTGCTCGCAGCGGTTATCGAAGACCTGCGCAGCGACGCACGC
The DNA here is from genome assembly GCA_039189655.1 of Pseudomonadota bacterium. Lineage (GTDB taxonomy): Bacteria > Pseudomonadota > Alphaproteobacteria > Rhizobiales > Amorphaceae > Acuticoccus. The sequence continues at coordinate 24,416 of JBCCYN010000023.1, read as the reverse complement.
ACTCCTAAGATCCTCGTCGACGCGACTCAGTACGCCCTTTTGGGTGGTGGGAAGCGGTTTCGTCCTTTCCTCGTGATCGAGTGCGCGAAGGTCGCCGGACACGATGGCGATGCATCGGCGCACGTGGGCGCTGCCTTCGAGTGCCTCCACGCCTATAGCCTCGTCCACGACGACCTTCCCGCCATGGACGATGATGATCTGCGCCGCGGCCGGCCGACAGTGCACAAGGCCTTCGATGAGGCGACCGCGATCCTGGTGGGCGACGCTCTCCAGGCGCTGGCGTTCGAGATCATCACCAGCGGCCCTGTGGGGGCCGAGGCTGCGGGCACGCTCGCCCATCTTCTCGCCGTCGCATCGGGGGTTGCCGGGATGGTGGGCGGCCAGTACCGGGACCTCAATGCCGACGGCCTTGATCGCGACGGTGTCCGCCTGATGCAGTCGATGAAGACGGGCGCGCTCATCGGTGCGGCCTGCGAAGCGGGGGCGGTGGTGGCCCATGCATCACCTGAAACCAGAGCCACGTTGCGCACCTTCGGCGACCGCATTGGCGAAGCGTTTCAGCTCGCCGATGACCTCTTGGACATTGAAGGCACCGCCGAGGAGACCGGCAAGCGGGTGGGCAAGGACGACGACGAGGGGAAGGTCACCATTCCCCAACTGGTGGGCGTTGAGGCAGCGCGGCAACGGCTGTGGCAGGTGGTGGAAGAGGCCTCGGCGTGCCTTGAACCTTTTGGCGAGCGCGGCGCGTTGCTGCGGGACGCCGCCCGGTTTGTTGCAGAACGCCGATCCTAGAGCGCGTTTCACCCGCATGGAACCATGTCGCAGCTCGAAATGCGCGGTGGAACAAGAACTTAGAGCAGTGCGCGCGATTAAATGATCGTGTGACCTGCTCTCTTTGTGAAAGCCATAACCCTTGTTCACGCGAGCGAGCGGCAAGGACTCCCACCGTTGCGCCGCCCATCCCGACTAGTTCTTTTGGTGGGACACCAAAAAGCGACGTTCTTCCGGAGCCGACACCTTTTTCAAGCCCGCGCAACGCCTGATGGGTCAAGGGCAAAGAGCGAAGCGTCCCTTGAGGCATCAGGCGCTGCGCGGGACGATGGATCAAGGCGGGAGGGTTTTGGCACATTGCCCCGCGGCCGCGCCTAAATGAACCACCTTCTTGGAAAAGACATCTAGGTCACCGTTGCGGTTCAGACCTGTGGCCGCATCACGCAAGACGGCCGGGTCAGATGTAGCGATTGACGAGGTTTTCCAAGATTTCCTGCCGGCCGGACACGGGCTGCGGCGCCGGGCGCGTTCCGACGAGATCGGCAATGGCGCCAAGGTCGCTATCCAGCATCGACTGCGCCCAATCCTGCGACCAGCCGGCGTAGCGCGCGGCTCGCGCTGCCTCTAGCTTTCCATCCGCCAGCATCGCGGCTGCTGCCTTAAGACCTCGCGCGCAAACGTCCATCGCCCCGGCGTGGGCGGCGATGAGGTCCGCCGGATCGAGGGACTGGCGGCGTAGCTTGGCGTCAAAATTCGTGCCGCCGGTGGTGAACCCACCCGCCTTCAGGATCTCGTAGTAGGCAAGCGCCACTTCAGCGACGTTGTTGGGGAACTGATCCGTATCCCAGCCCGATTGGTAATCGTTCCGGTTCATGTCGATGGAGCCGAAGACGCCCATGCCGGCGGCGAGCGCAATTTCATGCTCGAAGGAGTGCCCGGCCAAAATGGCGTGACCCTGCTCGATATTGAGTTTTACTTCTTTTTCCAGCCCATGGCGCTGCAAGAAAGCGTACACGGTCGCCACGTCGTAGTCGTACTGGTGTTTTGTGGGTTCCTGGGGCTTTGGCTCCACCAGGATCGTGCCCTTGAAGCCGATCTTGTGTTTGTAGTCGACCACCATCGACAAGAAGCGCCCCAGCTGGTCGAGCTCGCGGGGAAGGTCTGTGTTGAGGAGTGTTTCGTACCCTTCCCGGCCCCCCCACAGCACATAGTTTTCGCCCCCTAGCCGATGGGTGGCGTCAAGGCAGGATTTGACGGTGGCGGCGGCGTAGGCGAAGACTTCGGGGTCGGGGTTGGTGGCGGCGCCGGCCATGAAGCGCCGGTGGGAGAACAAGTTCGCCGTTCCCCACAAGAGCTTTACTTTGGCGTTCTCCATTTTCGCGGCGAAGACATCGACGATCTCGTCAAGATTTCGCGCGCTCTCAGCAAAGTTCTCGCCTTCCGGTCGCACGTCGGCATCGTGGAAGCAGAAATAGGGAACCCCAAGGATGTCGAACATCTGAAACGCCGCGTCGGCCTTCGCCTTGGCGGCCGCCATGGTGTCGCCGAACCAGGGACGCTCAAACGTATTGCCGCCGAAGGGATCGGTGCCCGGCCAGTTGAAGGAGTGCCAGTAGGCAATGGCGAACCGGAGTTGGTCTTCGGCGCGCTTGCCGGCGACAATCTCGTCCGGGTCGTAGTGATGGAAGGCGATGTCGTCGTCGGGTCCGGCGTCGCGCAGTGGCGTAATGCCACCAAAGTATTCGCTCATGAAAGATCTTTCAGGGCTTGGTAGGTGGCGCGGTAGCGCTGCTGCGCCTGTGCAAAGGCATCTTGAAGGGAAGGGTCGGGGTCTACGGTGGCAGCGATCTCAGGCGTGGTGATGAAGCTGAGGTCGCGCCCGGCCGCGATGGCGCCGAGGCGGGCGGCACCAAACGCGGCCCCATAGTCGCCCGCGCCCGGCACATCGACGGGAACGCCAAGCGCCGTGGCAATGGCCTCCAGCCAGTAGCGCGACTTGCTTCCCCCACCCACCGCAATCACGCGATCGAGCTTGGTGCCGCAGGCGGCAAGGGCATCGGCACTGTCCTTGACCGCGAAGGTAACCCCCTCGAGCACCGCCCGGGCCGCCGCCGTGCGGTCGGTTTCATGGGCAAGGCCGATGAAGGACGCCCGGGCGTCCGGGTCATTGCAGGGGGTGCGCTCACCGCCGAGGTAGGGCACAAAAAGCGGCCTTCCGGGCGCTTGGAGCGGGCCAAGGTCGGCCGTAATTGAAACAGCGTCGGACTGGGCGAGCTTGGCCAGCCAGTTGAGGGCATCGGTGGCGGCAAGGATCACGCCCATCTGGTGCCACATGCGCGGGATGGCGTGGCAGAAGCTGTGTACCGCCGTCTCCGCCATGGGGGAGAATTTGGGGGTAGTCGCAAAGAGGACCCCAGAGGTCCCCAATGAGACGAAGGCCGGGCCCTCCTCCACCACGCCCATCCCCACTGCCGCCGAGGCATTGTCGCCGCCGCCGCCGGCCACGGGGATCCCTGCCGGGAGGCCAAATTCGTCGGCCACCGCCTGGCGCAGCCCACCCGACACTTCCGATCCCTCCACCAGCGAGGGCATGTGCTCTTCGCCCATGCGGCACGCTTCCAGGAGCGTCGGCGACCAGGTGCGCTTTTGCACATCAAGCCAGCCGGTGCCGGACGCGTCGGAGGGTTCGCTCACCGCATCGCCGGTGAGCCAGAGGCGCAGGTAGTCCTTAGGCAGAAGAACCAATGCCACCTGCGCAAAAACGTCTGGCTCGTGGTTTGCCGCCCAGATGAGTTTCGGTGCGGTAAAGCCCGCAAAGCAGATGTTGCCGGTGATCTCGCGAAAGCTCGGCATCTCGTCGAGCTGCCGGGCTTCCGCCCCGGCCCGCGTGTCATTCCAAAGGATCGCCGGCCGCAACACCTTGTGGGCGCTGTCGAGGATCGTCGCACCGTGCTGCTGGCCCGAAAGGCCGATCCCGCGCACCCCCGAAAGGGACGTCTTTTGCGCAAGGCCCCGCAGGGCGGTCTGGGCCGCCGCCACCCAATCTGCTGGATCTTGCTCCGACCAGGACGGGTGCGGCCGGGACACTGACAGGGGCGCCGTCGCCTCCGCCACGGCGCGCTGCTCATCGTCAATCAGGAGCGCTTTAAGCCCAGAAGTGCCAAGGTCTAGGCCGATATACATCTGATCCTCCCCCGATCGCGGAGGCGCTTATTCCGCGCCCTTTCTCCGCCTCCGTCCGCCGCGCGACGCCTCGACAGTGACGGTCATTATTTCACCTGTCAAAATTAATTTGGCGGAGTTGTTTGCGCAATGGTACGCTACTGTTGCGTGAATTTTGACGCGAGGGGAGCCGTCAGCGCGCGTTGCGATCGCAGCCGCGGCGGCATTGAACATGTGAACGAGGGAACTCTGCGTCACGGCGGGGCCAGGCGGCGTGGCAACCATGCCACTGGGTCACCCACGGGCTGCGGCCCGCTCCTGCCGGCACCGCGCGACGAACGGCCGATAAAACTGCGCCTGCTGGAGTGGCTGCGCGCCGCCGGCACCGCAAGCCGCGTGGATATGGCTCGGGAGCTGGGGGTTTCGCCCGGCTCCATCACCACGGCGTCGGCGGACCTTATCGAGCTTGGGCTCATCGAGGAGCGCGCCAGTACGCGCGACCCGACCCGGGGCCGGCCGCCGGTGGACCTGACGCTGACACCGGACGCCGCCGCGGTGGTCGGCATCAAACTGTCCGACGATTTCCACACCGCGGTGATTCTCAACTTTGCGGGGCAGATGCTTGGCGAAGCAGCGCTCGCCACCAATGCGCACCTGCAGAGCGTCGACACGGTCTTTAAAGAAATCGAGACGCTGATCGGCTATGCGCTCGCCGCCGCGCGGCTCAAGGCCGAAAAGCTGGTGGGGGTCGGTCTGGGGCTTCCAGGCATCGTCGCCCACGAGAGCGGTCGGGCCATGTGGTCGCCATTGTTGGTGGAGCAGGCGCTCGACTTGGGACCGATGCTTGCCGAACGCATTTCCTTGCCCGTGTCGGTGGACAATGACGCGAACCTTCTCACCCTCGCCGAGCTCTGGTTCGGCGCCGGACGGACCATGTCGGACTTCGTGGTGGTCACGGTGGAGCACGGGGTTGGGATGGGGCTCGTCATCGAGAACCGTCTGATCCATGGAGCGGGCGGGTTCGGCATGGAGTTAGGGCACACCAAGGTCGCCCTTGACGGGGCGCTTTGCCGGTGCGGCCAGCGCGGTTGCCTGGAGGCCTACGTCGCCGACTACGCACTCGTACGCGAGGCGCGGACCGCACTGGGAGCACCGCGCGACTCCACCGAAAGCCCCCGCGCCCTCCTCCAGCGTCTGCTGGCCGAGGCCCAGCGCGGCCATCCGGCGGCGCGCTCCATCTTTCGACGCGCCAGCCGCCACCTCGCGCTCGGCCTTTCCAATGTGGTGCAGTTGTTCGACCCGAGCCTCATCATCCTGTCCGGCGGCCAGGTGCGCTTCGATATGCTTTACAGCGAAGAGGTGATTGAGGAGATGAAGGGGCTGACGCTCAACACTGGCCAGACGCCGCGCGTGGAGGTGAGCGCCCGAGGCGACATGGTGTGGGCTCGCGGCGCTGCGGCCATGGCCCTTTCCGAATACACCAGCCGCGTTGTGAAATGAGCACGACGCACCCTTGGCCGCCCAAGATGCCGTGGCGGCCGCGGTTCATTGCGCGATCCAGGGGTTTGTTACCGCTTTATTAACGGGCGCGCGGCAAGCTAACGGACGTGGCTTCCAGTAGGCAAAATCCCAGTCCACGCAGAAAGAAACGGCAACCACCGCCGTCGCTTCCCGGCCGACGGGGGTATGTCTACATCCTCGCCAACCCGTCGATGCCCGGGCTCGTAAAGGTCGGGTGGTCCACCGATCCCGGCGCCCGGGCCGCACAGCTTTCCGCCGGCACGGCCGTGCCCACGCCGTTTCGCATCGTTTGCGTCGTCAAGGCGTCGGACGCACCGGGCCTTGAGGCAGCGATCCACCGCAAACTCGCCCCCCATCGGGTGGCCCGCTCTCGGGAATTTTTTCGCCTAGAACCGTTCGACGCAGCACGGGTGTTGAAGGACGAGGCGCGCCGGCAGCAGGTCAGCCGACAATGGGCGGGCGGCTGGGCTTTCGTTTGGCTGGCGAGTTCGTTCGCCCTGCGTGCCAGCTTTGCGATGGCAATTTTCTACGTCCTTGCCGCGTAGCGGTTCACCGTGGGTCGAGCGAGCGCAGGCGATGGTGCGATCGCCTATGGCGCCACCTCCTCGCCGGAAACGCTCACCTCACCGGTGCGTTGCGCGCTCGCCTTGGCAATAAAGGCGGCTCGCCGTTGGAGGGCAATCTCCATGGCTTCGGAATAAAGTGCAAAGTCCTTTTGGAGCCGCTTTGCGGCGTAAAGCCTGGTTCTGCGGTCGGCCATCGGTTTGTTTGGCGTAACGTTGAGCCGTCCCCCACCCACCGGCTGGAGGCCAAGCATCGGAAGCATCGTGAAGAAGTGCTCGGTGATGCCCACAAACCCGGTCTGTGTAAGGTCGAGCCCGCGCACAAAGGGCGTCTGGGTGTTCTGGTTGGTGGGCTCGTCAAGAAACTTAAAGAACGTGCGGCCGGTGGGCTGGCGACCTTCGCTGAAGTGGTAGAAGGACAGAGCATGGGCGATGGGCTCTCGCAGCCAAATCCAGTAGCGCGCCGGATCGGGAACCGCCTCGAGCAGAAACTTTGGCCGCATATGCCCGTGCACGACTTGGATCCCATCGTCCTCCAGCGCGGTAATGTGCCGTTCGGTAATTTCGTCCTGGGGACAGCGGATTGCCGGATGGGTCCGCTGATCGGTCGCACCATAGTAAAGGGCAAGGCCGTCGCCGTAGCGGGCGCGCAGGGCGGCGAGCATGCTTGATCCGGCGGTTTTCGGTATGTGGATGGAAAGGAAAAGCATCGCCGCCGCCTGGATTTGGTCTTACTGAGCGTCCCCTAGACTGGCCTTCGCAAAATCGCTCCGTTGGGGCGGCCCGCACTAAGGGGCGCTGGTACCACCCAATCGTCCATCACCCAAGATGGCAGGCGCCCGTTCCCCAAAAGCCATGCGTTGCGCCCGGCGATATGCGGCCCCGGGGCATGGGGACCGGACGAAGGCGCTCAGAAGATAAAATCTCCCGCATCGAGCACTGCGGGGTTTGAAATGCCATCGAGAACGATACGGTCGTTGCCCAAAAGGACCACCACCACGTTGCCCGCCCCATTCACCCCGATATTCAGATCGTTGAAGCTGTCGATGCCCGTGTAGGGGCGCAAATTGATGCGGTCCACATTGGGCACGAAGTCGAGGATTTCGTCGCGGTTGCTGCCGTTGCTGGCGCGAAAAATATCAAAGCCGGCACCGCCCACGAGTTCGTCCGCCCCCCGTCCGCCATCGAGGGTGTCGTTGCCGTTGTTACCCCGCAAGGTGTCGAAACCCGCCCCGCCGAGAATAAAGTCGTTGCCGTCGCCGCCCACCATCAAGTCGCGGCCGTCTTCACCGTCGACCCGATCACTGCCGCGGCCGCCAAGGAGCGTGTCGGAGCCGGTGTCGCCCAGGATAGTATCGGCGCCGCGATCGCCGGCGATCTCGTCCGCACCTGCGCCGCCGTCGAGGAAGTTGCCAGTGCGGCTACCCTTCAAGATATCGCCAAATCGGGTCCCGATGAGGTCCTCGATGGAAAACAAACCCTCGTCGAACCGGCCATCGACCACCGCAATCCGCTGATTGAGATTCGCAAAGATCCCATTGTTCTCGTTGGAATAATCCACCAGATCAAAGCCGGCACCGCCATAGAAGAAGTCGATGCCACGGCCGCCGATGAGGATATCGTTGCCCTGATCGCCGAACAGATCGTCATCGCCGCCGCGGCCGTTGATGGTGTCGTCGGCGGGGAGGCCGGAAATGACGTCGCTCCGGTTGGTGCCGATCAGCCTGTCGGGAAAGCAGGTGCCGATGATGACGGCCATGGTCTACTCCAATACTGCCCGAGGACGGAAACTGTTACAGCCCGGTAAGGGCTACGGGCGGGGCTCTGAATAGCTGGTGAATGCGCCGGCCGGGCAGTGTTTGCAGCCCCTCAGGTGACCTCGCGGCCGCCATCGGAGTAGGTGAGTCTGACCGTGAAGGAGCCCTCGTTGAGGAGCCAGGGGCGCACCGTAAACGTACGCGCGCCGCTGGCGTGCATGGGGTCGGATTCGGCAATTTGCCGGGCGTGGGCGAGGTTTTGGGCGCGGATGATCACCATGCCCTCCCCATTCCAGGTGTGCTCATCATCCTCCCAGAAGGGTCCGGCTCCGAACATGATGCCGTCCTGTTCGAGCTTGATCTGGAAGGCGAGATGCTCCTCAAGGTGCTCCATCACCTTGTCCATGCCGCCGGTGGGGCGGGTCTGGACCACATAAAGATCCTTCTGCAGCATCCCCTTTGTGGCGGCGAGAATGTCGGTCTTGGTGGGAACGGCCATGGTGTCTCCTCCGGGCGGTGTTCACGGGAACTCCCATTCCCATGACCGGCTCTTGGTCGTGATTGTTCGTTGTGGGCTCGCCATCGCCCCGTGATGCCATGGCGCGCTGGCATCGATCGAGGGCGACGGGCCCGACCTCTCAGACGATTTTGGCAACCTCGTCGAAGGGGAGGCGCGGGAGCCTGCGAAACATTTTTTCTTCGTCCGCATAGCCAAGATTGCACACGAAGTTCGATTTTATGGCGGTGCCGGCGAAGAAGGCTTCGTCCACCTTCTCGTTGTTGAAACCCGACATGGGACCGCAATCGAGCCCCAGCGCCCTTGCCGCCATCATGATGTAGGCGGCCTGTAGCGTGCCGTTGCGGAAGGCGTTGGCCGTCGCCAGCGCTTCATTGTTTGCAAACATGTCCCTCGCACCGGGGTTGGGAGGGAAGGTCTCGGGAAGGCGCTCATAAAACTCCATATCGTGACCCATGATGGCCGTCACCGGCGCCGCCATGGTCTTTGGCCGGTTCCCCTCCATCATGCAGGGCACCAGCTTCTCCTTCGCCTCGCGGGACTTGACGAACACGAGCCGCATGGGCTGCTGGTTCATGGAGGTGGGGCCCATCTTCGCGATGTCGTAGATTTCCCGCAAAAGCTCATCGGGAACGGGCTTCTCCTGCCAGCCATTGTGGGTGCGCGCCTCGGTGAAAATCAGGCGCACCGTGTCGGGATCGGCACGGGTGATGACCTGGCGCAGCGCCCTTACGGCCTCGCGCGCTGCGGCGTCCTTCCGCTCGTTTTCGGCAGTGTCGTTGGTGCTCATCAGGGCTCTTTCAGCTGGATATAAGCCGGCACGGCGCCTGGACTGCTAAGGTTCCTCCAAGATGGTGTCAACGCGCGCTGACCGCCTGGCTTGGGGTCGCCGAGCAAGGAGTTGGGGTAGGCGTCCAATGCTCCCTTGCGCGCGCCCTGTCTGATGGGGAATGGTCCCGCGATGACCAAGCCTGCCATCATCTGCGTTGCCATCACCGGCTCGCTCCCCACCAAGTCCGACAACCCTGCCGTGCCCATCACGGTGGCTGAGCAAGTGGAATCCACCCACGCCGCCTTCGAGGCTGGAGCCACCATCGCCCACTGCCACGTGCGTGACGCGGAGGGAAAGCCAACGTCCGACCCCGAACGGTTCGCCCGCCTGAAGGAAGGGATCGAGACTCACTGCAAGGGGATGATCGTGCAGCTTTCCACCGGCGGTCGGTCCGGCACCGGGCGGGAGCGTGGCGGCATGCTGCCGCTCGCACCCGACATGGCATCGCTGACGGTAGGCTCCAACAATTTTCCCACACGGGTCTACGAGAACAGTCCCGAGCTTGTGGATTGGCTTGCCAGCGAAATGCGAACCCATCGCGTCAAACCGGAAATCGAAGCCTTCGACCTGTCGCACATTTTCCAGGCGGCGAAGATGGTGGAGGAGGGGCGCCTGTCCGCTCCCCTCCATGTGCAATTCGTCATGGGCGTTAAAAACGCGATGCCGGTGGACCGGGAGGCCTTTGAGTTTTTCGTGCGCACCACCAAGCGGTTGATGCCGGAGGCGACGTGGTGTGCGGCGGGTATCGGCCGCAACCAGATCGTCCTCAACGAGTGGTGTGCTGAGCTGGGCGGCCACTGCCGCACTGGCCTTGAGGACAACGTGCGCCTCGACAAAACCACTCTGGCACCCTCCAACGCCGCGTTGGTGGCGCGCTGTGTGGACGCCCTTGAGCGCCATGGGCGGCAGCCGGCAACGGTGGCGCAGGCGCGCGAAATCCTGGGGCTCACGCTCCATTGAACCCTTAGAGAAGTTCACACGATCATGGGATCGCATGACCTACTTTAAGTTATTGTTTCACCGCGCGGTTCGAGCCGCACCATGATTCCATGGCGCCGAACCGCGCTCGACCGACCGGCCAGAACTCCCACCGTTGCGCCACCCATCCTGGTCAGTTCTTTTGGTGGGACACCAAAAAGCGACGTTCTTCCGGAGCCGACACCTTTTTCAAGCCCGCGCGGGGCCTGATGGGTCAAGGGCAAAGAGCGAAGCGTCCCGTGAGGCATCAGGCCCCGCGCGGGACGATGGATCAAGGCGGGAGAGTTTTGGCACAGTGCCCGGCGGTCACGCCCATTTGAGCAACCGTCTTGGAAACGGCAGCTAGCTCGCCGTTGCGGAGGTGACTGCGCCCGCCGTGCGGCGACTGCAGAGACCTGAGCATCCTCGGCCACTTTTCTTTGCCCATTTGTGGACCTTTCTTTGCCCATTTGTGGACCTTGCTTCGTCCGGCGCAGCGAAGGCTGAAACCCATCGGAACCGGCATACCCGATCGCTGTGTATTTTAAGCAATCTTCATAGAAAATTCCTATAAATCCGTTGATGCTGACTTTTTATTATTCTACATAGAGAATGGCTGGTGCGATCGAAGTGCCAGCAAGCGCGCGGCCTGCAGAGCTTTGACGGTACCCGCCATCACGCACGGCCACGCCTTTTGAACGCATGCCTTTGAAAACGGACAGGGTGGCCCGAGATGCAACAGAAAGTCGAAGATGTTCCCGGCGGGGGAAAGTGCCCGATGTTTGGTGGATCCCATCGGCACATCGTTGGGGCAATGTCCAACCAGCATTGGTGGCCCAATCAGCTCAACCTGAAAATTCTGAACCAGAACGCCCCCCAGTGCGATCCCATGGGCACAGGCTTCAACTACGGTGACGCGTTCAAGACTTTAGATTTTGGCGCGGTAAAGGCCGACCTTTACGCGCTCATGACCGATTCCCAAGAATGGTGGCCGGCCGACTACGGACACTACGGCCCCTTCTTCATCCGCATGGCCTGGCACAGCGCAGGCACCTATCGCACCACCGACGGCCGTGGCGGCGGCGCGTCGGGGACCCAGCGGTTTGCACCGCTCAACAGCTGGCCGGATAACGTCAACCTCGACAAGGCTCGGCGGCTCCTGTGGCCCATAAAGCAAAAGTACGGCGCCAAACTCTCCTGGGCCGACTTGATGATCCTGGCTGGCAACTGCGCTTTGGAATCCATGGGCCTAAAAACGTTTGGTTTCGGCGGCGGCCGCGCCGATGTGTGGGAGCCGGAAGAAGACGTTTATTGGGGACCGGAAACCGACTGGCTGGGCGATGAGCGCTACAGCGGCGACCGGGAGCTCGCAAACCCCCTCGCCGCGGTGCAAATGGGCCTCATCTACGTCAACCCTGAAGGTCCCAACGGCAAGCCCGATCCCCTGGCCTCCGCGCGCGACATCCGCGAGACCTTCGCCCGCATGGCCATGAATGACGAAGAGACTGTCGCGCTCATCGCCGGTGGTCACACCTTCGGAAAGACCCACGGCGCGGCGGACCCCGGCGAGTATGTGGGCCCCGATCCCGAAGGGGCGAGAATGGAAGACCAGGGCCTCGGCTGGAAAAGCACCTTTGGCGACGGCAAAGGCGTTAATACCATCTCCAGCGGCCTTGAAGGCGCTTGGACCCCCACGCCGATCAAGTGGGACAACAGCTATTTTGAGACGCTCTTCGGCTACGATTGGGAGCTCGTCAAAAGCCCGGCCGGCGCCCAACAGTGGGCACCGAAAAACGGCGCTGCGGCGGACGCGGTTCCCGACGCGCACGATCCGACCAAGCGCCACGCGCCGATGATGGCAACCACCGACCTCGCGCTGCGCGTAGATCCGGCGTACGAAAAAATCTCCCGGCGTTACTACGAGAACCCCGCAGAGCTGGCCGACGCCTTTGCCCGCGCCTGGTTCAAGCTCACCCACCGCGACATGGGACCCATCTCGCGCTACCTCGGACCAGAGGTGCCGTCGGAAATTCTGATCTGGCAGGACCCGGTGCCGCCGGTGGACCATCCGCCAATTGACGAGGGCGACATCGCCTCCCTCAAGGAGCAGATCCTGGCGACGGGCCTTTCGGTGGGCGAACTGGTGTCCACCGCGTGGGCCTCGGCCTCCACGTACCGCGACACCGACAAGCGCGGCGGCGCCAATGGTGCGCGCATCCGCCTTGCCCCGCAAAAGGACTGGGAGGCGAACGATCCGGCAACGCTAAGCACCGTGCTTGCAAAGCTCGAGGCGGTGCAGACTGCGTTCAATAGCGCCCAAACCGGCGGCAAGCGCGTTTCGTTGGCGGACGTGATCGTGCTGGGCGGTTGCGCCGGTGTGCAATCGGCGGCGAAAGCGGCCGGGCACGACATCGTCGTCCCGTTCACGCCGGGGCGGACCGATGCGAGCCAGGATCAGACCGACGTCGATTCCTTCGCCGTGCTGGAACCCACCGCAGACGGTTTCCGCAACTACCTGAGCGACGATCACGTGAGGTCGCCCGAGGAACTTCTGGTGGATCGCGCCCAGATGCTCACGTTGACGGCACCGGAAATGACGGCGCTTCTGGGCGGAATGCGCGTCTTGGATGCCAACGCCAAAAAGTCCCAGCACGGGGTTTTCACCCAGCGTCCCGGGGTGCTCACCAACGACTTTTTCGTGAACCTCCTCGACATGGGCACCGCCTGGGTAAACACCGGCGAGAACGTCTACGAAGGGCGGGACACCAAAACCGGTGCGGTGAAGGCGACGGGGACTTCTGTGGATCTCGTGTTCGGGGCGAACTCGCAACTGCGAGCCCTTGCGGAGGTCTACGCCTGCGAAGACGCCGGCGGGAAATTCGTGACCGACTTCGTGGCCGCTTGGACGAAGGTCATGAACCTCGACCGCTTCGACATCCACTGAGCGTTGCGGGCGCCGGGCCAATAGGTCCGGTGCCTCCCTTCGCGCTCCTGTCTGCCGGCAGCCCCTGGCGGGCGAAGGGGTGCTTGATCAGGACGCTGAACCACGCTCTGATGACCGGGTGGGAAGCGATGGTGAGGGCGCGGTGCTAAAAGTGGTGGACGTGAAGCGCGCTTCTGGAACACCCGCCACCTCCAGCGAAGTGCTCGCGATCACCCTTGCCCACGATGAAAGACGTCTCCGCCGCCGCGTCCTCAACGTCGACGGTACCACCAAGGTGCTGGTGGATTTTCCGTCACCAACCACCCTTGAAGACGGCGACCAGCTAGTGTTGGAGGATGGCCGCACCGTGCGCGTTAGCGCGGCCGTCGAAGCTCTCCATGACATCCGCGCGAAGAGCCCAACGCACCTCAGTGAGCTTGCCTGGCATATCGGAAACCGCCACCTCGCCGCTGCCATCGAAGCGGATCGCATCCTCATCCTGCGCGACCACGTGATCGGCGCGATGCTGGAAGGGTTGGGCGCTGAGGTGCGCGAGAGCGACGAGGCGTTTCGGCCCATGCGGGGCGCCTATGGCGGCCACAGCCATGGTGGCGACGGCAAGAGCGGCGCTTCAGAACCCTTGGGGAAGGAGCATTCCCATTAGGCCATCCCCTCCCCCCACCGAGGCTTGCTACAATTTGGGGAACGCCCCGTGAGCAGCGCCACAGGACCCCTTCGGGTGGGCATCGGCGGGCCAGTGGGTTCGGGAAAGACCGCGCTCACCGCCATGCTGTGCCAGTCGATGCGGGGCGACTACTCCATCGGCGTCGTCACCAACGACATCTACACCAAGGAAGACGCGCTTTACCTCGCACACCGGCAGATCCTGCCGGAGGAGCGAATTTTGGGCGTGGAAACCGGCGGCTGCCCGCACACGGCGATCCGCGAAGATGCGTCGATCAATTTACAGGCGATCGCCCAACTGCGCCGGTCGATCCCAGACCTCGACGTGGTGTTCATCGAATCGGGGGGCGACAATCTGGCCGCCACCTTCTCCCCGGAACTTGCAGATCTCACGTTATACGTGATTTCCGTCTGCCAGGGCGAGGAAATCCCCCGAAAAGGCGGTCCCGGCATCACTCGTTCGGACTTTTTGGTCATCAACAAGGCCGACCTCGCGCCACACGTGCGCGTCGATACAACCGTTATGGCGGCCGATGCCAAACGCATGCGCGAAGAACGCCCTTTCGCCTTCACTGACATGCTCCGCGGCGTCGGCGTTGATGCCGTGCGCAGCTTTATCGAAGAAACAGGAGGCCTCACGCCAAGGAACGGCTAGCAGCGTTTCACAGTTTTGACTGCCGCAGACTTTTCTGAAAAAATTTTCAAAAACAATGAACTAAGCTGCGCTCAACGGAGGGTAGCTACAACGGTCGTTCCCAAAGGTTCTTGCCGCCGTGGGATAATGGGTTCCCACAACGGCAAGGTCGCGACAGTATCCCTATAGAATGCCTTTGCCTGATCGCTCAGGACTTGCAAAGTCTTAGGGTCAAAATCCACGCTGCTGACGGCTATATACCCGCCACGAATGAGTATAACGCATTGAGTGTGTATTTCTACCCTTGAGAGCAATTTAATTTTTGAAAGCTCTATACGCCGCTCGACGTGGCCTGATGCCATCGCTTCCATGGCAACACGAGGAGGGCATGTGGCGTCGAGAAGGATCGACACAACATGCCCTAAGCCTATGTTTCACATGACTTTCAGACGCCACCACCCTTCTCGTGGCGCAACGCCACTTAGATCACGTAGGCGGCCAGGGGTGGTAGGCCGTTGAAGGCCACCGACGCGTAGGTGGTGGTGTAGGCACCGGTGCCGCCGATCAAAAGCTCGTCGCCGATCTCCAGGTTGATGGGGAGCGGGTAAGGCTTCTTTTCGTAAAGCACATCCACCGAGTCGCAAGTGGGACCGGCCAATATGGAGGGCACCACGGCGCCTTCCCGGTGGGACAGGATCGGGTAACGGATCGCCTCGTCCATGGTCTCGGCAAGCCCATTGAACTTCCCTATGTCGAGGTAGACCCAGCGGATATCGTCCTTGGCCTTTTGGGAAATCAGGACCACTTCGCTTTTGATCACGCCGGCGTTCCCCACCATGGCCCGCCCCGGCTCAATGATCGTCTCGGGGATGCGGTTGCCGAAATGGGCGCGCACGGCGGCATCGATGGCGCGGCCGTACTCATCCTCGCTCGGCGTATCATCCAGGTAGCGGGTGGCAAATCCCCCGCCGAGGTTCACCATTTTCAGCTCGATACCCCGGTCAAAGAGAGTGCGGAAAATGTCCGCCGACGATTCTAGCGCGCGATCCCAGGCGTCCGCGTTGGTCTGCTGCGAGCCCACGTGAAACGAGACGCCATAGGCCTCCACCCCGGCGCGATGGGCATGTTCCAACACGTCGATGGCCATTTCTGGGGCGCAGCCGAACTTTCGCGACAACGCCCACTGGGCCCCCTCGCCGTCGCAAAGGATACGGCAGAACACTTTTGCGCCCGGTGCCTGACGGGCGACCTTATCCACCTCTGCTTCACAATCGACAGCAAACAGGCGCACGCCGCGGGCGAACGCTGCCGCCACATCGCGCTCCTTTTTGATGGTGTTGCCGAATGAGATCTGCTCAGCGCTTGCCCCGGCGGCAAGGGCCATGTCGATTTCCTGCACCGAAGCGCAGTCGAACGAGGAGCCGAGCTCTACCAGGAGATCCAAGATTTCCGGTGCTGGATTGGCCTTCACGGCATAAAAGATGCGGCTGTCGGGCATAGCCGAGCGAAATCTTGCAAAGTTTTCGCGCACCACGTCGAGGTCGACCACCAGGCAAGGGCCTTCGGGTCGGGTTTCACGGAGGAAGCTTCGGATACGGTCTGTCATCGCGGTAACCCAAAAGTTCAAAGCTACTGCGCCGACCCGCCGTCCGCCCGGCTACGCTTTGGAGGCGCGCACGGGCAGATCGCCGAGCCGTCGGCTCCTCCCCTGGAAGAGCCTATCGCGTCACGGTTCCGCGCAGGCACGAGCACCTGGCGGGGCGAATGGCACAACTTGGGGCGAACGCCCCGCGTCAGGCCGGTGATGCGTAGCGCTTTGAGATTTGGGAAAACCCGCAGCTCGCACGCCTGGCAAAGAAGTAGTCGCCTCTTCAGTGACCCCGGCCTTTGGACGGCCGGAAGAGACCAAGGAAGCCCTCTACGTCGTTGCTTCAAGTCGCGCTGCGTTGACTGTGCCGGCGGTTCCTCACCGCCAATACCGCCACCGCAGGGTCCGGTTCAGTCCGGAAGACCGGTCATGCCCCGCCTTGGCAAGAAACTCTCCTGCCGCAGCGTGACCGGCACGCGACCACAGGCACGTGCGAATTTGGGCACCGCCAATATGATGGAACGGGTTGTGGTCTTCAAGGGGAAAAGTGCAAAAAGTGCGCTTATCTCCTATGGCGCGGACTTACTCTCAAATCGCAGTAAGCCTCACCCCAGCACCGACAACCTTCGTCCGAAAAATGATGAACGATGGAGGCGGCTCGGGGATAGCCAAGCCGCCTGTCGCCTCAGTTAGCCGAGAGCTTTCCAGAAAACGATCTTGTCGTCTCCTTTCGCCCAGAATTCGCGAATACGAGCCTCTTCGACATAACCGTTCTTGTTGTAGAAGGTTCGCGCGCGCTCAAATCCATCGGTCCCAGACGTTTCGGCGATTAATACTCTATGGCCTAGACGGCGTAACCTGCCCTCCAACTCAGCAACAAGTAATCCGCCGGCTCCTTGTCCTTGCATCGACGGAAGAACGCCGATCGCAAGCATGTTCCAGGTTCCGTCAGCAAGTTCCTCCGGCACAGCGTAGCAAAAGCCAACGGGTGCGCCCTGTGCCGTCTCGCAGGTGAGCCAAAGGTCGGCGCTTTGCGCGTTCGACAAGAAACCGTCGATCATGTCCGGAAGCATCGTACTGGGAAACAGGTCAACGGCTGACACAACCTCCTGCAAAGCAGGCACATCACCGGGCTTTGTATCTCTAACTTTCATCGTAGTTCGTCTTTCTCATCGCGCAGTATCCGAGCGCTCGTGCTCGGACGCGGCGAAAGAGGCCTGCGGCTCGCAATCGATCATGTCTCGTTAAGCGAGGGTTTTCAGGCCGCAAGGAAACGCGGAGCGAATCCACCGGATGGCGGTCACTCTGCTTCTAAAATCCATCCCGTCAGTGGGATCAGCGGCTGCCCGCAAGCGTGAACATAAAATCCTCGACGCTCGCCAATGGCAGCGAGCACGGCGAAGGCCTAGCAAGAAAGGCGTGCCAGCGTCCAACAGTGAATGCTGGCGTCGCAAATGCGGTGAAAGGCGACAGACGACGGTTGTTCGTCGAAAACTCCGGTTCGATGTTGTCGCGTCCTTAGAAAAGTCAGCGTCGTCCGCAGGACCGATAGCACCGGGGGTTGGGTTGACCCATCCCCGGGCGCGACTTGCTAGGCGGCGCTCTTTTCGCGGGCGCCCTCGCCGAACTGCAACGAGGCGAGCCGAGCATAGACCCCGTCGCGGGCGGCAAGCTCGCTGTGGGTGCCGGTCTGCACAATGCGGCCTTCGTCCAGCACGAGAATGCGGTCGGCGTTCACAACCGTCGCGAGGCGGTGCGCGATCACCAACGTGGTGCGCCCCACCATCAGCCGCTCCAGGGCCTCCTGGATGAGGGCTTCGCTTTCGGCGTCGAGACTGGATGTGGCCTCGTCGAGGAGGAGGATCGGGGCGTCCTTCAAAATGGCGCGGGCGATGGCGATGCGTTGGCGCTGACCGCCCGACAGCGTCACCCCCCGCTCGCCGATCATGGTGTCAAAACCGTCCGGCATTGCCTCGGCAAAGGGGCTGACGCGCGCTGCAACGGCGGCCGCGACCACGTCCGCATCGCTCGCATCCGGGCGGCCCATGCGAATGTTATCGGCGATCGATGCAGCAAGGATTGTGGTGTCCTGGGGCACGATGGCGATGCGGTTGCGCAAGGCCGAAAGGTCGGCTTTTCGCACATCGACGCCATCAACGCGCACGGTCCCAGCCTGAACGTCGTAGGCCCGGGTGAAGAGCTGAAAGACCGTCGTCTTGCCGGCCCCTGAGGGGCCCACCACGGCGACCGTTTCGCCCTTCGTCACCGAAAGGCTCACATCCTTCAGCACAGGAACGTTATCGCCGCTGGGATAGGCGAATTGAACGCCTTCTAGTCGGAGCGTGCCGTGGGCGGGTTCTGGCAAGGCCTTGGGGTTTTCAGGGGAGCGAATGTCCTGCTCTTCGCGAGCAAGGGCCGCCAGGCGCTCCGCGGCCCCGGCCGTCTGCGCCACCTCGCCCCAGGTTTGGCTGAGATCGCCCAGCGCCCCCGCCGCGAACACCGCGTAGAGCACAAACTGCCCGAGGGCGCCGGCGCTGAGGCTGCCGGACAGCACTTCTTTGGCGCCCAGCCACAAGACGCCGACGATGGATGCAAAAACCAGGAAGATGACGATGGCGGTCAGCACCGACCGGGCTCGGACCGCCCGGCGCGCGGTCTCAAAGGCGGATATCGCCCCGTCCCGGTAGCGGTCGGCAGCCCGGCGTTCGGCGACGAAGGCTTGTAGCGCCCGCACCGCACCAATGGCCTCCGTGGCGTAGGCAGAAATCTCCGCAAGCTTGTCCTGGGCCTTGCGGGAAAGCCGGCGCACGATGCGGCCATAGGCCACCAGAGGCAGCACAAGGGCCGGGATGATCGCGAGCGCCATGGCCGAAAGCGCGGGGCTCGTCACCACCATCATGAGAACCGCACCCACGAACATGACGGCGTTGCGCAGCGCAATGGAGGCGCTGGCCCCCACTGCGGTCTTGATCTGGGTGGTATCGGCGGTGAGGCGGGAGACGATCTCGCCCGAAAGGGTCCGGTCGAAAAACGCCGGCGACAGGCTCATTACCCGCTCAAAGACATCGGCGCGCAGGTCCGCAACCACCCGCTCGCCCAAAGTGGTCACGAGGTAATAGCGCATGGCCGACGCCACAGCGAGGGCCCCGGCGATCACCACGAGCATGCCAAAGTAGGCGTCGATAAAACTCGCGTTTTCCGCGGCAAAGCCGTAGTCGATCATCCGCCGCACGGCGAGGGGGACGGCAAGGGTCGCTGCGGTGGCCACCACCATGGCAAGGCCAGCGCACGCAAGGCGGCCTTTGTAACGCAGAGCGTAGGGCAGCAGGAAGCGAAGCGGCGCCAGGCGCACCTGCCCCTTTGGCGTCTCATCACCCCGGTTTTGATTTCGTCCAAATCGCATCAGTTGTCAGAACAAGCCGGCAAGGCCAATGTCAACGCTCTACCCATTCTTGCATCGTCGCAGCGGAAAGGTTATCTCCCGCAGCGTTCCCAGAATGACGAAGACGGTCCCTGCGCGAGCGAGCCGCGCGACCGTGACAGGACGGCCCATGAAAAAGGACATTCACCCCGCATATCACCCCGTGACCGTGGTGATGACGGACGGCACCGAGTTTGTTACCCGCTCCTGCGCTGGTTCGGCAGGCGACAGGTTGACCCTGGACATTGACCCCACCACGCATCCGGCGTGGACGGGCGGTCACCAGACACTCCTTGACCGGGGCGGCCGCATCTCGCGGTTCAAGAACAAGTTTAAGGGCATTCCCGGCGCCTAAAGAGCCACCGGAAGCGGCGATCACATCGCCCTAGCTCTTGAACACGCTGGCCGCCGCATCGCGGGTGGCGGCTTTTCGCGCTTTTTCACTGGCGACCCGCTCCGCCTCGGCAAGGAGCGCTTCGCGTAGCTCGTCGAGTTCATGGACCGACAGCCGCGAAAGATCATCGCCAAGCGTGTAGGCCTTTGGCCGTACCGGTTCATCATCCATGGGTTACATCCATTGGCTACGCGTCCCCGCCCCCAGGCCGCGCCGCACCTTTGGCGACTCAGCGCCATGGCCATGGTAGCCGCCCAGCTCGCGGTTTTAAACATCGCGCCGGGTTCGTGAAATGATCGCCGCACAACCATCAGATCGGCTACTGAGCTCATTCAATCGGACCGATGGGCGCCCTTGGGTCGCCTGATCAATCACGAAAAGGGGCAGTCATGGCCTTGCCTGAAATGATGCAAGCAATCATCGCCAAGGAGCCTGGCGGGCCAAAAGTGCTCACTGCGGTGGAGCGCAAGGTGCCCGTGCCCGCCCCGTCCGAGGTGCTCATCAAGGTGGAAGGGGCGGGGGTCAATCGGCTCGACTGCCTTCAACGGGAAGGCAACTATCCCCCTCCGCCGGGCGCCGGGGACGTGCTTGGCCTGGAGGTTGCCGGGACGGTGGTCGCGGTGGGGGATGAGGTGAGACGCTACGCTGTGGGCGATCCCGTCTTGGCCCTCGTCTCGGGGGGTGGATATGCCGAGTTTTGCGCTGCCGCCGAAAGCAACACCCTTCCCACCCCGCCTCAGATTTCCGCCACCGAAGCAGCGGGTATTCCCGAAACCTTCTTCACCGTGTGGAGCAACATGTTCGACCGCGCCGGTTTGACGGCCGGCGAATGGCTGCTCGTCCACGGCGGATCCTCGGGGATCGGCACGACCGCCATCCAGCTCGCCAAGGCGTTCGGCGCCCACGTGATCGCCACCGTCGGATCGCCAGAGAAAATGGACGCCTGCAAAACCCTCGGGGCTGACCTTGTGGTCAACTACAAGACCGACGATTTCGTGGCGGCGGTCAAGGATGCCACCCCCGCGGGCGCCAATGTCATCATCGACATGGTGGGCGGCGAATATGTGGAGCGCAACTGGCGCGCTGCCGCCGAGGAAGCGCGCATCGTCCAGATCGCGATGCTGGGCGGGGTTTCCACCGCGAATTTTTGGATTTTGATGCGCAAGCGCCTCGTCCACACCGGTTCGACGCTTCGGACGCGCTCGGTGGAGTTTAAAGCGGCGATCGCCAAGAACCTTGAAGAGAAGGTCTGGCCGCTGATGGCTGCCGGAACCGTGCGCCCGGTCATGGACCGCACCTTCTCCTTCGCCGACGCGGCCGCTGCCCACGCACGCATGGAGGGTGGTGAGCACATCGGCAAGATCGTCCTCACACCCTAAGATTTGCGCGTTCTTGGAGAGCGACGTATATCTACTTTACTCCCAACAACCCGATTGCGAGTTCGGGTTCCCCACCGCGACGCGGTGCGGGCCATGAAGGACAATTGCGTATGGCTCACGACGACACGCCCTTGATGCCCAAAGCGACGGCGGTTTGGCTCGTGGACAACACATCCCTTTCCTTTGACCAGATCGCCGTATTCTGTCGGCTTCATCCGCTGGAAGTGGGCGCCATCGCCGACGGCGACGCGGCCCAGGGGATCAAAGGCGCCGACCCCATCCAGACCGGGCAATTGACCCGCGAAGAAATCAAACGCGGCGAGGCGGATAGCGCCTATCGCCTGAAAATTTCCAAGCCAAAGACCGTAGTGCCCGAGCTGAAGCGGAAGGCGCCGCGTTATACGCCGGTATCGAAACGCCAGGATCGGCCCAATGCGATCTTGTGGCTGTTGCGCCATCATCCGGAATTGAAGGACGCGGCAATCATCCGCCTTGTGGGCACCACGAAAACGACGATCACCGCCATCCGCGACCGGACCCACTGGAACTCTGCCAACCTTCAACCCCTCGACCCCGTGACGCTGGGCCTTTCCACCCAGGTGGACCTCGACCGGGAAGTGGAGGTGGCAGCCCGCGAACAGGGGATTACGGCGCCGCCGGTGGTTCCGGTGGAGCAGCCGGACGTTTTGATGCCCGTGGAGGAGAGCCTTCAGCCGCCTTTGGGCGAGCCCCAGCCCGATCCCTCCCGCAGCACCGAGCGCTTTGACCCAGACAAGGTGTTTGCGGGCCTCGAGGCCTGGAAGAAGGGCAAGGAGCGCCCGCGGGACGACGAGGAAGAGTAGCGGGCTTCCGGCCAGTTTGACGGGGAGCGGCCGTGGATACTGAGACGCTTCTCCTTTTTGCCGCCACCGAGTTCATCCTGTGCCTAACGCCGGGCCCCGCGGTGTTTGTGGTGGTGGCTGTAGCGATGCGCAGCGGCCTTCGGGCCGGTTGGTCGGCGAGCGCGGGTGTGGTGGCGGGCTCGGCAATCTATTTCGCGCTTTCGGCCGTGGGCGTGGGCGCGTTGATCATCGCGAGCCAGACCCTGTTCCTTGTCCTGAAATGGGTCGGGGCCGCCTACCTTTGCTTTCTGGGCGTCAAGATGGCGCTTCCCCTCGCCCGCCGGCTTTTCGGGCGCCGAACGATCGCGCCGGATCCCCTGCCGCTCCCGACCATCAATGCGCCCCAATCCACCCACTGGGACGCATTCTGGAAAGGCCTCTTTGGGCAGCTCGCCAACCCCAAAACGCTGTTCTTTTTCCTGGCGCTCTTTCCCCAGTTCATCTCGCCGGAGGGCAATGTGGCGCTGCAGTTTGCGCTGATGGCCATTGTATCGGCGGTGATCGAACTCCCCATTTTGATGGCCTACGCAGCGCTTTCGGCGCTTTCCGCGCGCGTCGTCCGGCGGCAGCTCGCCCAGTGGTTCGAGGCGGTGGCGGGCGGTGTGTTGATTGCCATCGGCACGGCCCTTGCCGCATCGCCGTCCAAGTAGCCCACCGCCGGGCGGTCGGGCGCTTTCCTACTCCACCGTAAACGTGACCCGCTCGGAGTGGCCGCCGGTGGTGACCACGGTGAGCGTATAAAGCCCCGGCGAAACGTCCATGGACGCCTGCCGGCGATTGACCTTCACCGGCAGGGGCCGGCCGTTGAGGAGCCAGGTGTCGGCCGGCTTTCCCACC
This sequence comes from Pseudomonadota bacterium, assembly GCA_039189655.1. GTDB lineage: Bacteria > Pseudomonadota > Alphaproteobacteria > Rhizobiales > Amorphaceae > Acuticoccus. The sequence goes on along the minus strand of JBCCYN010000023.1, from coordinate 1,595 downwards.
ACCCGGGCGACGAGGGGCGCACCTTCCCCAAGGGCGACGACGGCGCCATCGGGCGGAAAGGCAATGGTGATTTCGCTTGGCCGCGCTTTGCCTTTCCGTCGCCAGGGCGTGAACTGGCGAAGGGGCGGAGGCAGATCGGCAGTGGGCCGCGCCACCGTTGGCGTTTTTAGGGGGCGAACCTCGATCCGGGCGAAGGCATCGAAGAGGAGCGGCGCCGCATCGGTCCACCCGGTGAGCTGCGGCACGGGCGTTCCATCCGGCCGACCCACCCACACCGCGATGACATGGGCGCCGTCAAAGCCCACGGCCCAAGCGTCGCGGTGGCCGTAGGAAGTACCGGTTTTGTAGGCGATCTCATCGGGTGCTGCGTTCTTCGGCGGGCGCATCCCGGAAAGCATGGCGGCGACGTCGCGCGCCGGACGAGGTTCCAAAAGCCGTGCCAGGAGGGGCCGCCGCGCGGTCGCCGAGGGCAAAACCCCCTGCCCGCTCCGGGCGAGCGCACTGTAGAGCGAAGCAAGGTCGGAAAGGCGTGTCCCAAGCCCCCCTAAACCCACCGCAAGGGTGGGCCTGAAACCGGGCGGCAAGGCGACCTTTGCACCGGCCTCCTGGAGCCGCACCGCAAGACGCACCGGCCCGAGGGCGTCGAGCAGCGTCACTGCCGGCACGTTGAGGGACTGGCGCAGCGCCTCTTCCACCGTCACCATGCCGCGATAGGTCTCGTCAAAATTTTCCGGCTCGTAGCCGACGAAGTTCACCGGTGCGTCGTCCATCAACGTGCTGCGCGCAATGAGGCCCGCCTCAATCCCAAGGCCGTAGATGAACGGTTTGAGGGTCGAGCCCGGCGAGCGCAGCGCTTCGGTCATATCCACGTGGCCGGCCCGGCGATGGTCGAGGAAGCGGGCCGCACCGACGCTGGCGCGAATTGCGCCGGTGGCGTGATCCATCACCAAAATGGCGGCGGAGACCTTTGGGCCGATGTGATCGACCCGCTCACCGGCCAGGCGCTCCAGGGACGCCTGCCAATCTTTCACGAGCGTTGTGTCGTGCACCCTCGTTGCCGGAGCCGCCGCATGGAGGCGGCGCGAAAGGTGGGGGGCATGGAGGGGAACTGGACGCCTGCGGGTAGGTATGGCCTCGCGTTTGGCAAGCTCGGCGTCCGGCCGGGTGATGGCGCCGCGCTCGGCCAGTCGGTCAAGGATGCGGTCCCGCGCCCGCCGCGCCGCCTGCGGATGCCGGTCGGGGCGACGGCTTTCGGGCGCCTGGGGGAGCGCCACCAGGAGGGCCGATTGGGCAAGGGTGAGACGCCCGGGCTCGCGGCCGAAATAGGCAAGGCTTGCAGCGCGCACGCCTTCGATGTTGCCGCCATAGGGTGCGAGGTGGAGGTAGCGGGTCAGGATGGCTTGCTTGTCGAGGCGTCTTTCCAGCTGCACCGCGCGCGCGCCCTCCAAGAGTTTGCGCAAGGGCGTTCGCTCCCGGGCGTTGGTGAGAAGCCGCACGGTTTGCATGGTCAACGTCGAGGCGCCGGAGACGATCCGTCCGTGGCGGGCGGCCTGCCCGGCGGCGCGGGCCACGGCTCGGGGATCAACGCCTTGATG